>NZ_JBNDJH010000014.1:0-191340 GCF_050434865.1 Pseudomonas silensiensis
CTGACGGGCAAGGCGACACCAAACCTGAAGGTCGTCATTACTGATAACGGCGCTCTGCCGCAGACGGTCGATGTCAAGCCCGATGGGAGCTGGACCTTGACCCGCACCGGGCTGAGCCGGACAGGGCATAGCTTCGTCGCGAAATCGGAGTCGCTGGCGTCGGCGGCCTGGGTTGTAAATGTGGTGGCAGAGGTGCAGCCGAGCATCGACAAGATCACCGACTCGCAGTTGCGGGATATCGCCAACCGCGGCACGACCGTCGACACCACGGTGATCCTGACGGGCAAGGCGACACCAAACCTGAAGGTCGTCATTACTGATAACGGCGCTCTGCCGCAGACGGTCGATGTCAAGCCCGATGGGAGCTGGACCTTGACCCGCACCGGGCTGAGCCGGACAGGGCATAGCTTCGTCGCGAAATCGGAGTCGCTGTCATCGGCGGCATGGACCTTGACCGTGGTGGCATTGGTCACACCGAGTGTTACCGTCAGGGACCCTCAGGGGGCTAATATTCCCCACGGTGGCGAGACCACGGCAACCACCGTGTATGTCAGCGGCAGTGCGTCTATCAATACCGCTGTCGAGGTTCGCGATAATGGTGTTCGGAAGCAGGATGCATCCGTCAACGGCAGCGGTGGATGGGGGGAGATCAGTCTGTCGGTGGGGGCTGGTTTTCATAGCATTACGGCCAGAGGGCTTTATGGTAATAACCCGGTATCTCCGGCCCGGAGCTTTACCGTAGTGGTTGATACCTGGCGGGACTCCATTACTGACTTCAACAATGGAACCGCAGGAAACTGGCAAAAAGGCCCGGCAGGTTTTCAAGGGCGTATTACGGGGGGAGTGTTTCATAACGATACGACAGCTGTTTCAGGGCATGCCGGCGTGTTGTTCAGTCAAACATTTAACTTCATGACCGGGCGAACCTATTCATTCAGCTATAGCGTTCGAAACTTTAGTCCGCTGGTAAACAATGTGCCGCCGATTTTTTCAGTCAGCACCGCCGCGGGCCAACAGATACTTCCTGCCTATAGCGTCCCCAGGACAGGGCAATGGTTTCAACAGAGTGCCAACTTCTCCGTTACCCTGACTGGAAATCAGCTAGTGCGCATAGTGAGTCACCAGGACAGGGGGGGTAACGATGGTAGTGACGGTGGGAATGACTATCAGATAGATAACATCATTGTAAGAAGAGTTTCCTGAAGCTTAGAAAGTAAATGAGCAGAAAAGGTTAAGGTTTATTTTTCCGACATGAAAAATAAACCTGCACCCTTGATTCCAGAGCCATGGAAATGTCCGGTGAATTTTCAGGGTTGCCGGTCGGAAGTGCCGCGACTGTCAGCCCGAGGCTAATCCAGGTGATAGTGGACTTGCTCGCCATGGCGCCAGTCCAGACTACACAGAACCCTCCAATAAACCCTTCTATTTCCCACCCCCTGCAAAAGTTGGAAGGTTTCTTGCAGTAGCGGCTCTGCGCCTGCTTTCGGCGTCAAAAGTTTGCTTCAAGGAACGGGGAATACCGGTGGATCGCTCTCAGTTACTCAACAGTGCTCGCACAAACGTTGCCGACTTAAGTCGGGGCAATCTGGGTGTGCCGTTGTTGCTGCTGGTCATGCTGGCGATGATGATGTTGCCGGTGCCGCCGTTCCTGCTGGACGTGTTCTTCACGTTCAACATTGCCTTGTCGATTGTCGTCTTGCTGGTGTGTGTTTATGCGTTGCGGCCACTGGACTTTGCGGTGTTCCCGACCATTTTGCTGGTGGCGACCCTGTTGCGACTGGCGCTGAACGTAGCCTCTACGCGCGTGGTGATGCTCCACGGTCAGGACGGCCATGCCGCCGCCGGTAAGGTGATCCAGGCCTTCGGCGAGGTGGTGATCGGCGGTAACTACGTGGTCGGTATCGTCGTCTTCGCGATTTTGATGATCATCAACTTTGTCGTGGTGACCAAGGGTGCCGGGCGGATTTCCGAGGTGAGTGCGCGTTTCACCCTCGATGCGATGCCCGGTAAACAAATGGCGATCGACGCCGACTTGAACGCCGGCCTGATCGACCAGAACCAGGCCAAACTGCGCCGGATGGAAGTGGCCCAGGAAGCCGAGTTCTACGGTTCCATGGACGGTGCCAGCAAGTTCGTTCGCGGTGACGCCATTGCCGGCCTGCTGATTCTGTTCATCAACCTGATCGGCGGCATGGCGGTTGGTATCTTCCAGCACGGCATGAGCTTCGGCGACGCCGGCAAGGTTTACGCACTGCTGACCATCGGTGACGGTTTGGTGGCGCAATTGCCATCACTGCTTTTATCTACAGCTGCAGCGATCATGGTGACCCGTGCTTCCGGTTCGGAAGACATGGGCAAGCAGATCAATCGCCAGATGTTTGCTTCGCCCAAAGCGTTGGCCGTGGCGGCGGGTTTGATGGCGGTGATGGGCCTCGTGCCGGGCATGCCGCACTTTTCCTTTCTCAGCATGGCAGCCCTGGCGGGTGGCGGCGCGTACCTGTTCTGGAAGAAGCAGAACGTGGTCAAGGTTCAGGCGCTGCAAGAGGTCAAGCGTCAACAGGAACTGCTGCCATCGCCCGCTCGCGCTCAGGAAACCAAGGAGCTTGGCTGGGATGACGTCACTCCGATCGACATGATCGGCCTGGAAGTCGGCTACCGGCTGATTCCGCTGGTGGACCGCAATCAGGGTGGTCAGTTGCTGGCGCGGATCAAGGGCGTGCGCAAGAAGCTGTCCCAGGACCTGGGCTTCCTGATGCCAACCGTGCATATCCGTGACAACCTCGACCTGGCGCCGAGTGCCTATCGCCTGACCTTGATGGGGGTGATCCTGGCCGAAGCGGAGATTTACCCGGACCGCGAACTGGCGATCAACCCGGGGCAGGTCTACGGTACGCTCAGCGGCATTACCGCCAAAGATCCGGCTTTCGGTCTGGAGGCGGTCTGGATCGAAATCAGCCAACGTGCCCAGGCTCAATCCCTCGGTTACACCGTGGTCGATGCCAGTACGGTGGTGGCAACCCACTTGAACCAGATTCTGTACAAGCACTCCAGCGAGCTGATCGGACACGAAGAAGTCCAGCAACTCATGCAATTGCTGGGCAAAAGCTCACCTAAACTGGCCGAAGAGCTGGTGCCTGGCGTGGTGTCTCTGTCGCAGCTGCTCAAAGTATTGCAGGCATTGCTGGCCGAACAGGTGCCAGTACGGGACATTCGCAGCATTGCCGAAGCCATCGCCAACAATGCCAGCAAGAGTCAAGATACTGCCGCGTTGGTGGCCGCGGTGCGCGTCGGCGTATCCCGCGCAATCGTCCAAAGCATTGTAGGCACTGACTCCGAGCTCCCAGTGATCACCCTGGAGCCAAGGTTGGAACAAATATTGCTCAATAGTCTTCAGAAGGCAGGACAAGGCTCGGAAGAGGGTGTTCTGTTGGAGCCAAGCATGGCTGAGAAACTGCAACGCTCGTTGATCGATGCGGCGCAGCGACAGGAAATGCAAGGTCAACCGGTGATTCTGCTGGTAGCCGGTCCGGTTCGCGCGATGTTGTCGCGATTCGGCCGATTGGCAGTCCCGGGTTTGCATGTGTTGGCTTACCAGGAAATTCCTGACAACAAGCAAGTGACCATCGTTGCGACAGTAGGGCCCAACGGCTGAGGTAGTGGTTTATGCAAGTTAAGCGTTTTTTCGCCGCCGATATGCGTCAGGCCATGAAACTGGTTCGTGATGAGCTGGGCGCTGATGCCGCCATCATTGGCAACCGCCGGATCGCCGGTGGTGTCGAGCTGACGGCTGCCCTGGATTACAAGTTGTCGGCGCTGGCTCCGCGCGTTCCGAACATGGAACTCGAAGACGAGCTGCGCAAGACCCAGTCGCGGATCGTCACCGCTCAGGCCGAACTGAGCCTGCGCAGCGATGGCGAGAGCGACAAGTCCACCAATCGCCAATTGTTTGCCGGCCTGCCACTGACCGCCGCCGAGCCGCTGATCGAGCCGACCTACACCGAACCCCGTCGTCCTGCACCGGCTGCGGCACCTGCCTCCGGTGGCGTCGATCCACGGGCGTTCGACTCGATGCGTTTCGAACTCAACAGCCTGCGCGAACTGATGGAAGTGCAACTCGGCTCCCTGGCCTGGAATCAGCTGCAAGGCAGCCGTCCGGCCCAGGCCAATCTTTGGCGTCGCCTGCAACGCATCGGCCTTTCCGGCCCGTTGTCGCGCGATTTGCTGGCGCTGATTACCGATATTGAAGAACCTCGTCAGGCTTGGCGCATGTTGCTGGCGCATCTGGCGCGGATGATCGCCACACCGGAAGTCGAGCCTCTGGAAGAGGGCGGCGTGATTGCCATGGTCGGCCCTGCCGGCATGGGCAAGACCACCACCCTGGCCAAGCTCGCGGCCCGTTACGTGCTCAAGTACGGCGCGCAGAATATCGCGCTGGTCAGCATGGACAGCTACCGTATTGGTGCTCAGGAACAACTCAAGACGCTGGGCCGGATCCTCAATGTGTCGGTGACGCATGTCGATCCGGGCCAATCGCTGGTGCAGGCGCTGGAGCCTTTGCTGCGCAAACGCGTGGTGCTGATCGATACCGCGGGCCTTCAGGCCAGCGATCCGGCACTGCGCATGCAGCTCGAAAGCCTGGCCGGTCGTGGCATCAAATCAAAAAATTATCTGGTCCTGGCAACCACCAGCCAGAAACAGGTTCTAACGGCCGCTTATCACAGTTACAAGCGTTGTGGGCTCGCTGGCTGCATCCTGACTAAACTGGATGAAACGGCAAGCCTGGGCGAGGTGTTGAGCCTGGCCATCAGTCATGAATTGCCGGTGGCCTACCTGACCGATGGCCCGCGGATTCCGGATGATTTGCATCTACCGCGTCGTCATCAGTTGGTCAGTCGCGCCGTCAGCGTGCAAATGCAAGAAGAACCCAGCGAAGAAGCCATGGCTGACATGTTCGCTGATATTTACCACAGCCCGACCAAGCAGGTTGGCTGAGGTATTAATGAACAGTTTTTGTACCTACATCGATGGTCTGCCATGCATTGTTCCGTTAGTGAACGCGCAGCCAGTAATGTGGCCTCCGTCTATGCAAGACAAGGTAAAGAAATAACATGGGCAGCATGCATCCCGTACAGGTGATCGCGGTGACCGGCGGCAAAGGTGGCGTCGGGAAAACTAACGTGTCAGTGAACTTGTCCCTGGCTCTAGCTGAGCTCGGCCGGCGCGTCATGCTGTTGGACGCCGATCTGGGGCTGGCGAACGTCGACGTCCTGCTGGGACTGACACCCAAACGTACTTTGGCCGACGTGATCGAAGGCCGCTGTGAGCTGCGCGACGTACTGTTGCAGGGCCCTGGCGGTATTCGAATCGTCCCGGCCGCGTCCGGCACACAGAGCATGGTTCATTTAAGCCCGGCCCAACACGCCGGCCTGATCCAGGCGTTCAGCGATATCGGTGACAACCTCGACGTGCTGGTGATCGACACCGCTGCGGGCATTGGTGACTCGGTAGTCAGTTTCGTTCGTGCAGCGCAAGAAGTCTTGCTGGTGGTCTGCGACGAGCCGACCTCGATCACCGATGCCTACGCACTGATCAAACTGCTGAACCGCGATTACGGCATGAACCGCTTCCGCGTCCTGGCCAACATGGCCCAGAGCCCGCAGGAAGGGCGCAACCTGTTCGCCAAGTTGACCAAGGTCACGGATCGCTTCCTTGACGTCGCCTTACAATACGTCGGCGCGGTGCCTTACGACGAAAGTGTGCGCAAGGCTGTGCAGAAACAGCGCGCCGTCTACGAAGCCTTCCCTCGGTCCAAGTGCTCACTGGCGTTCAAGGCGATTGCACAGAAGGTCGATACCTGGCCGCTACCTGCCAACCCGCGTGGGCACCTGGAGTTTTTCGTCGAGCGCCTCGTGCAACAAACGGCAGGACCGGTGCTATGACAGCCAGTGGCTACGACCTCTACAAGAAGTCGGCACGTGACGCGCAGTACGAGCTGATCGAGCGTTACGCGCCACTGGTTAAACGCATTGCCTACCACTTGCTGGCGCGTTTGCCCGCCAGTGTTCAGGTTGAAGATCTGATCCAGGCCGGGATGATCGGCCTGCTTGAAGTATCGACCAAATACGACGCCAGCAAAGGCGCGAGTTTCGAGACGTACGCGGGCATTCGAATCCGTGGCGCGATGCTCGATGAAGTACGCAAGGGGGACTGGGCGCCACGTTCGGTCCACCGCAATACCCGGATGGTCAGCGACGCAATTCGCTCGATTGAAGCTAAAACCGGTCGTGACGCTAAAGATCACGAGGTTGCGGCCGAACTCCAATTGAGTCTCGACGATTATTACGGGATTTTGAACGACACCCTGGGCAGCCGGCTATTCAGTTTCGACGATCTGTTGCAGGACGGCGAACACGAAGGGCTGCACGAGGATGGCGCCAGTGCTCATCTCGAGCCGTCACGCGATCTGGAAGATGAACGCTTCCAGGCGGCGCTGGCGGACGCGATTGCCAATTTGCCGGAGCGTGAGCGACTGGTGTTGGCGCTGTACTACGACGAAGAGTTGAATCTCAAGGAAATCGGTGAGGTCCTGGGGGTCAGCGAATCTCGGGTCAGCCAGTTACACAGCCAGTGCGCGGCCCGCTTGCGGGGGCGTTTGGGGGAGTGGCGAGCGCGCTGAAGGCAGTGTGGGGACACTGCGAGCGGGACCGGTGTGGGATTAGCTGCACCGGTCGCGATTTGTTGTGCTCCAGACAGTCATCGAGTGCATTGCCGGATTGATTGAAATGGCGCGTCCAGGTGCTGGGCGCGTTTAAGACTGCTTGGAGGTCGAATTGGACAAGAACATGAAAATCCTCATCGTTGATGACTTCTCAACGATGCGGCGGATCATTAAAAACCTGTTGCGTGACCTTGGGTTCACCAACACGGTCGAGGCCGACGATGGCACTACTGCCATTCCGGTTCTCAACAGCGGCAGCATCGACTTTCTGGTAACAGACTGGAACATGCCTGGCATGACCGGTATCGACCTGCTGCGTCACGTGCGTGCCGATGAAAAGCTCAAGCACCTGCCGGTGCTGATGGTGACCGCTGAAGCCAAGCGCGAGCAGATCATCGAGGCAGCCCAGGCCGGAGTTAACGGCTATGTGGTCAAGCCCTTCACGGCCCAGGCGTTAAAAGAAAAAATCGAGAAGATTTTCGAACGCATCGGTTGATGTGCGAAGCCACTGCGCCACGGGGGAGCTATGGAGCATAACGAGTCTTCACAGAGCGATTTCGAATCGACTCTGAAAAAACACGCGGTCGAACTGGTCGACAGCCTTGAAAAAGGCAGGTTCGGCGACGCTGTGCAACTGATCCATGAGCTCAATCAGACCCGTGATCGTGGCCTGTATCAGGAAGTGGGCAAGCTCACTCGCGAGCTGCATAGCGCGATCGTCAATTTCCAGATTGACCCGCACATGCCGCAAGCCGAGGAAGTCTCGCAGATCACGGACGCCACCGAGCGTCTGGGTTATGTGGTCAAGCTGACCGAGGCTGCTGCCAACCGCACCATGGACCTGGTGGAAAACGCCACGCCGCTGGTCAACGGCCTGAGCAACGAAGCCCAGGCCTTGAGCACCGACTGGGGACGGTTCATGCGTCGCGAAGTCGGGGCTGAAGAGTTCCGCGAGCTGGCTCGGCGAGTCGACGGTTTCCTGACACGCAGCAGCGAAGACAATCGCGTTGTGTCGAGCAACCTCAACGACATTTTGCTCGCTCAGGATTACCAGGACCTCACCGGTCAGGTGATCAAGCGTGTGACCCAATTGGTCACCGAAGTTGAAAGCAACCTGCTCAAGCTCGTGCTTATGGCCAGTCAGGTGGACCGCTTTGCGGGCATCGAACATGACCGTGAAGCGATGCTGGCAGAAAAAGATCCGCAAAAACATCTCTCTCAGGGTGAAGGTCCGCAGATTCATGCCGATAAAAGAGAAGACGTTGTGTCCGGTCAGGACGATGTAGACGATTTGCTTTCCAGCCTTGGATTCTAGGAGCACCCCTACACATG
Source organism: Pseudomonas silensiensis (assembly GCF_050434865.1). NCBI lineage: Bacteria > Pseudomonadati > Pseudomonadota > Gammaproteobacteria > Pseudomonadales > Pseudomonadaceae > Pseudomonas > Pseudomonas silensiensis. The sequence continues at coordinate 8,051 of NZ_JBNDJH010000014.1, forward strand.
AGCTTCGGCGCCGATGAAGAGATCCTTCAGGATTTCCTGGTTGAGGCCGGCGAGATTCTAGAGCAACTGTCCGAACAGCTGGTCGAGCTTGAAAGCCGACCTGATGATGCGGACTTGCTCAATGCAATTTTTCGCGGTTTTCACACTGTAAAAGGAGGCGCCGGCTTCCTCCAGCTCAACGAGTTGGTGGAGTGCTGTCACATCGCCGAGAACGTGTTCGACATCCTGCGCAAGGGTGAACGTCGCGTCGACTCGGAACTGATGGACGTGGTTCTCGAAGCGCTGGATGCGGTGAACGGCATGTTTACCGAAGTCCGCGAGCGCAGCCCGATCACGGCTGCCACGCCAGAATTGCTTGCGGCACTGGCCCGTCTGGCCGAGCCGCAAACCGCCGATGAAACGGCACCGGTCGCCGAGGTGGTGGAAGAACCTGCCGCCGAGAGCGAATCAGGTGACATCACCGATAACGAATTCGAACAACTGCTGGATTCGCTGAACGCCGTCAAGGCTCAGGCAGAAGCCCCGGTCGTTGTGCCAGCGCCGAGCAGCCATGCGGCGGCCAGCGACGAAATCACCGATGCCGAGTTTGAGTCGTTGCTCGATCAGCTGCACGGTAAGGGCCAATTCGCCGTCGATGCGGTAGCCCCGGCGCCAGCCGCACCGGCTGCCCCGAAAGCGGCAGGCGACAGCTCCGATATCACTGATGACGAGTTCGAAGCCCTGCTCGATCAGTTGCATGGCAAGGGCAACTTTGCCGTTGATGCGCTGGAATCGGCCATTGCTTCGGTCCCGGCCCCGGCTGCGCCCACCGCTAAAGCGGCTGGTGGCGATCTGATCTCCGATCACGAGTTCGAATCGCTGCTCGACGAATTGCACGGTAAAGGCAAGTTCACTGAAGTCGGTACCGGTGCAGTGGTTTCGGCTCCAGCGGCCAAGGCCCCAACACCTGTCGCGAAGCCTGCGGCCAAAGCGCCCGAGCCTAAAGCTGAAGCGCCGAAACCGGCAGCCGCAGCGGCTCCGGCACCTGCTCGCGCCGCGCCGTCCGCGCCGCCACCGGAAAAACCGGCCAGCGAAGCCGAGACCACCGTGCGGGTCGATACCGCGCGTCTCGACGAAATCATGAACATGGTTGGCGAACTGGTACTGGTGCGTAACCGCTTGGTCCGTCTGGGCCTCAACAGCGGCGACGAAGCCATGTCCAAGGCCGTGTCGAACCTCGACGTGGTCACGGCCGACCTGCAAACCGCGGTCATGAAGACCCGGATGCAACCGATCAAGAAGGTCTTCGGGCGCTTCCCGCGCCTGGTTCGCGACCTGGCTCGCCAGCTCAAGAAAGAGATCAACCTGGAACTGGTCGGGGAAGAAACCGACCTCGACAAGAACCTCGTCGAGGCCCTGGCTGACCCGCTGGTCCACTTGGTGCGCAACTCGGTCGACCACGGTATTGAAGAGCCGGCCGAACGTGAAGCGATGGGCAAGCCTCGCAGCGGCAAGGTGATCCTGTCCGCTGAACAGGAAGGCGACCACATCCTGCTGTCGATCTCCGATGACGGCAAGGGTATGGACGCCGATGTTCTGCGCGGCATTGCCGTGAAGAAAGGCTTGATGGACAAGGATGCAGCGGATCGCCTCAGCGAATCCGATTGCTTCAACCTGATCTTCGCACCGGGTTTTTCGACCAAGACCGAAATTTCCGATGTCTCCGGACGCGGCGTGGGCATGGACGTGGTGAAAACCAAAATCGCCCAGCTCAACGGCACCATCAATATCTATTCGACCAAGGGCAAGGGCTCGAAGATCGTCATCAAGGTCCCGTTGACCCTGGCGATCATGCCGACGCTGATGGTCATGCTGGGCAACCAGGCGTTTGCGTTCCCGCTGGTGAACGTCAACGAGATCTTCCACCTCGACCTGTCGCGCACCAACGTGGTGGACGGCCAGGAAGTGGTAATCGTGCGGGACAAGGCGCTGCCATTGTTCTACCTCAAACGCTGGCTGGTCAGCTCTGCCGCTCACGAAGAGCAGCGCGAAGGCCATGTGGTGATCCTTTCGGTGGGCACTCAGCGGATCGGCTTCGTCGTCGATCAACTGGTGGGCCAGGAAGAAGTGGTCATCAAGCCATTGGGCAAAATGCTCCAGGGAACCCCGGGCATGTCCGGCGCCACCATCACCGGTGACGGCCGCATTGCGCTGATTCTCGATGTTCCGAGCATGCTCAAGCGTTACGCCGCACGGCGTATTTGATTCTGGTGGGGCGGGGCGACTGAGCCTCGCTCCGTCTAACGGAGTGTTTATGGCAGTTAAAGTCCTGGTGGTGGACGATTCGGGGTTTTTCCGCCGCCGCGTCTCGGAAATTCTTTCAGCGGATCCGAATATCCAGGTCGTCGGCACGGCGACCAACGGAAAAGAGGCGATTGATCAGGCGCTGGCCCTCAAGCCAGACGTGATCACCATGGACTACGAGATGCCGATGATGGATGGCATCACGGCGGTGCGGCACATCATGCAGCGCTGCCCGACCCCGGTGTTGATGTTCTCCTCGCTGACGCACGAAGGCGCTCGGGTAACCCTCGACGCACTGGATGCCGGCGCGGTGGATTTCCTGCCGAAGAATTTCGAAGACATCTCCCGTAACCCGGAGAAGGTCAAGCAACTGCTGTGCGAGAAGATTCTCAGCATCTCGCGCAGTAACCGTCGCGCCAACACCTACAGCGCTCCGGCACCTGTCGCCGCACCCGCTCCGACGCCTGCACCTTCGAGTGTCAGCAGCTACGGCAGCAGCGCGCCTGCGCGCCCGGCACCGGCTCCGATTCCGGCCCGTACGTACGCGCCAGCCTCGTCGTCGCCCGCACCGAAACGCAAAGCCTACAAACTGGTCGCCATCGGTACGTCCACGGGCGGCCCGGTTGCCTTGCAGCGGGTTCTGACCCAATTGCCGGCCAACTTCCCCGCACCGATCGTATTGATCCAGCACATGCCGGCTGCCTTTACCAAGGCGTTCGCCGAGCGTCTGGACAAGCTCTGCCGCATCAGCGTCAAGGAAGCCGAGGATGGCGACATCCTGCGTCCGGGCCTGGCGTTGCTGGCGCCGGGTGGCAAGCAAATGATGATCGACGGCCGTGGCGCGGTGAAAATCCTCCCGGGCGACGAACGTTTGAACTACAAACCGTGCGTGGACATCACCTTCGGTTCGGCGGCCAAGTCTTACGGTGACAAAGTTCTGGCGGTCGTATTGACCGGCATGGGCGCCGATGGCCGCGAAGGCGCGCGTCTGCTCAAGCAGGGCGGCAGTGCAATCTGGGCTCAGGATGAAGCCAGCTGCGTGATCTACGGTATGCCGATGGCCATCGTCAAAGCCGAACTCGCCGATGCGGTGTACAGCCTGGACGATATCGGCAAGCATCTGGTCGAGGCTTGTATCTGATGGACGTTTTAAGCCTTATCGGGATCATCCTGGCGTTCGTCGCCATCATTGGCGGCAACTACCTTGAAGGCGGCCACCTCGGCGCGCTGGCCAACGGCCCGGCGGCGTTGATCGTTATCGGTGGCACCGTCGGTGCGGCGCTGCTGCAGGCACCGATGAGCGCCTTCAAGCGCGCCATGCAGATTCTGGCCTGGATCCTGTTTCCTCCGCGCATCGACCTTGCTGGTGGCGTCGATCGCGTTGTGAGCTGGAGCCTGACCGCGCGCAAGGAAGGCCTGCTGGGTCTGGAAGGAGTAGCCGACGCCGAATCGGACAACTACTCGCGCAAAGGCCTGCAACTGCTGGTGGACGGCGCCGAGCCGGAAGCGATTCGCAGCATTCTGGAAGTGGATTTCTACACCCAGGAAAGCCGCGACATCGAAGCCGCCAAAGTCTTCGAAAGCATGGGCGGCTACGCGCCGACCATCGGGATTATCGGTGCGGTGATGGGCCTGATCCACGTGATGGGCAACCTGGCCGATCCATCGCAACTGGGTAGCGGCATCGCCGTGGCCTTCGTCGCGACCATCTACGGCGTGGCCAGTGCCAACCTGGTGCTGCTGCCGATTGCCGCCAAACTCAAGTCCATCGCTTTGCGGCAGTCGCGTTATCGCGAAATGTTGTTGGAAGGCATTCTGTCGATCGCCGAAGGTGAAAACCCTCGCTCTATTGAGTTGAAGCTTCAGGGCTTCATGGATTGATGGGGGTAATGGACTATGGCTCGTCGTCGGCAACCTGAAGAACATGTAAACCATGAACGTTGGCTGGTTTCGTACGCCGACTTCATTACGTTGCTGTTCGCTTTCTTCGTGGTGATGTACTCGATCTCTTCGATCAACGAAGGCAAGTACAAGGTAATTTCCGAAGCGTTGATCGGGGTCTTTACCGACTCCGACCGCGCCCTCAAGCCGATCCCGATCGGCGACGAGCGACCGAAGACCGTGACCCCGGCCAAGCCGCTGGTTAAAGACGCCGAGCAGGTCGACGCCGGTATCGCAGGTGCCAGCGATCCGCTCAAAACCATCGCCGACGACATCAGTGCCGCGTTCGGCGACTTGATCAGCTCCAACCAGATGACCATTCGCGGCAACGAGCTGTGGGTCGAGATCGAACTCAATTCCAGCCTGTTGTTCGGCAGCGGCGACGCCATGCCCAGCGACATCGCGTTCAACATCATCGACAAGGTCGCCGCGATTCTGAAGCCGTACGACAACCCGATTCACGTCGAAGGTTTCACTGACGATCAACCGATCCGCACCGCGCAATACCCGACCAACTGGGAGCTGTCCTCGGCCCGGTCGGCGAGCATCGTGCGCATGCTGGCGATGCAGGGTGTGAACCCCGGTCGCCTGGCCTCGGTGGGTTACGGCGAGTTCCAGCCAGTGGCCAACAACGCCACTGCCGAGGGCCGGGCGCGTAACCGTCGCGTCGTCTTGGTGGTGTCACGAAATCTCGATGTACGCCGCAGCCTCACCGGTACCGGAACCGCCAATGCAAAACCGGATGCCGCGTTGAAGCGTGCTGGCACACAAACTGCACCGACCCCGGTCAAGTCGCCGGGACGAGAGAGCGCCGTCAATTCTCCGTCACCCGCATTAATACGCTGAACCATTTCTCGGTCGACCATGTCGACCGGGAGGAACAATCCGAATGAGAGTCTGGGCCGTTGCCAATCAAAAGGGTGGTGTTGGTAAAACCACTTCCTCTATCGCTTTAGCCGGTTTGCTGGCCGAGGCGGGCAAGCGCGTGGTTGTGGTCGATCTCGACCCCCACGGCTCCATGACCAGCTACTTCGGTTATGACCCTGACAGCCTGGAACACAGCAGCTACGACCTGTTCCTGAACAAGGGCAGTGTGCCGCAAGGCTTGCCCGGTCAGTTGCTGTTGCCGACCAGCCACGAGAGTATTTCCCTGCTGCCATCAAGCACCGCACTCGCGACCCTCGAGCGCCAGTCGCCGGGGCAGAGTGGCTTGGGCCTGGTGATTGCCAAGAGCCTGGCGCAACTTTGGCAGGACTTCGATTACGCCGTGATCGACAGCCCACCGTTGCTCGGTTTGCTGATGGTCAATGCCTTGGCGGCGAGCCAGCAATTGGTGATTCCGGTGCAGACCGAACACTTGGCGGTCAAAGGCCTGGAGCGCATGGTCAACACCCTGGCGATGATCAATCGTTCGCGTAAACAGGCGCTGCCGTTCAGCATCGTGCCGACCCTGTTCGACCGCCGTACGCAGGCTTCCCTCGGAACGCTGCGAGTGTTGCGTGACAAATACCCGGAAGAAATCTGGCAGGGCTATATCCCGGTCGATACTCGCTTGCGTGATGCCAGCCGTGCTGGCGTGACGCCTTCGCAGTTCGACGGCAAGAGCCGTGGCGTGCTGGCTTATCGCGCGTTGCTCAAGCATCTGCTGGCCGCACAACTTGTTCCGCAGGTGGCGTGAGATGAACCGCCCGGTAAAAATCACCTCGCGCCCGCAACTGGCACTCCAGTCTTATCTGGACAGCTTGCTGATGGAGGCGACTGAAGAGTTGCCGCCAGAAATCGAAGCGCTGGTTGAAATCGTTGAGGTTGTTGAAGCGGTCGAATCTGAAGCTGCACTGGACGAGTTCCAGGCGGCGGTGCTTGAAGAGCAGGCTCGAGATGCGCAGAACCCCGCCGTGGCTGCTGCGCCGATAGCAGCGCCCGTGGTGAAAGCTCCAATGGCGCTGGTCGAAGCACCTGTACCGGTGCTGGCGCCGGTCTCCACCATCGCACCGCTGCTGCAAGCCTTGGTACCGCCAGTGGTCGAAGTCCACCTGCCGCCAAGTAATACGCCGCCACCGGTGGAAACCGATGGTCGCCCGTCCTGGGCCGCCGAGCCGTTCGAATGCCTGTTGTTCGATGTCGCCGGGCTGACCCTGGCCGTACCGCTGGTGTGCCTGGGCTCGATTTATTCTTTGGCCGGTCACGAGCTGACACCGTTGTTCGGTCAGCCGGAGTGGTTCCTCGGGATCCTGCCGAGCCAGGCCGGCAACCTGAAAGTATTGGACACCGCGCGTTGGGTCATGCCGGACCGCTACCGCGACGATTTCCGTCAGGGCCTGCAATACGTTATTTCGGTTCAGGGCTACGAATGGGGGCTGGCGGTGCATCAGGTCAGCCGCTCGTTGCGCCTGGACCCGAACGAAATCAAATGGAGAAGTCATCGAGGTCAGCGGCCATGGCTCGCCGGCACGGTGATTGAGCACATGTGTGCGCTGCTGGACGTTTCCGCCCTGGCCGAGTTGATCGCCAGCGGCGGGGCAAAGCACATGAGCAGCAGCAAGCCGCTACACAAACCGACATAGCTGCCGACATAACAAGTATGCGACGGCATTGTTGAATGCCGCCAACAGAACACACACCGCTATGGCGGTTTTTCGAGGGGTCAGGGTATGAGTAATCAAGCGACGAATGCAAAAGGTTCTGAAGATCCGATCCTGCAATGGGTGACCTTCAAACTGGACAATGAAACCTACGGCATCAACGTGATGCGCGTTCAGGAAGTCCTGCGTTACACCGAAATCGCCCCGGTCCCGGGTGCCCCGAGCTACGTGCTGGGCATCATCAACCTGCGCGGTAACGTGGTCACCGTGATCGACACCCGTCAGCGCTTCGGCCTGATGAACGCCGAAATCAGCGACAACACCCGTATCGTCATCATTGAAGCCGACAAGCAAGTCGTCGGGATCATGGTCGACAGCGTCGCCGAAGTGGTTTACCTGCGTCAGTCGGAAATCGAAACCGCGCCGAACGTCGGTAACGAAGAATCCGCCAAGTTCATCCAGGGCGTGTGCAACAAGAACAACGAACTGCTGATCCTGGTCGAGCTGGACAAGATGATGAGCGAAGAAGAATGGTCGGACCTGGAGAACATCTGATTGATTCTTGAGGTAGCGGTCATTGTCCTGTTCCTCTTTTGGGCAGGCACGCTGGCGATGTTTCTGGCGTACATACGAGGCCAACGACTGATCGCCACGCAACAGGCGCAGGGCGATGCGCTGCGCGATCAGCGCATCAGGGACTTGGCCAAGCGTGTCGAGGACTACCAGAGCGGCAACGTGCGCATGGGTGAAGACCTGCACGAACTGCGCGCAGTGGTTGCCCCGTTGCCGGACAAACTGGCTCAACTGGAACAGCGCGATCCGTCGAGCCTGTCGTTTGCACAGGCGGCAAAACTGGTCGGTATGGGCGCGAGCGTCGATGAACTGACTCAGTCCTGCGGCTTGACCCAGGCTGAGGCGGAGTTGATGAGCAAGATGCACAAGAACTGACGCCTACCAACGATCATTCCCACGCTCTGCGTGGGAATGATCAGTAATCGTCGCCGCGTTCGGTGATGTCCTTCTCGACCATCGGCGCATCCGGATCCTGCCCCTGGGGAAACTTGCCCTTCAGATTCCACGCAAACGCAATAATCTCCGCAATCGTTCGATACAACTCCTCCGGAATACTTTCCCCCAATTCCATCCGCGCCAACAGTTTCACCAGCTCGGCGTTTTCGTAGATGGGTACTTCATAATCGCGGGCAATCTTCAGAATGGCTTCGGCCAGTGCCTCGTCACCTTTGGCCGTGAGGGTAGGGGCGTGGCTGCCGTCGTATTTGAGGGCGATGGCCTGGCGCGGGGTGTTGGGATTTCTCATGCGGTTTCGTCGACCCAGCGTTGTTCGAGACGGGTTTGAGGGCCTTGTGGCGGAGTGCCAAGGTGGCAATCGAGATCGCCGACATTCAGGCCGGACGCCAGCAGCCGTTGGCGTAGTTCGGCCAGATGACTTTCGATCAGGCTGGCGGTGTACGGGCGTTCGGCCCACAGCTGGCTGGACAGGCTGCCTTTGATCAGTTGTGCCTGAATCTGCAACGGGCCCAAGGGCTCCATGTCGAACGCCAGGTCCACTCGCCACAATTGTTGTTTGGGTTCGCGCTCGTCGCGGCGTTCGTTTTGCTGTTCCTTCCCGGGCGCTTCTTCGCGCTGGAACTTGACCTGCAACGGCACGATGTCCTGCAGATTGCGCATCGGGATTTCCAGTTGCCAGGTGCTCATTAACCGTCCGTCGTCAGTGACGCCGGTCTGTTCCAGGCTCGACAGTTGATGGCTTTGCAGGCGTGAAACCGCCGCTGCTGCCAAACGCAGCAAGTGCTCGAGATCGCCTTCGCCGTCCATGCTTTGTAACAGGCGCTCGGGCAGCGGGAAGCTGGTTGGCTGCGGTTTGGCGCTGACCTGACCGAGCATGCCGAGGGCGCTGCGCACGAAGTTCGGCATGGCCTGGGCCAGTGTGTTGGCGGCAATGATCGCGTTGAGATTGGTGTTGGCCGGCAGGCCTGGCGTCAGTTGTGCGATCAGCTTGAGCAGATCGCCTTTCATGTCCGGGGCCAGTGTCGGGTTCTGACCGCTGAGCAGTTTGGCTTCAAGGAACAGCCCGCTATTGGCCAGTGACTGGGCCAGCCCCTTTGGCGTGCTGAGTTGTTGAACATCGGGCAGGCCGGCGAGCAACTTGTCGACGGCGGCACGCAGATCACTGGACGTCTGATTCGAAGACGGCAGGTTTTGCAGGAGCTTGAGCAGGCCATCCAGCGAACCCTGGCGGCTCTGTTGACTGACCAGTTGTTGGGTCACCGCCAATTGCTCCTGGCGGCTGCTCAATGGCACGAACTTCAACGTCTGGGTGTCCTGCACCAGCGCGCTCAGCAAGGTGCCGATGCGCAGCGGCGTCGGGCTGTCGATGCTTAGGGTGCTGCCGCTCAACGCGGTGTTGAGCACGCTCACCATCGAGCGAAACACCGTCGGCTGGCCCGGCACCTGCGGCAACACCTGAGAGGTCAGCACTTTGCCTTGCAGCAGGGTGCCGACGGGCAGTTGCGCCGTGTCGATACGGGTGAGGGTGGCGACGCTGGAGGCGATGGCTTGTTGCACGGTGACGGCCAGATTACCCGCCGACGGCTGGGTAATCGCCAGGCTGGTGCCCTGAGGCAACGGTTGGGTGCTGGTGGCCTGGACCGTGGTCTGACGGCCGCTGTCGAGGGTGACCTTGAGCAACAGTTGAAAGGTCTGATCCGCCTGCTTGAGCGACAGCACTTCGGCCTTGGCGGTCTGGCCCGCAGTGATCAGGCCCTCCATCGGCGTCAGTAACTTCAGCAGGTCGCCACTCACCACCAGCGGCCGCGAAGTCGCGGGGGTGGTCTGCGGTAGCGGGAGGATGTTCATTTCGCCTGTCATACGCGGTCACAACCTGAGGAAATTGCCCTCTTGAGAGTAGGGCATGGCATGTATAATGCCGCCCCGTTGTATCCGGGGCGCTGAAAACATTTCAAATACTTGATCCAGCTCCTTAGAACGGGCCGCCAATGCATTTATCCTGCATATCTTTAACGGCCGCTCCACTGCCGACTTGAACCCAAAAGGCCCGTGATCTCTTGACCAGTCCAGTCCTGCAAACCGTTGCCCTCGCCTGTGAGCGAGACCTTCGGCTGCTCTTCGAAAATCTCGAATTGAGACTGGCCAGTGGCGAAATGTTGCAAATCAGCGGCCCCAATGGCAGTGGCAAAACCAGCCTTTTACGCCTGCTTTGCGGGCTGATGCAGCCGACTGCCGGTCAAGTGCTGCTCAACGGCCAGCCATTGAACGAGCAGCGCTTCGAACTGGCGCGCAACCTGCTGTGGATCGGTCATGCCGCCGGGATCAAGGATCTGCTGACGCCGGAAGAGAATCTGAGCTGGCTTTGCGCCTTGCATCAACCGGCCTCCCATGAGGCGATCTGGCAAGCACTGACGGCCGTCGGACTGCGCGGTTTCGAGGATGTTCCTTGCCATACGCTGTCTGCCGGGCAGCAACGCCGGGTCGCGTTGGCGCGGTTGTACCTGGAAAGCCCGCCGCTGTGGATCCTCGATGAGCCATTCACTGCGCTTGACAAACAAGGCGTGGCGCAACTCGAAGAACACCTGGCCGCACACTGCGAGCGCGGTGGCATGGTGGTCTTGACCACTCACCACACGCTGACCCGAATGCCGGCCGGCTATCGCGACATTGATCTGGGGAACTGGGCCGTATGAGTGTTTTTGGCCTGTTGGTCGCCCGTGAAGCCCGATTGTTGTTCCGCCGTCCGGCGGAGTTGGCCAATCCGCTCGTATTCTTCGCGATCGTGGTTTCCCTGTTCCCGTTGGCGGTCGGACCCGAGTCTCAATTGTTGCAAACCTTGTCTCCGGGACTGGTCTGGGTAGCGGCCCTTTTATCGGTTTTGCTCTCGCTGGACGGGCTTTTCCGCAGTGATTTCGAAGACGGATCGCTTGAACAGTGGGTCCTTTCGTCGCACCCCCTGCCTCTTCTGGTTTTGGCCAAGGTACTGGCACACTGGTCCTTCTCTGGCCTGGCACTGGTTTTGCTCGCTCCATTGCTGGCATTGATGCTCGGTTTGCCAACCGCCTGTCTGCCGGTGTTGCTGCTTTCTTTGTTGCTGGGTACACCGGTGCTGAGCCTGCTCGGTGCGGTGGGCGCAGCCCTGACGGTGGGGTTGAAGCGTGGTGGCCTGTTGCTGGCGCTGCTGATTCTGCCGTTGTACATCCCGGTGTTGATTCTCGGCAGTGGCGCCTTGCAGGCGGCATTGCAAGGCATGCCGGCGACCGGTTATCTCCTGTGGCTTGGTAGCCTGACCGCCCTGGCGATAACCCTGACACCTTTTGCAATAGCTGCTGGCCTGAAGATCAGCGTCGGCGAATAATGAGGTCTGGTTATTTTTTAACCAGTAAAGACCCTTCGCTGCTCGTGATGGCGAGCAGCAACCGTGATGGAAACAGTAATGAACTGGACTTGGTTTCATAAGCTCGGCTCGCCAAAATGGTTTTACGGCATCAGTGGCAAACTGCTGCCGTGGCTGAGTGTCGCGGCGTTGCTGCTGATCAGCGTTGGTGTGGTGTGGGGCCTGGCCTTCGCCCCGCCGGACTACCAGCAGGGCAACAGCTTTCGCATCATTTATATCCACGTTCCGGCCGCCATGCTGGCCCAGTCTATCTACGTGATGCTGGCGATCTGTGGCATCGTCGGGCTGGTGTGGAAGATGAAACTGGCCGACGTCGCCCTGCAATGCGCGGCGCCCATCGGTGCCTGGATGACCGCCGTAGCGCTGGTCACCGGCGCGATCTGGGGTAAACCGACCTGGGGCTCGTGGTGGGTCTGGGATGCACGACTTACGTCCATGCTTATTCTGCTGTTTCTGTACTTCGGTCTTATTGCGCTGGGCAATGCGATCAGCAATCGTGACAGTGCTGCCAAGGCCTGCGCGGTATTGGCGATTGTCGGCGTGATCAACATCCCGATCATCAAATACTCGGTGGAGTGGTGGAACACCCTGCACCAGGGCGCGACGTTCACCCTCACCGAAAAACCGGCAATGCCCGCCGAGATGTGGCTGCCACTGCTGCTGACGGTGCTGGGTTTCTACTGTTTCTTCGGCGCGGTGTTGCTGCTGCGCATGCGTCTTGAAGTGCTCAAGCGCGAAGCCCGCGCCAGTTGGGTCAAGGCCGAAGTGCAGAACAGTCTGGAGGCCGCTCGATGAGTTTCGCTTCATTCGGCGACTTTCTCGCCATGGGCCATCACGGCCTGTATGTCTGGTCAGCCTATGGCATTAGCCTGGCGGTGCTGGCCCTCAACGTGGCGGCGCCGATCCTGGCCCGCAAGCGGTATCTGCAACAAGAGGCGCGTCGTCTGCGCCGGGAGAACGGCAAGTGAATCCGCTGCGCAAAAAGCGTCTTATCATCATTCTCGCGATCCTGGTCGGTGTCGGCGTTGCCGTCGGCCTGGCCCTGAGCGCCCTGCAGCAGAACATCAATCTGTTTTACACCCCGACCCAGATCGCCAACGGCGAAGCCCCGCAAGACACGCGCATCCGCGCCGGTGGCATGGTCGAGAAAGGTTCGCTGCAACGCTCCGGCGATTCGCTGGACGTGAAATTCATCGTCACCGACTTCAGTAAATCCGTGACCATCAGCTACCGCGGCATCCTTCCGGACCTGTTCCGCGAAGGGCAGGGCATCGTTGCCCTGGGCAAGCTCAACGCCGACGGCGTGGTGGTGGCCGACGAAGTGCTGGCCAAGCACGACGAGAAGTACATGCCGCCGGAAGTGACCAAGGCGTTGAAAGACAGTGGTCAATCTGCTCCAACGCCCGCGAAGGAGGGTTGATCGATGACATCTGGACTCTTTGTTCCTGAACTCGGCCATCTGGCCATGATTCTGGCGCTGTGTTTCGCGCTGGTTCAGGCCGTGGTGCCGTTGTTCGGTGCCTGGCGCGGTGACCGCTTGTGGATGAGCCTCGCTCAGCCGGCCGCCTGGGGGCAGTTCGCGTTTCTGCTGTTCTCCTTCGGTTGCCTGACTTACGCCTTCATGGCCGACGATTTCTCCGTCGCCTACGTTGCCAGCAACTCCAACAGCGCGTTGCCGTGGTACTACAAGTTCAGCGCGGTGTGGGGCGCTCACGAAGGGTCGTTGCTGCTCTGGGCCCTGATACTCGGCGGCTGGACCTTCGCCGTGTCGGTGTTCTCCCGTCAGTTGCCGCAAGTGATGCTGGCTCGCGTGCTGGCGGTGATGGGCATGATCAGCACGGGTTTCCTGCTGTTCCTGATCCTCACGTCCAACCCGTTTGCACGGATCCTGCCGCAGATTCCTGCGGACGGTCGTGACCTCAACCCACTGCTGCAAGACATCGGCCTGATCGTTCATCCGCCGATGCTGTACATGGGCTATGTCGGTTTCTCCGTGGCCTTCGCTTTCGCTATCGCTGCGCTGCTGGGCGGTCGTCTTGATGCGGCGTGGGCTCGCTGGTCCCGTCCGTGGACCATCGTCGCCTGGGCCTTCCTCGGTATCGGCATCACCCTCGGTTCGTGGTGGGCCTACTACGAACTCGGCTGGGGCGGCTGGTGGTTCTGGGACCCGGTGGAAAACGCCTCCTTCATGCCATGGCTGGTGGGTACGGCGCTGATTCACTCGTTGGCGGTCACGGAAAAACGTGGCGTGTTCAAGAGCTGGACCGTGTTGCTGGCCATCGCGGCCTTCTCGTTGAGCTTGCTGGGGACTTTCCTCGTACGTTCCGGCGTGCTGACCTCGGTTCACGCCTTTGCGTCCGACCCTGCGCGCGGCGTGTTCATCCTGATCTTCCTGTTGTTCGTGGTCGGTGGTTCGCTGACGCTGTTTGCCCTGCGCGCTCCCGTGGTGAAGAGCCACGTCGGCTTCAACCTCTGGTCCCGGGAAACCTTGCTATTGGGTAACAACCTGGTGCTGGTGGTGGCGGCGTCGATGATCCTGCTCGGCACCTTGTATCCGCTGATTCTCGATGCGATGACCGGCGCCAAGCTGTCGGTCGGCCCGCCGTACTTCAACGCACTGTTCATTCCGTTGATGGCCTTGCTGATGATGGTGATGGCAGTCGGCATGCTGGTGCGCTGGAAAGACACCCCGGTCAAATGGCTGTTGAGCATGCTGACCCCGGTGTTGCTCGGCAGCGCCGCGCTGGCCGTGGTAGCCGGTGTCGCTTACGGCGATTTCAACTGGGCGGTGATCGCGACCTTCATGCTCGCCGCCTGGGTGTTGCTGGCCGGTGTGCGTGACATCTTCGACAAGACTCGCCACAAAGGCTTGATCAAAGGCCTGCCGACCCTGACCCGCAGTTATTGGGGGATGCAGGTCGCTCACCTCGGCATCGCTGTGTGTGCCCTCGGCGTCGTGCTGTCGAGCCAGAACAGTGCCGAGCGCGACCTGCGCCTGGCGCCGGGCGAGTCCATGGACCTGGGCGGTTACCAGTTCGTGTTCGAAGGCGCCAAGCATTTCGAAGGCCCGAACTTCACCTCCGATAAGGGCACCGTTCGGGTGATCCGCAACGGCCAGGAAGTCAGCGTGCTGCACCCGGAAAAGCGCCTCTACACCGTGCAGAACTCGGTGATGACCGAAGCCGGGATCGACGCCGGTTTCACCCGCGACCTTTACGTCGCACTCGGCGAACCGTTGGGCGACGGTGCCTGGGCCGTTCGCGTCCACGTCAAACCGTTCGTGCGCTGGATCTGGTTCGGTGGTCTGCTCACCGGTTTGGGCGGGTTGCTGGCGGCATTGGATCGCCGTTACCGGGTCAAGGTGAACAGCCGTGTGCGTGAAGCACTGGGCATGAAGGGAGCCACGGCATGAGACGTTGGTTGATGCTGTTGCCCCTGGTGATTTTTCTGGTGGTGGCTGTTTTCCTTTATCGCGGGCTGTTCCTGAACCCGGCCGAGCTGCCCTCGGCGATGATCAACAAGCCATTCCCGGAGTTTTCCCTGCCGGCCGTGCAGGGCGACAAGACCCTGACCAAGGCGGACATTCTGGGTAAACCAGCGCTGGTCAACGTCTGGGGTACCTGGTGCATTTCCTGCCGGGTCGAGCACCCGGTGCTGAACAAACTGGCCGAGAAGGGCGTGGTGATCTACGGCATCAACTACAAGGACGTCAACGCTGACGCCTTGAAGTGGCTGGTGGAATTCCACAACCCGTACCAGCTGGACATTCGTGACGATGAAGGCACCCTGGGCCTGAATCTCGGCGTTTATGGCGCTCCGGAAACCTTCTTCATCGACGCCAAGGGCATCATCCGCGACAAGTTCGTTGGCGTGATCGATGAACAGGTCTGGCGCGAAAAACTGGCGGCCAAGTATCAGGCGCTGGTTGATGAGGCCAAGCCATGAAGCGCTGGATAGCCGCCGCGGTATTGGGTTTGAGCATGGCCGGCGTGGCGCACGCGGCCATCGACACCTACGAGTTCGCCAAAGAAGGTGATCGCGAGCGTTTTCGCGAACTGACCAAAGAACTGCGTTGCCCCAAGTGTCAGAATCAGGACATTGCCGATTCCAATGCACCGATCGCCGCCGACCTGCGCAAAGAGATTTTTCGCATGCTCGGCGAGGGCAAGGACAACCAGCAGATCATCGACTTCATGGTCGACCGCTACGGTGATTTCGTCCGCTACAAACCCGCTCTGAACGCCAAGACTGCTGTGCTCTGGTTCGGCCCTGCCGGCCTGCTGCTGGGTGGTTTTGTGATCATCGCCGTGATCGTCCGCCGTCGTCGCGTGCAACGCGCTGACACCAAGGATGAGCTTTCCGCCGGGGAGCGTGAGCGCCTCGACCACCTGTTGGATAAAACCAAGAATGATTGATTTCTGGCTCGCTGCAGGTCTGCTACTTCTGGTTGCCCTGAGTTTTCTGCTGATTCCCGTACTGCGTGGTCGTCGCGCCCAGCTTGAAGAGGATCGTACGGCCCTGAACGTCGCGCTGTATCAGGAGCGTGTGGCTGAGTTGCAGACTCAGCAGGAAGAGGGCGTTCTGGACGCCGCGCAAATGGACACCGGTCGCGCCGAAGCCGCCCGTGAATTGCTCGCCGACACTGAAGGCGTCGAGGCGCCACGCGTGTCCCGCCTGGGCAAACCGTGGCCCTTGCTGGCGGCGATTCTGGTGCCGGTGCTGGGTCTTGGCTTGTATCTGCATTTCGGAGCGAGCGACAAGGTCGAACTGACCCGCGAATTCTCCCAGGCGCCGCAGTCGATGGAAGAGATGACCCGTCGTCTGGAACGTGCGGTCGCGGCTCAGCCGGACTCGGCTGAAGGCCTGTATTTCCTCGGTCGCACCTACATGGCTCAGGATCGCCCTGGCGATGCGGCGAAGATCTTCGAACGCACGGTGAACCTGGCTGGTCGTCAGCCGGAGCTGTTGGGTCAATGGGCGCAGGCCCAGTACTTCGCCGACGGCAAGAAGTGGTCGGACAAGGTTCAGGCGCTGACCGACGAAGCACTCAAAGCCGACCCGAAAGAAGTCACCAGCCTTGGCTTGCTCGGTATTGCTGCCTTTGAAAGCCAGCGTTATCAGGACGCCATCGACTACTGGAATCGCCTGCTGGTGCAACTGCCACCGGAGGACAGTTCCCGCGCCGCGCTGCAAGGCGGCATCACTCGGGCCACCGAGAAACTCGAAACCAGCGGTGGTAAGGTGGCCCAGGCACCCGCCGCCAAGGTGGCAGCACTGCTCAAGGTGCGAGTGGATCTGGCACCAGAGCTGAAAGCCAAGGTCCAGCCGGGCGACAGCGTATTCATCTTCGCCCGCGCCACCGCAGGTCCTCCTGCGCCATTGGCCGCCAAGCGCCTGACCGTGGCCGATTTGCCAGCGACTGTCGAGCTGGGCGATGCTGACGCAATGATGCCGCAGTTGAAACTGTCGAACTTCCCTGAAGTCCAACTGGTTGCGCGCATCTCCCGCGCCGGCAAACCCACTGCCGGCGAATGGATCGGTCGCAGCCAGCCTCTGGCCAGCAGCACCACTGCGCAGCAAACACTGACCATCGACAGCCCGGACAAATGACAGGAAACGCCACTATGACCGCCATCGCTCGTATCACCCTGCTCAGTATGGTTTTGGGGTTAAGCGCTTGCGTGGTCCAACCGCAGCAGCCTGAACGGTTGCCACCGATCCCGCCGTCGCAGCCGCGTCCGACGCCGTCCACGACACCGACACCGGGCAAACCGAGCATTCCGGCCAAGCCCGCCAAACCGCAGCCACGCACCTCCGCCAGCTTCGCGCCGCCGCCGGGTGGCAACAGCCATTGGGATGCCAAGCTCGGCGTGTACGTTCTCGATGATCAGACCAACACCTTCTACCGCCAGCGTACGTATTATCGCTGGGACAACGGCTGGAGCCGGTCGATCAGCCCGAACGGGCCATGGGAAGAGACAGACATCCATGGCGTTCCGGGCGGGTTGGGAAGGCAATTCGGGCAGTAAACAGAACGGCGATCCTTGGATCGCCGTTTTGCTTTCTGAGCGTTTCTCAGACGTCTTTTATCAGCAACCCCTGCACATACTCCACAAACGCCCGGGCCTTCGCACTGGCCATTCGGCCTGTGGGAAACACCGCCCAAAGGTCCTGATTCGGCAACGTCCAATCCTTCAGCACTTCCCTGACCGCGCCGTTGGCCAGTTCCGGTGCAAACATCCATTCGGACGCCATGGTCAGCCCTTGATGGGCTAGCACGGCTGCACGCAGACCTTCGGCGGCGTTGACGCGGATTCGCCCGTTGATGATGACTGACTGATCATCTGTCCCATTGCGCAATTGCCAACTGGCACCACCGCCCAAGGTGTAGATGACTGCTTGGTGTTTACTCAGATCGGCAGGGCAGGTGGGCTCGCCATGTTTTTCGAAATAGGCGGGCGTGCCCAACACCACGCGCCGACACTCGGCAATCTTGCGGGCGGTGAGGCCTGAGTCGCTCTGGGCGCCCATGCGCAGGGCGATGTCGACGCCTTCCTCCACCAGATTGACGTTGCGATCGTCCAGCATCAAATCGATGTTCAGGCCCGGGTTCTGATCGAGAAATGGCCCCAGGTGCGGAACGATGTGCAGCCGGCCAAAGGTCACAGCAGCACAGATACGCAAGTTACCGCTCAGGCCGCTGGCGGCACCGCGAGCGGCATTGTCGGCCTCGTCGGCTTCTTCGATGGCACGCTTGGAGCGTTCAAAAAAGGCCAGGCCCGCCTCGGTCGGCGTCAGGCCTCGGGTAGAGCGCAACAGCAGCCTGACGGCGAGGCGCGCCTCCAAATGCGCGATGGCTTTCGAGACGGCGGGCTGGCCGATATTCAAGCGTCGGGCGGCGGCGGAAAACGAACCGGTTTCCACCACGTAGACGAAGGTTTCCATTGCGGCGAGGCGGTCCATCGGGATTCTCTGTTCTGATTGAATTGAGCTTTAACTGTGGCGAGGGAGCTTGCTCCCGTTGGGTCGCGAAGCGGCCCCAATACAGGCGACAGGTCTGACCGATGACGACTGCTTCGCAGCCGAACGGGAGCAAGCTCCCTCGCCACAAAAGCGTTGATATGTGTTCTTCAGAAAGCCGCTTTGCCTATCGAAGACCCACCGTCGACAAACAAGGTTTGCCCGGTGATAAACCCGCTCTGCTCGGACAACAAAAACGCAATCGCCGCCGCGATCTCCTGCGGTTGCCCCAACCGACCCATCGGCACGCCGGCCAGATACCGCGCTTCACCTTCGCTGCCCGGCGGATTGTTGGCGCGAAACAGTTCGGTTTCAGTTGGTCCCGGCGCCACCGCATTCACCGTCACACCGGTTTGCGCCAGTTCCAGCGCCCAGGATCGCGTGAAGCTGATCAGCGCCGCTTTGGCCGCCGCGTAGGCGGTGCGCTGCGTGATACCCAGCACGGTCAGGCTGGATATGTTCACCACCCGACCCCAGGCCTTGGCGCGCATGTTCGGCAGTAGCGCCTGAGTAGCCTGCAACGCCGAATGCAGGTTGATTCGCATCACGTCGTCGAACGTATCGAGGTCGATTTCGCCCAGCACTTGCGGGCGTACCAGCCCGACGTTATTCACTAGCCCGTCGAACTCATAGGTCCTGGCCAGATCCACCAGCACTTCCTGAGTCAGCGCCCGGTCGCTCAGATCCAGCGGAAACAGGATGCCGGGAAAGCTCAGGTCGGGCGATCGGGCAATCCCGACCACCCGATGACCCGCGCGGTCCAGATGCTCGGCCACCGCCCGACCAATGCCTTTGCTGGCGCCGGTGATGAGAAAGGTACGTCGGGTCATTGCACACTCCTTGAAAGAACATGCCGCGGCTCAGGCGGCATTTGATCGGTTCAGCCGCGAATCGCATCCAGCATCGCGCCAGGCTCAGGACGCTGAGTGTAATCCGGGTTGACCTCGGCGTAACCGATCACGCCGAGTGAAATGATTCATTCCCGGGAAGAAGGCCGCGGCCCGCAATCACACTCTGTAAAACAACCGAGCGTCGCGATATGGATTTTTGTGCTTGAGTAAAGATAACTCTAGGGTTACTTTTGTTTAGGCCTGAGCACGGAGGCTATTGGTGCAGAGCAGGCTATTGATCAAGGAATTGGAGGAAGCTGGCTGGACACTGGATCGGATTGCCGGCAGTCATCACCTTTTCAAACACCGATACAACCCGTACACGATACCCGTCCCTCATCCGAAAAAGGATTTGCCGATCGGGACGGTCAAAAGCATCAGGAGGCGAGCCGGGCTGTATTGCCCGGGAGCCAGTTACGCAGGAGATCCATAATGCAATATCCAATCTGTATCGAGTGGGGCGACGAGAACACCGCCATCGGTATTCAGATCCCTGATATTCCAGGCGCCGTAACGGCCGGGGATACATTTGAAGATGCCTACAACGCGGCGGTCGAGATTGCCCACATCATGCTTCAGGAGATTGCGGCTGACGGGGAGTCGATTCCCATGCCTACATCTGCTGCCGCTCACCGTGGGAATCCGGACTTTGCCGACATGGGCTGGGGAATGCTGGAACTGGACATCGCGCCATACATGGGGAAGACCGAGAAGGTCAACGTGACGCTGCCCGGTTATGTGATTCAGCGCATTGATCGATATGTGCGTGAGCACAATGTCAAAAGCCGTTCTTCCTTTCTGGCGGATGCGGCGATGGAGAAGTTGGTTCGGCACTGAGTGAAAGCGAGACCATCACCTTCGCGGGCGCTACCCCTTGCCCGCGAAGCTATTGGTGGACTATGCCGTCGCCAGCGAACGCTTCTCTGAAACACTCAAAAACCGCAACAACGCCAACAGCGGAAACGCACTGCCCACAATCACGATCCACAACCAGCCACCGTGCTCATACACCGCACTGGCCACCGAAGAACCAAACGCGCCACCGATGAAGATGCTGGTCATGTACAACGCATTCAGGCGGCTGCGGCTTTTGGCGTCGAGGGCGTAGACCGCGCGTTGGCCGAGGACCATGTTCATCTGCACGCAGAAGTCGAGCACCACGCCGGTGACAGCGAGGCCGATAACGCTGTAAACCGGATGGATGAACGCTGGCAGGAAGCTCAGGCTGGCGAACAGCAAGGCCAGCAGTGAAGCAATGCGAGTATGGCCGGCATCGGCCAGTCGACCGGCAATGGGGGCGGCGATGGCACCGATGGCTCCGACCAGGGCGAAGATCGCGATCTGGGTTTGCGACAAGCCATGGTTGCGCGCCAGTTCCAGCGGCACGGCGGTCCAGAACAGGCTGAAGGTGGCGAACATGCAGCCTTGGTAAAACGCGCGCTGACGTAACACGGGTTGTTGACGCAACAGGGTCCACAACGAGCCCAGCAACTGACCATAAGAAGCGCTGTGATCAGGCTGGCGCTTGGGAATGGTCAGCGCCAGCACGATGCTGATCGCCGCCATCAACACGGCCGCAATCACAAACATCGCGCGCCAGCCGAAGTGGTCAGCCACCACGCTGGACACCGGCCGCGCCAACAGAATCCCCAGCAGCAAACCGCCCATGATCCCGCCGACCACACGGCCACGCGATTCCTCTGGTGCCAAGTGCGCGGCCAGTGGAATCAGGATCTGCACCGACACCGAGCTGAACCCCACCAGCAGCGAGATCAGCAAAAACACGTTTGGCTGATCGGTGAACGCGGCGCCCAACAGACTGGCAATCGCCACCACGGTAGTGATGATCATCAAGCGGCGGTTTTCCAACAGATCTCCCAGCGGTACCAGGAAGAACAGACCCAGCGCGTAACCGATCTGGGTCAGTGAAACGATCAGGCTGGCCATGGTGCTGGTCAGGCCGATGTCGGGTGCGATCAGGCCGATGATCGGTTGGGCGTAGTAAATGTTGGCAACGATGGCGCCGCAGCAGAAGGCGAACAGCAGCACCATGCCTCGGGTCATTGTTGCGGTGCCGTGGGGCACCTGGGTCGCTGGCTTCATAACGGGTCTCGCTGAGCAAAAGAGAATGCGCGCAGGCTAAAGGGCTATCGAAAGGGGCAGAAGAGGGTTTGGAGTGATAGCAATCATTCCGTTGCGGAATGAGTGACGGACGTGTGTGATGTCCATCGAGGAGCCTTGCGTCAAAATATCGAGGTCCGATGATACATTCACTTACATCCTGTTCGATAGCGTGCTTATGTTCTCTCTTCACGTTTCATTAAACGGAAGGCACTTTCATGAATGCGATGTTTCGTCACCTGATTCGCGGCGCTTCAGTGGTTACCTTGATCAGCTTGTTCACGGCAGGTCTTGTCCAGGCTGCTGACGCGCCGGGCATGCGCATCGGCGTTCGCGGCGAGATCACCGGGGTCAGCCCCGACGTGCTGAAAGTCCACGTTAACAGTGGTGAAAACGTGGTGATCAACCTGACCAATGACACCAAAGTCCGTGCCGTCACCTTGGCCAACATCGAAGACATCAAGCCCGGCAGCTACATCGGCTCGGCTGCCATTGCGCAAGAAGACGGCACCCTCAAGGCGCTGGAAGTCCATGTCTTCCCACCGGAGCTGGCTGGTAGCGGTGATGGACATCGACCGTTTGATTTGGTGAAGGGCAGTAGCATGACCAATGGCAGCGTCGGTGATCTGGTCGTCAGCAATGGCCGGGTGTTGACTGTCAACTACAAGGGCGGCCAGCAGAAGATTCTGGTGCCGGAGGATGTGCCGATCGTGAACCTGGTGCCGGGTGATCGCAGCTTGCTGAAGGTGGGGGTGAAGATTGTGACGTTTGTGACCCAGAGTGCTGACGGGACGCTCACTGCCCAATCAATTTCCGCGGGCAAGGACGGCGTAACACCACCGATGTAACAGCATGGCAAAACCCCTGTAGGAGTGAGCCTGCTCGCGATAGCGGAGTGTCAGTCAATATCAATGTTGAATGACACTCCGCTATCGCGAGCAGGCTCACTCCTACATTAAGGGATCTTCAGTGAACTTGGGTTTTGTGTTCGGGCACAAAAAAGGCGACCTTCTCAGGTCGCCTTTTTCATTGGGCTCAGGAATTACTGACCGCTGTAGATCTGATCAAAGATCCCACCATCGTTGAAGTGGGTCTTCTGCACTGTCCGCCAGTCACCAAAGGTCTTTTCTACCGACAGGAAATCCACTTTCGGGAAACGATCGGTGTACTTGGCCAACACCGCCGGATCACGCGGGCGAAGGTAGTTCGCCGCAGCAATCTCCTGACCTTCCGGCGACCACAGGTACTTCAAATATTCCTCGGCAGCAGCGCGAGTGCCTTTCTTGTCGACGGTTTTGTCGACCACCGACACTGGCGGCTCGGCTTCGGCGGAAACACTTGGGTAGATCACTTCAAACTGATCACGACCAAACTCACGGGCGATCATTTCCGCCTCGTTTTCGAAGGTCACCAGCACATCACCAATCTGGTTGGTCATGAAAGTCGTAGTGGCGGCGCGGCCACCGGTATCCAGCACCGGCGCTTGTTTGAACAGCTTGCCGACGAAGTCTTTGGCTTTGCTTTCGTCACCACCGTTTTTCAGCACATAACCCCAGGCCGAGAGGTAGGTGTAGCGGCCGTTACCCGACGTTTTCGGGTTTGGCACGATCACCTGCACGCCGTCCTTGAGCAGGTCAGGCCAGTCTTTCAGGGCTTTCGGGTTGCCTTTGCGGACGATGAACACGGTGGCCGAGGTGAACGGTGCGCTGTTGTTCGGCAGGCGCGTGACCCAGTTGTCCGGGACCAGTTTGCCGTTGTCCGCCAGGGCGTTGATGTCGGTGGCCATGTTCATGGTGATGACGTCAGCCGGCAGGCCATCGATCACTGAACGCGCCTGTTTGCTGGAGCCGCCGAAGGACATCTGCAGGGTGATGTTTTCGTTGTGCTCGGCTTGCCAGTGTTTCTGGAAGGCAGTGTTGTAGTCCTTGTAGAAATCGCGCATCACGTCGTAGGAAACGTTAAGCAGGGTCGGTGCGGCCTGAGCCATGCTGGTCAGTGCCAGGCCAGCGGCCAGAAGTGAGGCGCCAAAGAGTTTTTTCACTGCGCAGTCCTTGTTTTAAAAAGAGTGTTCATAAAGTTTTTATTTAAAAGAGGCAATTTGCCAGCGACTATAACGGGGCTCGCATAGTCCTTTAAAGATTAAAAAGTACTTTGATTATTCCATTTTCTTGAACAGCTGATTACCGCACCGTGAGCAGAACGCCGCGCCATGCTCGTGGTTGTTTTTCTTGCACACCGGGCAGTCATGTTGCAGTTGTTCGCCGCGCATCGCGTTGGCCAGTTCGGCGGTGAAAATTCCCGTCGGCACGGCGATGATCGAGTAACCGGTGATCATCACTAGCGACGAAATCACCTGGCCCAATGGCGTTTTAGGCACGATGTCGCCGAACCCCACGGTGGTCAGCGTGACGATAGCCCAATAGATGCCTTTGGGAATGCTGGTGAAGCCGTGCTCCGGGCCTTCGATCACGTACATCAACGTACCGAACACCGTCACCAGGGTGCAGACGCTGACCAGAAACACCACGATCTTCTGCTTGCTGCCGCGCAATGCGGACATCAGATAGTTGGCTTGCTTGAGGTACGGGCTGAGCTTGAGCACGCGGAAAATCCGCAGCATCCGAATGATCCGGATAATCAGCAGGTACTGCGCATCGGCGTAATACAGCGCAAGAATGCCGGGCACGATTGCCAGCAAATCCACCAGCCCATAAAAGCTGAACGCATAGCGCAACGGCTTGGGTGAACAGTACAACCGCAGGCCGTATTCGATGGCGAAGATGACCGTGAAGCCCCACTCGATGTACGCCAGCACATTGGCGTAGTTCTGGTGAATGGAATCGATGCTGTCGAGCATCACGATCACAATACTGGCGAGGATGATCAACAACAGGATGCCGTCGAAGCGTCGCCCGGCCTTGGTGTCGCTCTGGAAAACCATGACGTAAAGCTCTTCACGCCAGTTTTTGCTGCTGTCCATGGATACCGCCTGAACCAATGATCAGCGAAGCCTAGGTTGATTCTCCTCCAGAGTGCAAGGCGTACGGGCGACAGTGGTCTTGCCGAGCATTTGAACAATCGTGCGGATCAGCCAACAGGCGAGGATAAAAGGCGCCGTCAGCGTTGGCAGACCGATGGCGGCAAACACCGGCGTCAGCAACAGCGCTGATGCAATACCGACCAGCGGCAGCCAAGGCTTCTGGCGCTGCGGGCTGAAGGCGAGGGCGGCGAGTACGGCGTTGTAGCCACCGAGGCCGATCAATGCGGTATAGACGTCGTGATGCAGCATGCTCCAGCCCATGCCCGCGACAGACGCCAACAACGCCCAGCAGAATGCGCGGCGATCAGCGATCAGCAAGCCCACGGCAATCATCGCACCGGCCAGCGGATGACCGAGGAACATCACCTGGCCGAGGCCTTTGAGTGGTGCGGCGAGCATGTTCAGCGTATTGATTTCGATCAGGTGCGCATTTGTCGAGGGCGTGGCGAAGCACAACAGCAACCAGCCCAGCCCCACGAAGGGCGCCGTATAGGCAGGCAGGTATTGGCTGACCCGGACGCGTTTGAGCCACTGTTGAGTGACCATCGCACTCAGGCCGCCCGCGGCAATGATCAGCGGCGGCAACATTGCTGACCACGGGAAGTAGAGGCTCAGCAGCAAACCGAGCAAGACACCGTTGTAACTGAACAGCCCGGCCTGACGATCGGCCTTGGCATAACCGCGTCGTTGCGCGGTGAGCAGCCCGGCGACACCGCCTAGCAGTGCACCGCCGAGCAGGGCGGGCGCGGTGAAAAGAATGGCCAGCAGGCACAGCAGACCGCACAGCGGATGACGCTGGAGAAAAATCTGGCTGAAGCCGTTGAGCAGGGCAGTAGCCCAGTCGGGGCAGTGGGTGTTGAAGTGGTTGGCAGGCATGATGAAGTCTGGGGGCAGAGGAAAATCAAAAGGTCTTGCACAAACTCTGTGGCGAGGGAGCTTGCTCCCGCTGGGCTGCGAAGCGGCCCCAAATTCAGCGAATGCGGTCTTTCTGTTGGAACCGTCATGCTAAAGCGACGACTGCTTCGCAGCCGAGCGGGAGCAAGCTCCCTCGCCACAGGAGTCTTTAGATCAATGTTTCGATACGCAAAGAGTTAGTCGACCCAGGCTGCCCAAACGGCACACCCGCCGTGATCAATAAAGTATCCCCGCGTTGCGCCATGCCCTGGGCCTGGGCAATTTCCAGCGCCGTCGAGCACACCTCATCCACCTGCCGCAGCCGATCATTGACCACCGAGTGCACGCCCCACGCCACCGTCAACCGGCGAGCGGTTTGCAGGTTCGGCGTCAGGTTGAGGATCGGCACCGTCGGCCGTTCCCGCGCCGCACGCAAACTCGACGTGCCGGATTCGCTGTAATTCACCAGCACCGCCACCGGCAGCACATTGCTGATACGGCGAATCGCGCAGCTGATCGCATCGGAAACAGTCGCTTCAGCCTTAGGCCGGCTCACGTCCAGTTGCGCCTGATAGTCCGGGCCGTTTTCCACCTGACGAATGATCTTGCTCATCATCTGCACAGCTTCCAGCGGGTACTCGCCAGAGGCAGTTTCTGCCGACAACATCACCGCATCCGCACCTTCGGCCACGGCGTTGGCAACGTCGGTCACCTCGGCACGGGTCGGGGCAGGGGAGAAGCGCATCGACTCCAGCATCTGCGTCGCCACCACCACCGGTTTGCCGAGCTGACGGCAGATGCTGATGATGTTTTTCTGAATCTGCGGCACGCTTTCGGCCGGCACTTCCACGCCCAGGTCACCGCGAGCAACCATGATCGCGTCGCTCAATTCGGCGATCTCACGCAGTTGCGTCACTGCCGATGGCTTCTCGATCTTGGCCATCAAAAACGCTTTGTCGCCGATCAGTTCGCGCGCCTCGCGGATGTCTTCCGGACGCTGCACAAACGACAGCGCGACCCAGTCCACACCCAGCTCCAGACCGAAGCTCAAATCACGACGGTCCTTGGCGGTCAGCGGGCTCAGTTCCAGCACCGCTTGAGGCACGTTCACGCCTTTGCGATCCGAGAGTTCGCCGCCATTGAGCACGGTGGTGTCGATGGCGTCGGAATATTTGGTGACCACGCGAAGACGCAGCTTGCCGTCGTCCAGCAGCAGGTCCATGCCCGGTTCGAGCGCAGCGATGATTTCCGGGTGAGGCAGGTTGACCCGGCGTTCATCACCCGGCGTCGGGTCAAGATCCAGACGCAGTGCCTGACCGCGATGCAGTTGCACCTTGCCCTCGCTGAACTTGCCGACCCGCAGTTTCGGGCCTTGCAGGTCCATCAGAATGCCCAGCGGATAATTCAGCTGGCGCTCGACTTCACGAATCCACTGATAGCGCTGAGCGTGGTCGGCGTGATCGCCATGGCTGAAGTTCAGGCGAAAGATGTTGACCCCGGCCTGCACCAGCTCACGGATGTCGTCGATCCCGTTAGTGGCAGGACCGAGGGTGGCGAGGATTTTAACCTTCTTGTCAGGCGTCATTTTTAGGGCTCTCGAGAATCAGGATGGCACGGAAGTCGTTGACGTTGGTGCGGGTCGGTTCAGTGACGATCAGCGCGTCCAGCGCCTCGAAATAGCCGTAGCCATTGTTGTTGTCCAACTCGTCGCTGGCGCTCAGGCCGAGGGCGGCGGCGCGGGCGTAGCTGTCCGGGGTCATGATTGCGCCGGCGTTGTCTTCGGAGCCGTCGATGCCATCGGTGTCGCCGGCCAGCGCGTAGACGCCGGGCAGGCCTTTGAGGTTGTCGGTCAGGCTCAGCAGGAATTCGGCGTTGCGTCCGCCACGGCCATTGCCGCGTACGGTGACCGTGGTTTCACCGCCCGAGAGGATTACGCAGGGCGCCGCCAATGGCTGACCGTGCAGCACGACCTGACGGGCGATACCGGCGTGCACCTTGGCCACTTCGCGGGATTCGCCTTCCAGGTCGCCGAGGATCAGCGGACTGAAACCGGCCTGACGCGCTTTCACCGCAGCGGCTTCAAGCGACTGCTGCGGACGGGCGATCAACTGGAAGTGACTGCGCGCCAGGCTCGGATCGCCGGGTTTGACCGTCTCTGATTCCGGGCTCAGCAGCCAGTTGCGCACCGAGGCCGGGACTTCGATGTTGTAGCGCTTGAGGATCGCCAGTGCTTCGGCGGAGGTGCTCGGGTCGGCCACGGTAGGGCCGGAGGCGATGACCGTGGCGAGGTCGCCCGGTACATCGGAAATCGCATAGGTATAAACAGTGGCAGGCCAGCAGGCTTTGCCGAGGCGGCCGCCCTTGATCGCCGAGAGGTGCTTGCGGACGCAATTCATCTCGCCAATGGTGGCGCCGGATTTGAGCAGGGCTTTGTTGATCGACTGCTTGTCGGCCAGGGTGATGCCAGCCGCGGGCAACGCCAGCAGGGCAGAGCCGCCGCCCGAGAGCAGGAAGATCACACGGTCGTCTTCAGTCAGATTGCTGACCAGTTCCAACACGCGCTTGGCGACCGCCAGACCGGCAGCGTCAGGCACCGGGTGAGCGGCTTCCACCACTTCGATTTTTTCACACGGGGCGCCGTGACCGTAACGCGTCACCACTAAACCTGATACTTCGCCCTGCCAGCAACGCTCCACCACTTGGGCCATGGCCGCGGCGGCTTTGCCGGCGCCGATGACGATCACCCGACCGCTGCGGTCTTTGGGCAAATGGGCTTCGAGGACTTGCTGCGGATGGGCCGCGTCGATGGCTGTGGCAAACAGCTCGCGCAGGAATTGTTGCGGATTGACCGACATGGCGGGCTCCCGGAATTCTTGTTATTCGAAAGGGCACACAGATCACTGTAGGAGTGAGCCTGCTCGCGATTCAGGCGGCGCGGTGTGTCAGGTACACCGCGCTGATTCCATCGCGAGCAGGCTCACTCCTACAGGGTGGGGCAGGGCTTACTTATCGCGAATCGAGAAATTCGCCATGTGTTCCAGGCCCTTGATCAGCGCCGAGTGGTCCCAGTTGCTGCCACCGATCGCTGCGCAGGTGCTGAACACTTGCTGGGTGTTGGCGGTGTTCGGCAGGTTGATGCCCAGCTCTCGTGCGCCGGCCAGGGCCAGGTTCAGGTCCTTTTGGTGCAGGCTGATGCGGAAGCCTGGGTCGAAGGTGCCTTTGATCATGCGCTCGCCGTGCACTTCGAGGATCTTCGACGATGCGAAGCCGCCCATCAGTGCTTCACGGACCTTGGCAGGATCGGCACCGTTTTTCGACGCAAACAGCAGGGCTTCGGCCACGGCCTGGATGTTCAGCGCCACGATGATCTGGTTCGCCACTTTGGCGGTTTGACCGTCGCCGTTGCCGCCCACCAGGGTGATGTTCTTGCCCATCGCCTGGAACAGCGGCAGCACGCGTTCGAAGGCATCCGCATCGCCGCCGACCATGATGCTCAGGGTCGCGGCCTTGGCGCCGACTTCACCGCCGGACACCGGCGCGTCGAGGTACTGAGCGCCTTTTTCGTTGATCTTGGCAGCGAAGGCTTTGGTGGCCGTCGGCGAGATCGAACTCATGTCGATCACGACTTTGCCTTTGCCAACACCGGCCGCAACACCGTCTTCGCGGAACAGCACGTCGTCTACCTGCGGGGTATCCGGCACCATGACGATGATGAATTCGGCTTCTTGCGCGACTTCTTTCGGGTTCGCCAAGGCAACGGCGCCACCGGCAATCAGGTCAGCAGGCGCAGCGTCGTGGTGCGCCGACAGGAACAGGCTGTGACCGGCTTTCTGCAGGTTCAACGCCATTGGGTGGCCCATGATGCCGGTGCCGATAAATCCGATTTTAGCCATGAGAAATTCCTCTTGTTTTTGTGTTGCTCAAGCAAATAGGTGCGGAGCTTTTTGTAGGAGTGAGCCTGCTCGCGATTCAGGCGCTGCGGTACATCAGGTGTACCAAGGTGAATTCATCGCGAGCAGGCTCACTCCTACAGGGGATCTGTGTCAGATCGCGTTATGCGTTTTGAGCCAGCCAAGGCCCGCTTCGGTGGTGGTCAGCGGTTTGTATTCGCAGCCAACCCAACCCTGATAACCGATGCGGTCCAGGTGTTCGAACAGGAAGCGGTAGTTGATTTCACCGGTACCCGGTTCGTTGCGCCCAGGGTTATCGGCCAACTGGATGTGGTTGATCTCGCCCAGGTGCGCAGCCATGGTGCGGGCCAGGTCGCCCTCCATGATTTGCATGTGGTAGATGTCGTATTGCAGGAACAGGTTGGCGCTGCCGACCTGTTCGCGAATCGACAGGGCTTGCGCGGTGTTGTTCAGGTAGAAACCCGGAATGTCGCGGGTGTTGATCGCTTCCATCACCAGTTTGATGCCCGCGGCTTGCAGCTTGTCGGCGGCGTATTTGAGGTTGGCGACGAAGGTTTTTTCCACGGTGGCATCGTCGATGCCTTGCGGACGAATACCGGCCAGGCAGTTGACCTGGGTGTTGCCCAACACTTTCGCGTAAGCAATCGCCAGGTCGACACCGGCGCGGAACTCTTCAACCCGGTCCGGCAGGCACGCGATACCGCGTTCGCCCTTGGCCCAGTCACCGGCCGGCAGGTTGAACAACACTTGGGTCAAGCCATTGGCATCAAGCTTGGCCTTGATCTCGGCGGAGCTGAAATCGTAAGGGAACAGGTATTCGACACCACTGAAGCCGGCCTTGGCGGCAGCTTCAAAACGGGCAAGAAAATCCTGCTCGGTGAACAGCATGGACAGGTTGGCTGCGAAACGCGGCATGGTGGTCTCCTGTGAAAAATAGGTGCCTGTAGCAGCTGCCGAGGCACGAGGCTGCGTTGGGCTGCGAAGCGGCCCCGACGGCGGTCCTGCGGACACGCAACGCAGCCTCGTGCCTCGGCAGCTGCTACAGGTATCAGGTCAACTTAATCAAGCAACGAAATGGCGGTCGGCGCATCGTTGCCGACCAGCGCCAGGTCTTCGAATTCGTTGACGGCGTTGATCTCGGTACCCATGGAAATGTTGGTCACGCGCTCCAGAATGATTTCGACGATCACCGGCACCTTGAACTCTTCGATCAGCTCCTGAGCCCTGCGCAGGGCAGGCTGGATCTGACCTGGTTCGAACACACGCAGCGCCTTGCAACCCAGGCCTTCGGCCACCGCGACGTGGTCCACACCGTAACCGTTGAGTTCCGGAGCGTTCAGGTTGTCGAAGGACAGCTGCACGCAGTAATCCATGTCGAATCCGCGCTGAGCCTGACGGATCAGCCCCAGGTACGAGTTGTTCACCACCACGTGGATGTACGGCAGCTTGAACTGCGCGCCCACCGCCAACTCTTCGATCATGAACTGGAAGTCATAGTCGCCCGACAGTGCCACGACCTTGCGAGTCGGATCAGCCTTGACCACGCCCAGCGCTGCCGGAATGGTCCAGCCCAGAGGGCCTGCTTGACCGCAGTTGATCCAGTGACGTGGCTTGTAGACGTGCAGGAACTGCGCGCCGGCAATCTGCGACAGACCGATGGTGCTGACGTAGCAGGTGTCTTTGCCGAACACCTGGTTCATCTCTTCGTAAACCCGTTGCGGCTTGACCGGCACGTTGTCGAAGTGAGTCTTGCGCTGCAGGCTGGATTTGCGCTGCTGGCAGTCTTGCAACCAGGCGCTGCGGTTTTTCAGCTTGCCGGCGGCTTGCCATTCGCGAGCGACTTCGATGAACACGGTCAGCGCGGCAGCGGCGTCGGAAACGATGCCCAGGTCCGGGGTGAACACGCGGCCGATCTGGGTCGGTTCGATGTCAACGTGAATGAACTTGCGGCCTTCGGTGTAAACGTCGATCGAACCGGTGTGACGGTTGGCCCAACGGTTACCGACACCCAGCACCAGGTCGGACTTGAGCATCGTGGCGTTGCCGTAGCGGTGCGAGGTTTGCAGACCGACCATGCCGACCATCAACGGGTGATCGTCCGGAATGGTGCCCCAGCCCATCAGGGTCGGGACCACCGGAATACCGGTCAGCTCGGCAAATTCCACCAGCAACTCGCTGGCGTCGGCATTGATGATGCCGCCACCGGCCACCAGCAACGGACGCTCGGCCTGGTCGAGCATGGCCAGGGCCTTCTCGATTTGCACGCGGTTAGCGGTTGGCTTGGCCAGCGGCAGTGGTTCGTAGGCGTCGATGTCGAATTCGATTTCAGCCATCTGCACGTCGAACGGCAGATCGATCAGCACCGGGCCCGGACGGCCGGAGCGCATTTCGTAGAAGGCTTTCTGGAACGCGTAAGGCACCTGGCCCGGCTCCATGACGGTGGTTGCCCACTTGGTCACTGGCTTGACGATCGAGGTGATGTCGACAGCCTGGAAGTCTTCCTTGTGCATACGGGCGCGGGGTGCCTGGCCGGTAATGCAAAGAATCGGGATCGAGTCGGCCGAGGCGCTGTAAAGCCCGGTGACCATGTCGGTCCCGGCAGGGCCGGAAGTGCCGATGCACACGCCGATGTTGCCGGCCTTGGTGCGGGTGTAGCCCTCGGCCATGTGCGAGGCGCCTTCAACGTGGCGAGCAAGGACGTGATCGATGCCACCGACCTTCTGCAAGGCGGAGTACAGCGGGTTGATCGCGGCGCCGGGGATGCCAAAAGCGGTATCAACCCCTTCACGGCGCATCACCAGAACGGCGGCTTCGATTGCTCTCATTTTGCTCATGGTTTTGTGCCTCTTACGTTTTGTAATTGTATACAAGTGGCTTTGCGCAGAGTGTATTCACGGCGGACGGCGCAGGTCAATCCATTTTCTCAAGCGGCCGTTTCATTCGTCGGAAGCCCAATCTACTGTGGCTTTTCGTCGAATGTGGCGCTTTTCGAAAATTATTGTATACAAAAAAATAACTCATTGTGTTCTATTTGTTGCATCGGACTTCTGAGCAAAACGCAGTCCAGCAGCTTTCCCTATAACAAAATGAGGACGGCACCATGAGCGCTTTAACCTTGAAAGTCGCAGTCAACCTGGCCAATCAGGCTATCTCCGCAGGGCGTGCAATCTCGGCGGCTCCATTGACCATCGCAGTACTGGATGCGGGTGGACACTTGGTCGCCCTGCAGCGTGAAGACGGCGCCAGCCTGCTGCGCCCGCAGATCGCCATCGGCAAAGCCTGGGGCGCCATCGCCCTGGGCAAAGGCTCACGCCTGCTGGCGCTGGACGCACAACAACGACCGGCGTTTATCGCCGCTTTGAACAGTCTGGGGCAGGGCAGCGTCGTCCCGGCACCGGGCGGAGTCTTGATTCGGGATCAGGACGGGAATGTGCTGGGGGCGGTGGGTATCAGCGGTGATCTTTCTGATGTTGATGAGCAATGTGCAATCAACGCGATTGAGGCGTCGGGGTTGCGGGCGGATGCGGGGGTGAGTGCTTGACCTTCAGCGCCTGAACAAATGTCATCGCGAGCAGGCTCGCTCCTACAGGTTTTGTGGTCGGACACAAATTGTCTGACTGCTGGAATCCCCTGTAGGAGTGAGCCTGCTCGCGATAGCTGTCTACCAGACACATCCAGCCAATAGTTTGCCCCACCCACTTCAATCCATAGAGCTAGCCTTCTCATGACCTGATCACGGGAGGCTAAGGAATGCCGGATTTACCTGCCGCAAATCGATTGCGAATCGGTCGCTATGCCGAAGCCAGTCGAATTTATCTGTTAACCACCAACACAGTTCACAGAACCCCGGTTTTCAAGGATTTCACCTTGGGCCGGCTGGTGGTCGATCAATTTCGCAATGCACAGAATCTAGGCTTTGCGAACTCGTTGGCTTGGGTGGTCATGCCAGATCATTTTCATTGGTTGATTGAGTTGCAAAAGGGATCTTTGAGTGAGCTGATGCAAAAAACCAAGTCGATGAGCACCAAAGCCATAAAGCAGTCTACCGGTCGAAGCACCAGTCTCTGGCAGAGAGGATTTCATGATAGGGCGCTGCGGCGGGAAGAGGATTTGGTGAAGCTGGCTCGATATGTAGTAGCCAACCCGTTGCGGGCTGGACTGGTCGAGAAGCTTGGCGACTATCCGTTGTGGGATGCTGTTTGGGTTTGAGCTGAAATCGAGTTGCCTTCATCGCGAGCAGGCTCGCTCCTACAAGGAAATGTAATTCAATGCGGGAGCTGGCTTGCCAGCGATGGCCGCGCCGCGGTTTAACGGTCCGGCTCACACCCCTTGAGCACCAACCGGATAATCGTCTGCGCCGCCGCTTCATAGTCGGCCTCATCGAGTTTGGCCTTTCCGGTCACCGCGGAAATCTGCCAGTCGAAGTCGGCATAGGTCTGGGTCGCGGCCCAGATGCTGAACATCAGGTGGTTGGGGTCGATCGGGGCGATCTGGCCGCGGTCGATCCAGGTCTGGATGCAGTCGATGTTGTGCTTGGCCTGGCCGTTGAGCCGTTCAACCAGATCAGCGCTCAGGTGCGGGGCGCCGTGCATGATTTCGCTGGCGAACACCTTGGAGGCGAAAGGAAGGTCGCGAGAGATGCGGATTTTCGAGCGGATGTAGCTGCTCAGTACGTCACTCGGCACGCCGTCGGCGTTAAACGGTGTCGAGGCCTGCAGAATCGGTTCGATGATGCTTTCCAGGACCTCGCGGTAGAGGTTTTCCTTGGATTTGAAATAGTAGTAGACGTTGGGCTTGGGCAATCCCGCCTTGGCTGCGATGTCACTGGTTTTGGTCGCAGCGAAGCCCTTGTCGGCAAATTCTTCACTGGCGGCACGCAGGATCAGTTCTTTGTTGCGCTCGCGGATGGTGCTCATAAACCAGGGGGTTCCTTGCCTGTTCTGGCGGTTGCGCATGGTAGCACCGGCCTCGCGCGGCGCTCAAGAATGCCCCGTGCGGCACCCGGCCGCGTTATGCTGCGCGGCATCCATTCAAGAAGGAAACCTGATTCATGGCAGGAAGCAGTTTGCTGTTGCTGATCGACGACATCGCCGCGGTACTCGACGATGTGGCGTTGATGACCAAAATGGCCGCCAAGAAGACTGCCGGTGTGCTCGGCGACGATCTGGCGCTCAATGCCCAACAGGTTTCCGGTGTGCGCGCCGAGCGGGAAATCCCGGTGGTGTGGGCGGTGGCCAAGGGCTCCTTTCTCAACAAGCTGATCCTGGTGCCCTCGGCGTTGGCCATCAGCGCGTTCATTCCCTGGCTGGTCACACCGTTGTTGATGATCGGCGGCGCGTATCTGTGTTTCGAAGGTTTCGAGAAACTGGCCCATAAATTCCTGCACAGCGAGGCTGAAGACCAGGCCGAGCATGCAGAGCTGGTCGAGGCCGTGGCTGATCCGGCGGTCGATCTGGTGGCGTTCGAGCAGGACAAGATCAAAGGCGCCATCCGCACCGACTTCATTCTCTCTGCAGAAATCATCGCAATCACCCTGGGCACCGTGGCGGATGCCTCGCTGACCCAACAAGTCATCGTGCTTTCGGGCATTGCCATCGTCATGACCATCGGCGTGTATGGCCTGGTGGCCGGCATCGTCAAACTCGACGACCTCGGCTTGTGGCTGACTCAGAAGCCTGGACAGATCGCTAAAAGCATTGGCGGCGGGATCCTGCGTGCGGCTCCGTACATGATGAAAAGCCTGTCGGTGATCGGCACGGCAGCGATGTTCCTGGTGGGTGGTGGAATTCTCACCCACGGCGTGCCGGTGGTTCATCACTGGATTGAGAGCGTCAGCGCAGGGGCGGGCGGTGCCGGTTTTATCGTGCCGACGTTGCTGAATGCGGTGGCGGGGATTGTGGCAGGGGCCATTGTGTTGGCCGGTGTTATGGCCGTGAGCAAAATCTGGAAAGCAGTGAAAGTTTAAGAAAATCTAGATACCCACATTTCTTTCAGATTGTTCCTACAAGCCCATTTTTGATGTTCTCGTAAACTTCGCCTCCCTATTTGGGTTGCAATGGCCTGAATGGGTTTTCTGATTGTGAAGGGGGGTAGGGATGAAATGGTATTTGCAAGCTTTCAAGAAATACGCAACGTTTGGAGGCAGAGCGAGCAGGAAAGAGTTCTGGATGTTTTTTCTCATTGATAACTGCTTAATTGCACTTTGGCTAGGTATCGGGATTTGGTTGGGGTTGTTGGGAGAGCGAGCATATCTGTTGATCTACACCGCGTATGCGCTTTGCTCTGCTTGCCCTCGATTGGCGATTACCTGGCGGCGGTATCATGACCTTAACAAAAGCGGGCTCAACTTCTTCTGGCTAATCATCCCTCTCATTGGATTTATCATGTTTTTGATTTCAATGGGGACACGGGGAAATAAGGGCGAAAATGACTACGGGGCGGATCCGAAGGAATCGCAAGTTGTTCATGGGTAACTGACCTAGCTCAAAAAAAGGCCATTCGATTCGCATCGAATGGCCTTTTTTTGTTGCCGATGAATTACTCGGCGATCTGCAACTTGCGCGACTCGGTGTACACGTAGCGCACTTTCTCGTACTCGAACGGCGAGTTCAGCTTGCCATAGCGGAAGCTGTTCTGGTGACGCTTGTCGATGCCACGCAGGACCCAGATTTCCGGATGGTTTTCGCTGACTTCGGCGACGTTCAGGAAGTTGATCGCCGATTCCGCGCTGAAGTCCACCACCAGGCCACCGGTGTCGCGGAGGTTCGAAGGGCCGAGGATCGGCAACACGAAGTAGGCGCCGCTGGGTACACCATAGAAGCCCAGTGTCTGGCCGAAGTCTTCGTTCTGGCGCGGCAGACCCATGGCGGTCGCCGGATCCCACAAGCCGGCGATGCCGACGGTGGTATTGAGCAGCAGGCGCGCGGTGGTTTCCATCGAGCGCTGACCCTTGAACTGCAGCAAGCTGTTCAACAGGTTCGGCACATCACCGAGGTTGTTGAAGAAGTTGCTGACACCGGTGCGCAGGAAACTCGGCGTGATGTAGCGATAGCCATCGACCACTGGCAGGAACACCCATTGGTCGAAGCGGTAGTTGAAGTGGTAGACGCGGCGGTTCCACTCTTCCAGCGGGTCGTAGACGGCCAGCGCGCTAAGCGTCGAACGTTCGAACTCGCGCTGATCCAGGCCCGGGTTGAATTTGAGCTTGCTCAGAGGCTCCTTGAAGCCGTCACTGTCAATCACAACCGGTGCATTGGCTTTGCTGTTGTCGGCATTGGCGACGCCTGCACAGAGTAACGCGGCGATAAGCAGGAGATATTTAGCCACGGAAGAACTCCAGCATGGCGTCGCTGTTGACGCGGTAATTAAGGTTGCCGCAATGGCCGCCCAGCGGGTAAATGGTCAAACGATCGCCAAAGGTCTTGCGCAGGAAACCAAGGTCGCCAGGGCCGAGAATCACGTCGTCGGCGTTGTGCATGACGGCGATTTTCGGGCTGTCGTGCAGGTAATCCTTGAGTGCATACAAACTGACCTGGTCGATCAGTTGCAGCAGGCTGCCGCCGTCGGTGCGGGCGCGCCACATCGGGATGACCTGTTCGGTGATGTAACAGTCGAAGTCGCACTGCAGCGCGCGTTTGAGGAACGGCGTGAGGGTGGTGCCTTCGGTGATCGGGTATTTCGGTGGAGTGATCAGGCCGCGACGGTTGATCAAGTCCGAGGTGAAGGCAATGTCGGCAGCCGAGAAGCGGAACGAAGTGCCGATCAACATGGCCATCTGTTCGTTGCTCAGGTGTTGCTTGGACTGCTGGAAGTCGTAGAGCAGCGCATCGTTGAGGTCGATGTAGCCTTTCTGCTGGAAGTAACGGGTCAGTTTGTCCAGCACCAGCTCGTAGAAAGTGGTGGTGTTGTTGATGCCCTTGACCTCGGTCTGGACGAGCTTGTCCAGGTTGGTAATCGAGGTGTAGAGGTTGACCGGCGGGTTGAGCAGCAAGACTTTCTTGAAGTTGAAGCTGCGGCGGGTTTCGTCCAGGTGCGCGACAAATGCCGCGTCCAGTGCGCCCAGGCTGTAGCCGGTCAGGTAGTAATCAGTGACGGGCACTTTCGGGTTTTGTGCCCGCACGGCCTGCATCACACGGTACATGTCTTCGGCGTCTTCTTTGGTGATGCCGGGTGTGGCGAAGCGTGAGGCGGCACTCATGAAATCGAAGCTGGTGGGCGACGACAGTTGCACCACGTGGTAGCCGGCCTTGTAGTAGAGCTTTTTCAGGTACTCATTGATGCTGCTGTCATAGCGCGCGCCGGTGCCGGCGATCAGGAAGATCAGCGGTGCGGCTTTTTCTTGTGTGGCGATGCGGTAGGTGAGCTTTTTCACCGGCCAGAAGTTGTCCGGCAGGTCGAACTCACGTTCCGGGCGCAACCTGACGCTGCGGTCGGTCTGATTGATGTCGTCATCCAGCGGCAACTCCGGGCGCAAGTCCGGCGGTGTCGTGGCAATGGTCGCCTCGAACGGGTTGGTCAAGGGGTAGCCATAACTGGCAGCGTCGATATCGACGGCCAGTGCGGACGCACTCAAAATAAGGCCGCCAAACAGGGCGGCGAAGCGCAAGGAACGGAGCATGACTAGATCCCTTAGAGAAAGGTGCCAAATGAAGTTCGCAGGCTATGACCACGGGGTTTGCGCCAAAGTGCCATGGGTCGGCACCAATCAGGCCTAATTTCGAGGTAATAGTAGCTGGACGATACACTTTGCAGAGATTTCGTGGCCAATTATCTGTCACGCGCGTTTGCTTACCGCTGGCGGGGGATTAAGCTGGCCGCCGTTTTCGTTTATTGGAGTGCTTCATGTCCCGCCGTCTGCCTGTGATTCTGCTGCTCGTTCTCCTGCCGTTATGGCTGGCCGCCAGTTATGGCGCGCGTTATGGCTTTATGGAGGATGCTCAATGGGTCGGCGTCTGCGTGGACGAAGCGAGCCGCTGGGAATGCCAGGTTCGTTCGAGCCTGGGCTTGATGATTCACTTCAACGTATTGGGCTTCGCGGCATTGGCGGCAGCCGTTATCGGTTTTGTGCTGCCGGGCCGGGCCGGGTGGTGGTTGGCGGTGCTGGCGCTGGTGTTCGGGTTTCCGGCGTTGGCGTTGTACAACACGACTTTGGCGGTGTTTGCGGTGGTGATTGCTGGATTGCGGTTGGTCCGGGCGTCTCGTAGCGTCTGATGTTCCGTCTTCGCGAGCAAGCCCGCACACATTTGACCGCATTCTCATGTGGGAGCGGGCTTGCTCGCGAAGAGGTCGGCAGCAGCAATGAAGATCAGCCCTTGCGAACCCGCAAACTGCGCCACAACGCTGCAACCATCAACACACTCACCAGCGCCCAACCCCAGGCCTGCTGATTCTGCAACCCTTCACGATAAAGCTGCGGCGCAATGCCGGTGCCGATGATGAAGGTCAGCAGGGCAATTTCCCGACGCGGCACGCTCACCGGGCGGCACAGATAGACCAGCGCCGGCAGGATGAATGCGACACTCGGGAAGCTGCGATAACGCGGATCGAACACCAGCTCCAGCATCATCACCGCAGCGGCAAAACCTGCCGCGGCGAGCAACCAGCCTGCCCGACGTTCCAGCGTATTGAACGCGCGTCCGCGCCAGCCAGTGCGAGCGCTCAGGGTCAGTGCCGCATGGGCCAGCACCAACACGTTCAACGCCGTCAGCAAAGCGACCCACAACCACTCACTGCCAAACCGCGTAGTGACACGGGCCAGGTCGCCCCAGGCGCCAATCGAGCAAGCGGCCAGCGCACCCAGCAGCGGTAGAACCAGCGCTGCGCGAGTACTGCGGACACGGCCGCCGAGGAATAGCGTGCCAAGGAAGATCAAACCACCCACTGCCAGCCACTGCGTCCAGTAAGGCACGTTCGACACCGGACCGGCGAGCACGCCCTTGTCCTGGCGATCGGCATCGAACAGCCCCCAGTAACCACCGACTGCACCTTCGCTGGCGCGTTTCCACGGCTGGTCGAAGGCTTCGATCAGGTTGTAATGCCAGCCTTGCTGCTCCGCCATGATGACAAAAGCGCGAATGAACTTGGCTTCATTGACCCGGCTCGGCAGGGCGGTTTCACGCTGACGGCCTTCGCTGGGCCAGCCGGTTTCGCCAATCATCACGTCCTTGGGTGCAAACTTGTTGCCGAACACCTGACGTACTTCGGCCACATGCTGCAGGGCGGCATCGATGTTCGATGGGTCATCTTCCCAGTACGGCAACAAGTGGATGGTCAGGAAATCCACCGCCGGGGCGACTTCCGGGTGCTTGAGCCAGAACTCCCAGACGTCGGCGTAAGTGACAGGCTGTTTGACCTGGCTTTTGACTTTACTGATGAGCTTGGCCAGCTGCGCGCCAGTGACTTCCTTGCGCAACAGGGTTTCGTTGCCGACGATCACCGAGGTGACCACGTCCGCGTTGGCGTTGGCCGAGGCGATCAGCAGGTCGACTTCCTTGGCGGTGTCCACCGGGTTGCTGTTGACCCAGGCTCCGATCATCAGTTTCAGCCCGTGCTTGCGCGCCAGGTCGGGCAGGGCCTCGAGGCCGGTCATGGAATAGGTGCGGATGCATTCGAAGCTTTTGGCCAGCAGCGCGAGGTCGGCGTCCATGCGCTCGGGGCGCAGCTTGAACGGCTGATCGAACGGCGATTGGTCCTTGTCGAACGGGGTATAGGAGGCGCATTGCAGCTTGTGAGTCGCGCTGGCCACGTCCGGCAACACCACCGGTTTACCGAGGCCGTACCAGAAGCCACCCAGGGCAAAAAGCCCCAGCAGGCAGGCGAATAGATAAGCAAAAAAAGGAAAGCGGGATGTCGCGGGCATGGTCAGGCCGTCTGGGAGCAAAGCCGCGCATGTTACCTTCATTTGCCGCGTGCTTGGTGGCCTGCATACTTTTGACATGCAATGTTTGGGCGGATTGGCCGGCGGACCTCTGGTGGTCTAGATTAATGGCGTTCTGATGTCGTTTCTCGATGCCTTGAGGTCGCTGGCAGAGAAGGTCGCCATTGTCGTGAGGTTGATTATCAGGGCGTCAGTACTCCGCTGATGTTCGGACGAGTTTGCGGTGGGCGTGATGGGGGCGCTGTGCACCATAACAATACGTTGACGCGACTCGGCATCCGTCGAGCGCAGCACTTTCGGGGAAGTAACGATGAAGATGCGACGACTCTTGGGCGCGGGTGCCGCTTTGG
This sequence comes from Pseudomonas silensiensis, assembly GCF_050434865.1. Taxonomy (NCBI): domain Bacteria; kingdom Pseudomonadati; phylum Pseudomonadota; class Gammaproteobacteria; order Pseudomonadales; family Pseudomonadaceae; genus Pseudomonas; species Pseudomonas silensiensis. The sequence goes on from NZ_JBNDJH010000014.1 coordinate 48,385, forward strand.
TGCTGGCGATCAGTTCTACTGTAGCCAGCGCCGAAGGCAAGGCAGTGACTATCGGTTATGTCGACGGCTGGTCGGACAGTGTTGCCACGACCAACGTGGCCGCTGAAGTGATCAGGCAGAAACTCGGTTATGACGTGAAACTGCAAGCAGTTGCCACCGGGATCATGTGGCAGGGCGTGGCCACTGGCAAACTCGATGCCATGATGTCTGCGTGGCTGCCTGTGACTCATGGTGAATACTGGACCAAGAATAAAGATCAAGTCGTCGATTACGGTCCGAACTTCAAGGACGCGAGAATCGGCCTGATCGTGCCGGAGTACGTCAAAGCTAAAAGTATTGCCGATCTGAAAACCGACGACAGCTTCAAAGATCGTATCGTCGGCATCGACGCCGGTTCGGGCGTAATGCTCAAGTCCGAACAGGCAATCAAGGACTACGATCTGACCGGCTATCAACTCAAGGCCAGTTCCGGCGCCGGCATGATTGCCGAGCTGACCCGTGCCGAGAAGAAAAACGAATCCATTGCTGTTACCGGCTGGGTGCCGCACTGGATGTTCGCCAAGTGGAAACTGCGCTTCCTGGACGACCCGAAAGGCGTTTATGGCGCGGCTGAAACTGTAAACAACATCGGCAGCAAAGATCTGGCAACCAAGGCTCCGGAAGTTGCCAAGTTCATGAAGAACTTCCAGTGGGCGTCGAAAGACGAAATCGGCGAAGTCATGTTGGCCATTCAGGATGGTGCCAAGCCAGAAGCCGCCGCCAAGGATTGGGTGGCCAAACACCCGGAACGCGTTGCAGACTGGACCAAATGATTTGAGCTGACGCGTCTGGTCAGTACCTTACAGGGCCGCTTGGTATCACTGCCAAGCGGCCTTTTGCATTCCCGGATTCTTGTAGATAGAAGATGGGTGTATAGCAGGCTAATTAATATGTGCTGAAAAAAGGCAAAACCGTCATGTCGTTCTAATACTAAGGTCGTCTGGAACCAGTTCCGTAGCCGCATAGAGTGGATAACGTTCCAACTTCATCTGTGCTGCGAGGATAAAAACAATGAACGACAGCATTTACCTCTCGATTCAAAACAGCCCGCGCTTCAAGGAGCTGGTTAGTAAGCGAGAAAGGTTCGCCTGGATTCTTTCGGCGATCATGCTTGGGCTTTACTCCGGATTCATTCTTTTGATTGCTTACGGGCCGCATATTCTGGGGGCGAAAATCAGCCCCGAGTCTTCGATTACCTGGGGGATACCGATTGGTGTCGGGCTGATTCTCTCGGCCTTTATCCTGACTGCAATCTACGTACGACGCGCCAATGGCGAATTCGACGACCTGAACAATGCGATTCTCAAGGAGGCTCAGCAATGATCCGGCGTCTAATGGCTCTATTGAGCATCGCAGCCTTTGCACCTGGCGCCTGGGCAGGTGAAGCCCTGACCGGCGAAGTGCACAAACAACCGCTCAACGTTTCCGCGATCCTGATGTTCGTCGCGTTCGTTGGCCTGACCCTGTGCATCACCTACTGGGCCTCCAAGCGCAACAATTCGGCGGCTGACTACTATGCGGCGGGTGGCAAGATCACCGGCTTCCAGAACGGTCTGGCGATTGCCGGTGACTACATGTCGGCGGCGTCCTTCCTGGGTATTTCCGCCCTGGTGTTCACCTCTGGCTACGACGGCCTGATCTACTCGATCGGGTTCCTGGTGGGCTGGCCGATCATTCTGTTCCTGATCGCCGAGCGCCTGCGTAACCTGGGTAAATACACCTTTGCCGACGTGGCGTCCTATCGCCTTGGGCAAACCCAGATCCGCACGCTGTCCGCTTGCGGCTCGCTGGTGGTGGTGGCGTTCTACCTGATCGCGCAAATGGTCGGTGCCGGCAAGCTGATTCAGCTGCTGTTCGGTCTCGACTACTACGTTGCCGTGATCCTGGTCGGTATCCTGATGTGCATGTACGTGTTGTTCGGCGGCATGCTGGCGACCACTTGGGTGCAGATCATCAAGGCAGTGTTGCTGCTGTCCGGTGCTACGTTCATGGCACTGATGGTCATGAAGCATGTCAACTTCGACTTCAGCTTGCTGTTTTCAGAGGCGATCAAGGTTCACCCTAAAGGTGAAGCGATCATGAGCCCGGGCGGGCTGGTGAAAGATCCTGTTTCGGCATTCTCGCTTGGCCTGGCACTGATGTTCGGTACCGCTGGCCTGCCGCACATTCTGATGCGCTTCTTCACCGTGAGTGATGCGAAAGAAGCTCGCAAGAGCGTGCTGTATGCAACCGGCTTCATTGGTTACTTCTACATCCTGACGTTCATCATCGGCTTCGGCGCGATCCTGCTGGTCAGCACCAACCCTGCCTTTAAAGATGCGGCTGGCGCGCTGTTGGGCGGCAACAACATGGCGGCGGTGCACCTGGCCAACGCGGTGGGTGGCAGTATCTTCCTGGGCTTCATCTCGGCGGTGGCGTTCGCGACCATTCTGGCAGTTGTTGCCGGTCTGACGCTGGCCGGTGCTACAGCGGTGTCCCACGACCTTTACGCGAGTGTGATCAAGAAGGGCAAAGCCAACGACAAGGATGAGATCCGCGTCTCGAAAATCACCACCATCTGTCTGGGTGTGTTGGCGATCGGTCTGGGCATTCTGTTCGAAAGCCAGAACATCGCGTTCATGGTAGGCCTGGCGTTCTCCATCGCGGCGAGCTGTAACTTCCCGGTGCTGCTGCTTTCCATGTACTGGAAGAAGCTGACCACACGTGGTGCGATGATTGGCGGCTGGTTGGGTCTGATCAGTGCTGTTGGTTTGATGGTTCTTGGGCCAACCATTTGGGTGCAGATCCTGCATCACGAGAAGGCTATCTTCCCGTATGAGTACCCGGCGCTGTTCTCCATGGCCATTGCGTTTATCGGGATCTGGTTCTTCTCGGTCACTGACAAGTCCACAGCGGGTGTTAATGAGCGCGCGCTGTTCTTCCCGCAGTTTGTTCGTTCGCAGACTGGTTTGGGGGCGAGTGGGGCGGTTGCTCACTAAGGCTTCAGGTTTGTTTGTGTAAGTTGCGTTGAATAGAAATGCCCTGGTCGAGAGATTGGGGCATTTTTTTTGTTGGGCGGTTTGATTGTGTACATATCCAACAAAAATCCCAGTCGGCCCTAAGGCCGCTGCGCCCGCACAAACAAAAACGGCCTCTATATAAATAGAGGCCGTTCCCGGTGCAGCGTACAACTCAAGACGTTATCGCAAGACAGGTCTTATTTGCGGTCTTCCAGCTTGGTGATGTCACGCGACTCGTAGCCGGTGTACAGCTGGCGCGGACGGCCAATCTTGTACGGGCTGGAGAGCATTTCTTTCCAGTGGGAGATCCAGCCGACGGTCCGCGCCAAAGCGAAGATCACGGTGAACATGCTGGTTGGAATGCCGATCGCCTTGAGGATGATCCCCGAGTAGAAATCGACGTTCGGGTACAGCGAGCGTTCGATGAAGTACGGGTCGGTCAGGGCGATCTCTTCCAGGCGCATGGCCAGTTCGAGTTGCGGATCGTTGGTGATCCCCAGTTCCTTCAGCACTTCGTCGCAGGTCTGCTTCATGACGGTTGCGCGTGGGTCGCGGTTTTTGTAAACCCGGTGACCGAAGCCCATCAGCTTGAACGGATCGTTCTTGTCCTTGGCCTTGGCGATGTACTTGTCGATGTTCGACACATCGCCAATTTCATCGAGCATGGTCAGAACAGCTTCGTTCGCGCCGCCGTGGGCAGGGCCCCACAGTGCAGCGATGCCGGCGGCGATACAGGCGAACGGGTTGGCACCCGAAGAGCCGGCCAGGCGTACGGTGGACGTCGATGCGTTCTGCTCGTGGTCGGCATGGAGGATGAAGATCTTGTCCATGGCGTTGGCGAGTACCGGGCTGATCGGTTTGATCTCGCACGGGGTGTTGAACATCATGTGCAGGAAGTTTTCCGCGTACGTCAGGTCGTTGCGCGGGTACATCATGGGTTGACCCATGGAGTACTTGTAAACCATCGCTGCCAGGGTTGGCATCTTGGCAACCAGACGGATCGCGGAAATTTCGCGATGCTGCGGGTTATTGATGTCCAGGGAGTCGTGGTAGAAGGCCGAGAGGGCGCCGACTACGCCGCACATGACGGCCATCGGGTGGGCGTCGCGACGGAAACCGTTGAAGAACGTCTTCAGCTGCTCGTGAACCATGGTGTGGTTTTTCACGGTGCTGACGAACTGGGCCTTCTGTTCTGCGGTCGGCAATTCGCCGTTGAGCAGCAGATAGCAGGTTTCCAGGTAGTCCGACTTTTCAGCCAACTGTTCGATCGGGTAGCCGCGGTGCAGCAGGATGCCGTTGTCGCCGTCAATATAGGTGATCTTCGACTCGCAGGAAGCTGTCGACATGAAACCAGGGTCAAAGGTGAAACGGCCCGTGGCCGTCAGGCCCCGAACATCGATAACATCGGGACCAACGGTGCCGGTTAAAATGGGCAGCTCGACGGGGGCTGCGCCCTCGATGATCAACTGCGCTTTTTTGTCAGCCATGTGGCCTCCTATTTATGCTTGAAATCATCAGACAGACCCCCCACGCAGGGCCCGCACCACTATAGTGAGATAAATTCGAATGTCAATTTGCCTAAAGTCTTGCTCCAGAAGGCTTTAACCGGACTTTTTCCTCGAAATTGACTGCCATTTACGCCTTTTATCCAACTTGTGCAATGCGCTATTAGGGGAAGGTGAACGCGTTGTCATTAGTAGCCTAACTGTCTATACTCGGCCTCCGACCGCCAGGGGCTTTTGGGCCTGCTTTACTGGGGGTCGCACTCCCTGGGTGGTGGGTACCTGACCAGTGCACTCCCCAACAACTTTGCCCTGATTGTTAGGGGCTCTTCAGTGTGAAAAAAAGCCGTGAATAGCCAACGACCTGTAAACCTAGACCTAAGGACCATCAAACTCCCAGTCACTGCTTACACGTCCATTCTTCACCGAATCTCCGGAATCATCCTCTTCGTCAGCCTGGCCATCATGCTTTATGCATTGGACAAGTCGCTCGACTCGGAAGAAGGCTTCGGTCAGGTGAAAGCGTGTCTGACCAGTCCGCTAGCCAAGCTAGTGATTTGGGGCATCCTGTCCGCCTTGCTGTATCACTTGGTTGCCGGTGTGCGCCACTTGATGATGGACATGGGCATCGGCGAGTCGCTTGAAGGCGGCAAACTGGGCTCGAAAATCGTTATCGCCGTTTCCGTGGTGGTAATCGTTCTGGCAGGAGTTTGGATATGGTAACTAACGTCACGAACCTGTCGCGTTCGGGCCTCTATGACTGGATGGCACAACGTGTGTCTGCGGTCGTTCTCGCGGCTTACTTCATTTTCCTGATCGGATACGTCGTTGCCCATCCTGGCATCGGCTACGCCCAATGGCATGAACTGTTCGCAAGCAACTGGATGCGTATTTTCAGTCTCCTGGCCCTCGTTGCCCTCGGCGCTCACGCCTGGGTCGGCATGTGGACCATCGCGACCGACTACCTGACGCCTATGGCGTTCGGCAAGTCCGCGACTGCAATACGTTTCCTCTTCCAGGCAGTATGCGGCGTCGCGATGTTCGCGTACTTCGTCTGGGGTGTGCAGATTCTTTGGGGTATCTGATTCATGTCTACTACAGTTAATACGCTTTCGTTCGACGCCATCATTATTGGCGGCGGCGGTGCCGGCATGCGCGCTGCGCTGCAACTGGCACAAGGTGGTCACAAGACTGCCGTAGTTACCAAGGTTTTCCCGACTCGCTCGCACACTGTATCCGCCCAGGGTGGCATCACCTGCGCCATCGCGTCCGCTGATCCGAACGATGACTGGCGCTGGCACATGTACGATACCGTCAAGGGTTCCGACTATATCGGTGACCAGGACGCTATCGAATACATGTGTTCCGTAGGCCCGGAAGCGGTCTTCGAGCTCGAGCACATGGGCTTGCCGTTCTCCCGTACCGAACAAGGTCGCATCTATCAGCGTCCGTTCGGCGGTCAGTCGAAAGACTTCGGTAAAGGTGGCCAGGCTGCCCGTACGTGCGCCGCTGCCGACCGTACCGGTCACGCACTGCTGCACACCCTGTACCAGGCCAACCTCAAGGCCGGCACCGTATTCCTCAACGAATACTACGGCGTCGACCTGGTGAAGAACGAAGACGGTGCCTTTGTCGGCATGATCGTCATCTGCATCGAAACCGGCGAAACTTCCTACGTCCGCGCTAACGCCACCGTACTGGCGACTGGCGGTGCAGGTCGTATCTACTCGTCCACCACCAATGCCCTGATCAACACCGGTGACGGCGTCGGCATGGCTCTGCGTGCTGGCGTGCCGGTACAAGACATTGAAATGTGGCAGTTCCACCCGACCGGCATCGCTGGCGCTGGTGTACTGGTGACTGAAGGCTGCCGCGGTGAAGGCGGTTACCTGATCAACAAGCACGGCGAGCGTTTCATGGAGCGTTATGCTCCGAACGCCAAAGACCTTGCTGGTCGTGACGTTGTTGCTCGCTCGATGGTTAAAGAAATCATCGCCGGCAACGGTTGCGGTCCGGATGGCGACCACGTAATGCTGAAACTCGATCACCTTGGTGAAGAAGTTCTGCACAGCCGTCTGCCAGGCATCATGGAACTGTCCAAGACCTTCGCCCACGTCGATCCAGCCGTGGCGCCGATTCCGGTCGTTCCAACCTGCCACTATATGATGGGCGGCGTTGCCACCAACATTCATGGCCAGGCAATCACTCAGGACGCAGACGGCGTTGACCAGATCATCCCTGGTCTGTTCGCAGTAGGCGAAGTGGCGTGCGTTTCGGTTCACGGTGCCAACCGTCTGGGCGGCAACTCGCTGCTCGACCTGGTGGTATTCGGCCGTGCGGCCGGCCTGTTCCTGGAACAGACCCTGAAAGAAGGCGTCGACTACACCCGCGCTCGCCAGTCCGACATCGACGCTGCCCTGGCACGTCTCGATGGCCTGAACTCGCGTACCGAAGGCGAAGACGTCGCCACCCTGCGTAAAGAACTGCAAAGCTGCATGCAGAACTACTTCGGTGTATTCCGTACCGGCGAATACATGCAGAAGGGTATTGCCCAGCTGGCTGATCTGCGTGGCCGTATCGCCAACGTCAAGATCAACGACAAGAGCCAGGCGTTCAACACCGCTCGTATCGAAGCTCTGGAATTGCAGAACCTGCTGGAAGTGGCCGAAGCTACCGCCATCGCCGCAGAGATCCGCAAAGAGTCCCGCGGCGCTCACGCCCGTGAAGACTACGAAGACCGCGACGACGAAAACTGGCTGTGCCACACCCTGTACTTCCCGGGTGACAAGCGCGTAACCAAGCGTGCTGTGAACTTCTCGCCGAAGACTGTTCCGACTTTTGAACCTAAGATTCGGACTTATTAAGGGTGGCCGCCATGTTGCAAGTCAGTGTTTATCGCTACAACCCTGATCAGGACGCTGCGCCGTTCATGCAGGAATTTTCGGTCGATACCGGTGGTAAAGACCTGATGGTGCTGGACGTGCTGGCCCTGATCAAAGAGCAGGACGAAGGTTTCTCCTATCGTCGCTCTTGCCGTGAAGGTGTTTGCGGTTCCGACGGCATGAACATCAACGGCAAAAACGGTCTGGCGTGCGTCACGCCGCTGTCCGCTGTCGTAAAAGGTAACAAGCTGATCGTTCGTCCTCTGCCAGGTTTGCCGGTTATCCGTGACCTGGTCGTCGATATGAGCATCTTCTACAAGCAATACGAAAAGGTTAAGCCATACCTGCAGAACGACACGCCGGCTCCGGCCATCGAACGTCTGCAGACCCCTGAAGAGCGTGAAAAGCTCGACGGTCTGTACGAGTGCATCCTGTGCGCTTGCTGCTCGACCTCTTGCCCGTCCTTCTGGTGGAACCCGGACAAGTTCCTGGGTCCAGCTGCTCTGCTGCAAGCGTATCGCTTCCTGGCAGACAGCCGCGACACCAAGACTGCCGAGCGTCTGGCTTCGCTGGATGACCCGTTCAGCGTATTCCGCTGCCGCGGGATCATGAACTGCGTCAACGTCTGCCCGAAAGGCCTGAACCCGACTAAGGCCATCGGTCACGTACGTAACATGCTGCTGCAAAGCGGCGTGTGATTCAGCTGCTGTAAATGTAGTACCGCTGTACCCGTAGATGCTACGGCGCAGGCTTCAACCGGCGCCGTAGTTTTAACCTGAGCAGCAGCTCACAAAGCTGCGGCTCTTATTTTGAAGAAATGAGACAAGCAGGGGCATCCGGGCTGGTACCCGGACTATCAGCGTGATCCTAAGTGGCTTGTTTTAGTCGCTGCATTCGGACTTCTGCAAGCGTGCTCGGTGTCGACGCCGATGGTGTTCCCCTAACCGAGGGTGACCAAGCATGCAAGAAAGCGTGATGCAGCGCATGTGGAACAGTGCCCACCTTTCAGGTGGAAACGCTGCCTATGTGGAAGAGCTTTATGAGCTCTACCTGCACGACCCTAACGCTGTGCCAGAAGAGTGGCGCACCTACTTTCAGAAGTTGCCGACTGACGGCAACTCTGCCACCGATGTTTCGCACTCCACAATTCGCGATCATTTCGTCTTGCTGGCAAAGAACCAGCGCCGCGCCCAACCGGTTTCCGCCGGCAGCGTGAGCAGTGAGCACGAGAAGAAGCAAGTTGAAGTGCTGCGATTGATCCAGGCCTACCGTATGCGTGGCCACCAGGCAGCCCAGCTTGACCCGCTGGGGCTGTGGCAGCGTCCTGCACCAGCAGACCTGTCGATCAATCATTACGGCTTGACCAATGCCGATCTTGATACGACCTTCCGTGCCGGCGACCTGTTCATCGGCAAAGAGGAGGCGAGCCTACGCGAAATTCACGAAGCGTTGCAGCAGACATATTGCCGCACCATCGGCGCTGAATTCACGCACATCACCGATTCCGAGCAACGCCAGTGGTTCCAGCAGCGTCTGGAAAGCGTGCGCGGCCGTCCGACGTACTCCGCCGACATCAAGAGCCACCTGCTCGAGCGCGTCACCGCGGGCGAAGGTCTGGAAAAATACCTGGGTACCAAATACCCGGGTACCAAGCGTTTCGGTCTGGAAGGCGGCGAGAGCCTGATTCCGATGCTCGACGAGCTGATCCAGCGTTCCGGTTCCTACGGCACCAAGGAAATCGTTATCGGCATGGCCCACCGTGGTCGTCTGAACGTGCTGGTCAACACCTTCGGCAAGAACCCGCGTGAGCTGTTCGACGAGTTCGAAGGCAAGAAGAAGGTCGAGCTGGGTTCCGGTGACGTTAAGTATCACCAGGGCTTCTCGTCCAACGTGATGACCACCGGCGGTGAAGTTCACCTGGCCATGGCGTTCAACCCGTCCCACCTGGAAATCGTTTCTCCAGTGGTCGAGGGTTCGGTTCGCGCCCGTCAGGATCGTCGTAACGACCCTACCGGCGAGAAGGTTCTGCCGATCTCCATCCACGGTGACGCGGCATTCGCCGGTCAAGGCGTGGTCATGGAAACCTTCCAGATGTCGCAGACCCGCGGTTTCAAGACCGGCGGCACCGTGCACATCGTGATCAACAACCAGGTCGGTTTCACCATCAGCAACCCGCTGGACTCGCGCTCCACCGAGTACGCGACCGACGTTGCGAAGATGATCCAGGCGCCGATCCTCCATGTGAATGGTGATGATCCCGAAGCCGTGTTGTTCGTGACCCAGCTGGCCATCGACTACCGCATGCAGTTCAAGCGTGACGTGGTGATCGACCTGGTCTGCTACCGTCGTCGTGGCCACAACGAGGCCGACGAGCCAAGCGGCACCCAGCCAATCATGTATCAGCAGATCACCAAACAGCGCACTACCCGTGAGCTGTATGCCGATCGTCTGACTCAAGGCGGTGTGCTGGACGCAGAGCGTGTTCAGGCGAAAGTCGACGAATACCGCAATGCGCTGGACAACGGTCTGCATGTTGTAAAAAGCCTGGTCAAAGAGCCGAACAAAGAGTTGTTCGTGGACTGGCGTCCGTATCTGGGCCACGCCTGGACCGCGCGTCACGACACTCGCTTCGATCTGAAAACCTTGCAGGAACTGTCCGCCAAGCTGCTGGAAATTCCGGAAGGCTTCGTGGTTCAGCGCCAGGTCTCGAAAATCTACGAAGACCGTCAGAAAATGCAAGCCGGCGGCCTGCCGATCAACTGGGGTTACGCCGAAACCATGGCGTACGCGACCCTGGCGTTCGAAGGTCACCCGATTCGCATGACGGGTCAGGACATCGGTCGCGGTACGTTCTCGCACCGTCACGCTGTCTTGCACAACCAGAAAGACGCGGGTACCTACGTCCCGCTGCAAAACCTGTACAAGGGCCAGCCACGTTTCGACCTGTACGATTCGTTCCTGTCCGAAGAAGCCGTGCTGGCGTTCGAATACGGTTACTCGACCACCACGCCTGAGGCGCTGGTGATCTGGGAAGCCCAGTTCGGCGACTTCGCTAACGGTGCCCAAGTGGTTATCGACCAGTTCATCACCAGTGGCGAGCACAAGTGGGGCCGTCTCTGCGGTCTGACCATGCTGCTGCCGCACGGTTATGAAGGTCAGGGTCCGGAGCACTCTTCGGCTCGTCTGGAGCGTTACCTGCAACTGTGCGCCGAGCACAACATTCAGGTAGCCGTACCGACTACGCCGGCTCAGATCTACCACTTGCTGCGTCGTCAGGTGATTCGCCCGCTGCGCAAGCCATTGATCGTTCTGACTCCGAAGTCGCTGCTGCGTCACAAGCTGGCCATCTCGACTCTGGAAGATCTGGCCGAAGGTTCGTTCCAGACCGTTATCCCGGAAATCGATGCACTGGACCCGAAAAAGGTCGAGCGCGTTGTTCTGTGTAGCGGCAAGGTCTATTACGACCTGCTGGAAAAACGCCGTGCCGAAGGTCGTGATGACATCGCCGTCGTGCGTATCGAGCAGCTGTATCCATTCCCTGAGGACGACTTGAAAGAAGTCCTGGCTCCTTACACCAACGTCAAAAATGCCGTGTGGTGCCAGGAAGAGCCGATGAACCAGGGGGCGTGGTACTGCAGTCAACACCACATGCGTCGCAGCATCAGCAATCTCAACCAGTCTCTCGTACTTGAGTACGCGGGCCGTGAGGCTTCTGCTGCACCTGCATGCGGTTACGCATCGATGCACGCTGAGCAGCAAGAAAAACTGCTGCAAGACGCCTTTACTGTTTAACGCCTTCGCGCACCTGAAACCGAATTTAAGGACCCACAGATAATGGCTATCGAAATCAAAGCCCCCACTTTCCCGGAATCGGTTGCCGATGGCACCGTTGCCACCTGGCACAAAAAGCCGGGCGACGCCGTCAAGCGCGATGACCTGATCGTCGACATCGAAACTGACAAAGTCGTATTGGAAGTGTTGGCCACCGCTGATGGCGTGCTGGGCGCTATCGTCAAGAACGAAGGCGACACCGTTCTGTCCGACGAAGTCCTGGGTTCCATCGAAGCGGGCGGCGCTGCTGCCGCTCCAGCTGCTGCCGCTGCTCCGGCCGCTGCACAAGCTGCTGCTCCAGCCGCTGAAGGCGAAGATGATCCTGTTGCTGCACCGGCTGCTCGCAAGCTGGCTGAAGAAAACGGCATCAACATCGCTTCCGTTGCCGGCACTGGCAAAGGCGGTCGTGTGACCAAGGAAGACGTCGTTGCTGCTGTAGCTGCCAAGAAAGCCGCTCCGGCTGCCGCGCCTGCCAAGGCTGCTGCTCCTGCCGCTGCTGCTCCAGTGTTCGCTGCCGGCGATCGCATCGAGAAGCGCGTACCGATGACCCGCGTGCGGGCCACCGTCGCCAAACGTCTGGTTGAAGCACAATCGAACATGGCGATGCTGACTACTTTCAACGAAGTCGACATGACCGAAGTCATGGCCCTGCGTTCGAAGTACAAGGACCTGTTCGAGAAGTCCCACAACGGCGTGCGCCTGGGCTTCATGTCGTTCTTCGTCAAGGCTGCCACCGAAGCGCTGAAACGCTTCCCGGCTGTCAACGCGTCGATCGACGGTGCTGACATCGTTTACCACGGCTACGCTGACGTCGGTGTTGCTGTTTCCAGCGACCGCGGCCTGGTTGTTCCGGTTCTGCGTAACGCCGAACTGATGAGCCTGGCTGAAATCGAAGGCGGCATCGCCACCTTCGGCAAGAAGGCTCGTGACGGCAAGCTGTCGATGGACGAAATGACCGGCGGTACGTTCACCATCACTAACGGTGGTACTTTCGGTTCGATGATGTCGACCCCGATCGTCAACCCGCCGCAAGCGGCCATCCTGGGCATGCACAACATTCTGCAGCGTCCTATGGCGATCAACGGTCAGGTTGTTATCCGTCCGATGATGTACCTGGCTCTGTCCTACGATCACCGTCTGATCGATGGCAAAGAAGCTGTGACCTTCCTGGTTACCATCAAGAACCTGCTGGAAGACCCGGCTCGTTTGCTGCTGGATATCTGATTTCGTTGCACGGGCCGTCCAGTGATGGACGGCCCTCCTGTAATGACCAGCTTCGTCCCACGACGGTCCTCAAAAGGGACCGTCCGGTTTGATTCGAGAAGGAATGACACATGACTCAGAAATTCGACGTGGTAGTGATTGGCGCGGGCCCTGGCGGCTACGTGGCTGCCATTAAAGCAGCGCAACTGGGCCTCTCCACTGCCTGCATCGAGAAATACACCGACAAGGAAGGCAAACTGGCCCTCGGCGGTACTTGCCTGAACGTCGGCTGCATTCCATCCAAGGCGCTGCTGGACAGCTCCTGGAAATACAAGGAAGCCAAAGAAGGCTTCGCCATCCACGGTATCAATCACGCTGGCGTGACCATGGACGTGGCGGCAATGGTTGGCCGTAAAGCCAACATCGTCAAAGGCCTGACCTCTGGCGTTGCCACCCTGTTCAAGGCCAACGGCGTTACTTCCCTGCAAGGCCACGGCAAACTGCTGGCCGGCAAGAAAGTCGAGCTGACCAAGGCAGACGGCACCGTCGAAATCATCGAAGCCGAGAACGTGATCCTGGCTTCGGGCTCGCGTCCGATCGACATTCCACCGGCTCCGGTTGACCAGAACGTGATCGTCGATTCGACTGGCGCGCTGGAATTCCAAACCGTACCTAAGCGTCTGGGCGTTATCGGCGCTGGCGTGATCGGTCTGGAACTGGGTTCGGTATGGTCCCGTCTGGGTTCCGAAGTGGTTGTTCTGGAAGCGCTGGAGAAGTTCCTGCCAGCAGCTGACGACGCCGTTTCCAAAGAAGCCTACAAGACCCTGACCAAACAAGGTCTGGACATCAAGTTGGGCGCACGCGTCACCGGTTCCAAAGTGAACGGCAACGAAGTTGTCGTGAACTACACCGATGCCAATGGCGAACAGAACATCACGTTCGACAAGCTGATCGTTGCCGTTGGTCGCCGTCCAGTGACCACCGAACTGCTGGCATCTGACAGCGGTGTGAACATCGACGAGCGCGGTTTCGTTTTCGTTGACGACCAGTGCGCGACCAGCGTACCGGGCGTTTACGCGATCGGCGACGTGGTTCGCGGCATGATGCTGGCGCACAAGGCGTCCGAAGAAGGCATCATGGTGGTTGAGCGCATCAAGGGCCACAAAGCCCAAATCAACTATGACCTGATCCCGTCTGTTATTTATACTCACCCGGAAATCGCGTGGGTCGGTAAAACCGAGCAGACCTTGAAAGCTGAAGGCGTTGAAGTTAACGTCGGCACTTTCCCGTTCGCAGCCAGTGGCCGTGCCATGGCAGCCAACGATACCGGCGGTTTCGTGAAAGTCATTGCTGATGCCAAGACTGACCGCGTATTGGGCGTCCACGTGATTGGCCCGAGCGCTGCAGAACTGGTTCAGCAGGGCGCGATCGGCATGGAATTCGGCACCAGCGCTGAAGACCTGGGCATGATGGTTTTCTCCCATCCGACCCTGTCTGAAGCCTTGCACGAAGCAGCTTTGGCTGTGAATGGCGGCGCCATCCACATCGCCAACCGCAAGAAGCGTTAAGACAAGACAATAAGAAACCACGGCGGAAGGCCCGTCGTGAGCCTTGCGTGCAAGACTCACCGCGGAATGTCCGCCGGACGCAGCCTTGCGTAGTCTCACCGGTTATCCGGAACACCTACGCAAGCAGCAGTCACAGGTGGTGCGGCACTTGAACAAGTGCAGCACCGAATGCGCAGTACCTAACGAAGACGGTAATAAGCATGAATCTTCACGAGTATCAGGGTAAGCAGCTGTTCGCTGAATACGGCCTGCCAGTATCCCAGGGCTTCGCCGTAGACACCCCGGAAGCAGCAGCAGAAGCGTGCGACAAGATCGGCGGGACCGAATGGGTTGTCAAAGCCCAGGTTCACGCAGGTGGTCGCGGTAAAGCGGGCGGCGTTAAGCTGGTTCGCAGCAAAGAAGACGCCAAAGCATTCGCTCAACAGTGGTTGGGCAAGCGTCTGGTGACTTACCAGACTGATGCCAATGGTCAGCCAGTCACCAAGATCCTGGTTGAATCGTGCACTGATATCGCTAAAGAGCTGTACCTGGGCGCTGTCGTTGACCGTTCGAGCCGTCGCATCGTGTTCATGGCTTCCACCGAAGGTGGCGTGGACATCGAGAAAATCGCTCACGACACCCCTGAGAAAATCCTCAAGGCCACTATCGATCCACTGGTTGGCGCTCAGCCATTCCAGGGTCGCGAGCTGGCATTCCAGCTGGGTCTGGAAGGCAAGCAAGTTGCTCAGTTCGCCAAGATCTTCGTAGGTCTGGCCAAGCTGTTCAAGGATCACGACCTGGCTCTGCTGGAAGTGAACCCGCTGGTGATCAAGGCTGACGGCGATCTGCATTGCCTCGACGCCAAGATCAACATCGACGCCAACGCCATGTACCGTCAGCCTAAGCTGAAGACTTTCCACGATCCGTCGCAAGACGATCCGCGCGAAGCGCACGCTGCGAAGTTCGAACTGAACTACGTAGCGCTGGAAGGCAACATCGGTTGCATGGTCAACGGTGCTGGCCTGGCCATGGGTACCATGGACATCGTCAACCTGCATGGCGGCAAACCAGCCAACTTCCTCGACGTGGGCGGCGGTGCTACCAAAGAACGCGTTACCGAAGCGTTCAAGATCATCCTGTCCGACACTAACGTCGCTGCAGTATTGGTCAACATCTTCGGCGGCATCGTTCGTTGCGACATGATTGCCGAAGGCATCATCGGCGCTGTGAAAGAAGTCGGCGTGAAAATCCCGGTTGTTGTTCGCCTTGAAGGCAACAACGCTGAGCTGGGCGCTAAAGTACTGGCAGAAAGCGGTTTGAACATCATCGCTGCTACCAGCCTGACCGACGCTGCTCAACAAGTTGTCAAAGCTGCGGAGGGCAAATAATGAGCGTCCTGATCAATAAAGACACCAAAGTTATCTGCCAGGGTATTACCGGTTCGCAAGGTAGTTTCCACACCCAGCAAGCCATCGAATACGGCACCAAGATGGTTGGTGGTGTAACTCCTGGTAAAGGCGGCACCGAGCACCTGGGTCTGCCAGTGTTCAACACCGTGAAAGATGCTGTAGCTGCCACTGGCGCCACCGCCAGCGTGATCTACGTTCCAGCTCCTTTCTGCAAGGACTCCATCCTGGAAGCAGCATTCGGCGGCATCAAGCTGATCGTTTGCATCACTGAAGGCATTCCTACCCTGGACATGCTGGATGCCAAGGTCAAGTGCGACGAGCTGGGCGTAGTCCTGATCGGTCCTAACTGCCCAGGCGTGATCACTCCAGGCGAATGCAAGATCGGCATCATGCCAGGTCACATTCACTTGCCAGGCAAGGTCGGTATCGTTTCCCGTTCCGGCACCCTGACCTACGAAGCTGTGAAGCAAACTACTGACGCCGGTTTCGGTCAGTCGACTTGCGTCGGCATCGGTGGTGACCCGATCCCGGGTTCGAACTTCATCGACATCCTGAAGCTGTTCCAGGAAGACCCGAAGACCGAAGCGATCGTGATGATCGGTGAGATCGGCGGTTCGGCTGAAGAAGAAGCGGCTGCCTACATCAAGGCACACGTGACCAAGCCGGTTGTTTCCTACATCGCTGGTGTGACTGCCCCTGCGGGCAAGCGCATGGGCCATGCTGGCGCAATCATCTCTGGCGGCAAAGGCACTGCAGACGAGAAGTTTGCTGCCCTGGAAGACGCAGGCGTTAAAACCGTGCGTTCGCTGGCAGACATCGGCAAGGCTTTGTCCGAGCTGACCGGTTGGGCGATCAAGTAAGCCTCGCGCTTAGCTGACGCTTCACCAAACAAAGGCCACCTTCGGGTGGCCTTTGTCGTTTCTGGCGTTCGAGAAGTTCGCAGGTTTCTGTGGCGAGGGAGCTTGCTCCCGCTCGGCTGCGCAGCAGACGCCAAATGGGGCCGCTTCGCCGCCCAGCGGGAGCAAGCTCCCTCGCCACAGGGTTTAGTTGTGAACATTTGATATGTAAACGCGACACTGAAATGTCGCGTATCGGATAGATCGCACCCTAACAGTGCGTTTGTCGGGCAAATTCGTTAGGCTAGCAGCCATTTTGCGTTTGCGTCCCACAAGGAAGCATCGCGCTAAACGGGTCAGTCCTATACGGACCGACAGCATTTCCCTCACCCCTCAGGGAAATCCCTCTCTAAATTCCGATTCAGTAGTGTGGTATTTCCTTAATGAAAGTGTTGAAAGGCCAGGACATCCTGGCACTTGGTTTTATGACCTTTGCCCTGTTTGTCGGGGCTGGCAACATCATCTTCCCGCCTATCGTCGGTCTGCAGTCCGGTCCAAACGTCTGGATGGCGGCGCTGGGCTTTCTGATCACTGCGGTCGGTCTGCCGGTGATCACCGTTGTCGCACTGGCCAAGGTCGGTGGCGCCATGGATGCCTTGAGCAGCCCGATCGGGAAAGTCGCCGGTGGCCTGCTGGCGGCCGCGTGCTACCTCGCCGTGGGCCCGCTGTTCGCGACACCGCGCACCGCCACCGTGTCATTCGAAGTCGGCTTGGCACCACTGACTGGCGAGAGCCCGCTGGCGCTGTTCCTCTACAGCTCGGTGTACTTCCTGCTGGTGTTCTTCATCTCGCTCTATCCGGGCCGGCTGCTGGATACCGTAGGACGTTTCCTCGCACCGCTGAAGATCATCGCCCTGGCCGCACTCGGCATCGCAGCGTTTGCATTGCCGGCCGGTGATGTCGGCGTGGCCACCCCGGAATACGTGGCGGCACCGTTTTCCCAAGGCTTCATCAATGGTTACCTGACCATGGATACCCTGGGTGCGCTGGTGTTCGGCATTGTCATTGTCAACGCAATCCGCTCCCGTGGCGTCGAGTCGCCGGTGTTGATTACCCGTTACGCAATCATCGCCGGGCTGATTGCCGGCGTGGGCCTGGCGCTGGTTTACGTCAGCCTGTTCCGTCTCGGTTCGGGCAGTCATGAAGTGGCCGCGGGTGCCACCAACGGCGCGGCGGTGTTGCACGCTTACGTGCAACACACCTTCGGCTCTCTGGGCAGCGGTTTTCTGGCGGTGCTGATCTCCCTGGCCTGCCTGGTGACGGCGGTGGGTCTGACCTGCGCCTGCGCCGAATACTTCAGCCGTGTGCTGCCACTGTCCTACAAGACGCTGGTCATCATCCTGGCGGTGTTCTCGCTGTTTGTGTCCAACCTGGGCCTCACCAAGCTGATTGCGTTCTCGATCCCGGTGCTGACCGCGATCTACCCGCCGTGCATTGCCTTGGTCGCCCTGAGCTTCTGCAAGGACTTCTGGCATGAGCAGGGCCGCATCGTCGGTCCGGTGATGCTGGTGTCGTTCATCTTCGGTTTGATCGACGCCCTCAAGGGCGCGGGCCTGGCGGACTGGATGCCGACTCAGTTGTCCCACCTGCCGCTGAGCGAGCAAGGCCTGGCCTGGCTGGTGCCGTCGGTCATGACCCTCGTCGTCGCGGTGGTGTGCGATCGCCTGCTGGGCAAGCGCGAAGAAGCACTGGCCTAAGCCGCTTCATGGCCCGCCACAAGCGGGCCGTGAACACACATGGAAATGCCCCGTATCAATCGATACGGGGCATTTTTTTTGGAGGGGGTGCAGTGTCTTTTTCCTTGAGCTAACGTCGAAGCACTACTTGCTTTGCCAAACACATCACAAGGACCTGCATGTCGTTCATCCACGCCAACATGATCCACATCCTCGCCGCGCTCTGGTTCGTCATCTGCTGGGGCGGCTACACCCGTTATGCGACGTGGAAGGGCCGCGATACCGCGTGCCTGGCCAGCGTGCTGCACCTTTATCGCGAAGACTGGATGCGCCGCATGCTGTTGCGCGACAACCGTATCGCCGACGCTAGCGTGATCGGCAACCTGGAGCGCAACGCCTCGTTCTTCGCCTCCAGCACACTGATTATCCTGGCCGGCATTCTTACGGTGCTCGGAGCCTCCGAAAGGGCAGTGTCGTTGTTGGCGGATATCCCGATGGTGCAACAGGCATCCCAGGGGATGTCGGAGATCAAGTTGCTGTGCCTGGCGCTGGTCTTTGTCTATGCGTTCTTTACGTTCAGCTGGTGCATGCGCCAGTACAACTTTGCCGCCATTCTGGTGGGCTCGGCACCTATGGTCGGTGAGCGTCACGTTTCCGAACAAGAGCGCAAAGCTTTTGCTGCCCGGGCGGCCCGCGTCATTTCCATGGCCGCCAACCAGTTCAACTTCGGACTGCGCTCCTATTACTTCGGCATGACCATGCTGGCCTGGTTCGTCAGCCCGTGGTTGTTCATGTTGATGAGTGCCGGGGTGGTGCTGGTGTTGTATCGCCGGGAGTTTCATTCCGACGTTCTCGACGTGATGGTCTATACACCTACAGAGGCGCCATTGCCCGAGGCGATTAAAGAGGCTGTTTGATGAGTATTCCGTTCTGGTGTGTGTTTATCAGTGCCTTGTTGATTTTTATGGCAAAAATTCCTGTGGCCAAGGCGATGAATGACCAGGGCGGTTATGACAACCACTTGCCTCGTCAGCAGCAGGCGCAACTGACTGGCTTTGGTGCCCGTGCGTTGGCGGCTCATCAAAACTGTTTTGAGGCGTTCATTCTGTTCGCGGTGGGGGTGTTGATGGCTCACACCACGCAGACAGCGGGGTGGCTGATCGACTTGCTGGCAATCATCTTCGTGATTACTCGAATCATTTATTTGCTGTGCTATTGGGTCGATCTGGCGTGGGCGCGGAGCCTGGTATGGTTTGTCGGATTAGTGTGTTCGTTGTTGCTGATGATTAGTCCGACTTTTAGAACTATTTTGCTGTAGCACCTGCTTTGCAAACAAAAAAATCAGGCAAAAGAAAACCCGCACTTGGCGGGTTTTCTTTATCACGCTAAAAACTGTTTTAGTTTTTAGGTGCTTCTTTTGCGGCAGCTTCGTTCGATTCAGCCTGAGCTTTGGCAGCTTCGGCGTTTTCTTTCGCAGCGTCGTTCACTTTATCCTGAGCTTTGCTCATGTCTTGCTGAGCTTGCTCAGCATGTTTGTCGGCTTCTTGAGCTTTGTCCTCGGATTTTTTATCGCAAGCAGCGAGACCGAGGGAAGCGGTCAACATCAAGGCAATAGCTAAAGTCTTACGCATGGGGTGTTTCTCCTTATGGAAAATATCTACTGGCCTTTCGAGCGCAGCCGTTAGCGTTAAGTTCCTCAATTCATACAGATATATAAGTTTATTCCGACGGGAACTTTTACTAAAAACGCCTAGTGCGTTGCCGGAACACTAAGAAGAGTTTTATGAAAATGGCCGAAAACCCCGTTTTTGAGCGCGCTACACGATTTCTATCGGCGCTGCGACATTGTCAGGTACTTGGGCTGCGGGTTCACAGCGCCAGCAGCGAAGGGCTAACCGTCATCCTGCCGTACAGTCCTCAAATTGTTGGCAACCCGCATACCGGCGTGATTCATGGCGGAGCGCTGACCTCGCTGATGGACACGGCCTGCGGCATGTCCACCCTCTGCGTACTGCCCGAGTTCGAAGTTTGTCCGACCCTCGACCTGCGCATCGACTACATGCACGCCGCCGAGCCGCATAAAGATGTCTACGGTTTTGCCCAGTGCTACCGGGTGACCACGGATGTGATCTTTGCTCGCGGTTTCGCCTATCAGGACGATCCCGAGCAGCCCATCGCCCATGTAGTGGGCACCTTCATGCGCATGGGCAAAGCCATCAAGGGCACCAAAGGCTTTGGTGGCGTCATCGCCGGAGGTGCGAAATGACCGATTCCTTCAAGGAACAACTTCAGCAGGCACATGAGCAGGGCGACTACGCCTCGCTGCTGCACTTGATCCCCTACGCCAAACTGATCGGCGTCGAATGTTCGCGGGTGGGGGATGAGCTGCTGTTTCGCTTGCCGGCCAACAAGGACAACATTGGTAACCCTTTATTGCCGGCGATCCATGGCGGGGTGATTGCCGGGTTCATGGAACTGTCCGCTGCGCTGCACCTGCTGATTTTCACCGGTTCGCCGGGTGTGCCGAAGATCATCGATTTCTCCCTCGACTATCTGCGCGCCGGGCAATTTCGCGACACCTGGGCCAGATGCCAGGTTTGTCGGCAGGGCCGTCGGGTCGCCAACGTTGCGATTACGGCCTGGCAAAGCACTGAAGCCGAACCGATTGCCACAGCCCGCGCCCATTTCAAAATTGAAGAGCCCTTGAAATCCTGAACTCAGCCCCCAACTTTGATGACAACCCGCCGCCGACCCTTCAGGTCGCGGCCACTGCCATCTGATTGGAGTTTGATGACCATGAGTGTGGAAACTCAAAAGGAAACCCTGGGCTTCCAGACCGAGGTGAAGCAGCTGCTGCACCTCATGATCCATTCGCTGTATTCCAACAAGGAAATTTTCCTTCGCGAATTGATCTCGAACGCCTCTGACGCTGTCGACAAATTACGTTTCGAAGCCCTGTCCAAGCCTGAGTTGCTGGAAGGTGGCGCCGAACTGAAAATCCGTGTGAGCTTCGACAAGGACGCTAAAACCGTCACCCTCGAAGACAACGGCATCGGCATGAGCCGTGAAGATGCGATCACCCACCTGGGTACCATCGCCAAATCCGGCACTGCCGATTTCATGAAACATCTCTCCGGCGATCAGAAAAAAGACTCGCACCTGATCGGTCAATTCGGTGTGGGTTTCTACTCTGCGTTCATCGTCGCCGACAAAGTCGACGTGTTCAGCCGTCGTGCCGGTGCTGATGCCAGCGAAGGCGTGCATTGGTCGTCCAAGGGCGAAGGCGACTTTGAAGTTGCCACCGTTGATAAAGCCGAGCGCGGCACTCGTATCGTTCTGCACCTGAAGTCCGGTGAAGACGAATTCGCCGATGGCTGGCGTCTGCGCAACATCATCAAAAAGTACTCCGACCACATCGCTCTGCCGATCGAGTTGCCGAAAGAAGTGGCCGCCGTTGAAGGCGAAGAGCAACCGGCCGTTGAATGGGAAACCGTCAACCGCGCCAGTGCCCTGTGGACCCGTCCGCGTACCGAGATCAAGGACGAGGAATACCAGGAGTTCTACAAGCACGTCGCTCATGACTTCGAAAATCCGCTGAGCTGGAGTCACAACAAGGTCGAAGGCAAGCTCGAATACAGCTCGCTGCTCTACGTGCCGGCCCGTGCTCCATTCGATCTGTACCAGCGTGAAGCGCCGAAAGGCCTGAAGCTGTACGTGCAACGCGTGTTCGTGATGGATCAGGCTGAGTCGTTCCTGCCGCTGTACTTGCGCTTCATCAAAGGCGTGGTCGATTCCAACGACCTCTCGCTGAACGTATCGCGGGAAATTCTGCAGAAAGATCCGATCATCGATTCCATGAAATCGGCGCTGACCAAGCGCGTTCTCGACATGCTGGAAAAGCTGGCGAAGAACGAGCCTGAGCAATACAAGAGCTTCTGGAAAAACTTTGGCCAGGTCATGAAAGAAGGCCCGGCAGAAGACTTCTCCAACAAAGAGAAAATCGCTGGCCTGCTGCGTTTCGCATCGACCAACGGTGATGAAGGCGAGCAAGTGGTGGGTCTGGCCGAATACCTGGCTCGCGCCAAGGAAGGTCAGGACAAGATCTACTACCTGACCGGCGAAACCTACGCGCAAGTCAAGAACAGCCCGCACCTTGAAGTCTTCCGCAAGAAAGGCATCGAAGTGCTGCTGCTGACCGACCGCATCGACGAGTGGCTGATGAGCTACCTCAGCGACTTCGACGGCAAGAGCTTTGTCGACGTGGCGCGCGGTGACCTGGACCTGGGCAACCTGGATTCGGAAGAAGACAAGAAAGCTGCGGAAGAAGTCGCCAAGTCCAAAGAAGGTCTGGTTGAGCGTCTGAAAACTGCACTGGGCGACTCTGTTGCTGAAGTGCGGGTTTCCCATCGTCTGACTGATTCCCCGGCGATTCTGGCCATCGGTGAACAGGACCTGGGCATGCAGATGCGTCAGATCCTCGAAGCCAGCGGTCAGAAGGTTCCGGAATCCAAGCCGATCTTCGAATTCAACCCGGCTCACCCGCTGATCGAGAAGCTCGACAACGAGCAGAGCGACGAGCGCTTCGGCGACCTGTCGCACATTCTCTTCGATCAGGCGGCCCTGGCCGCCGGCGACAGCTTGAAAGACCCGGCCGCCTACGTGCGCCGTCTCAACAAGCTGCTGGTTGAACTGTCGGTTTAACTGCGCTGTACAAAAACCCGCTTCGGCGGGTTTTTTTATTCTGGTGTCTTTTACTGGGAGTTAGTCATGAGCCAAATCACTGTTCGTTCCGTCGCTTATCAGATTGATGACCAGCCGTATGAAAGCCGTCTGGCGTTCGATGCCAACCACAAAGGCCCACGTCCCGGCCTGTTGATGGCGCCGAACTGGATGGGCGTCAGCGCCGGTGCCGAGGAAATTGCCAAGTCTGTTGCGTCCAAGGGTTATGTGGTGCTGATCGCGGACCTCTACGGCCAGTCGGTCCGTCCGCAGAACGGCGACGAGGCGGGTGCAGCCATGATGCCGCTCAAGCATGATCGGCTGTTGTTGCGCAAACGCATGCAAGCAGCATTCGATCAGCTGCAAATCCAGGACGAAGCGGCGGTCGATAGCTCGAAACTGGCGACGTTCGGTTTCTGCTTCGGTGGCTGCTGCGCGCTGGACTTGGCCCGCACCGGAGCGCCAGTGAAAGCGGCTGTGTCGTTCCACGGAACGCTGGATTCGCCGAATCCGGCGGATGCCAGGAACATCAAGGGTTCGGTGTTGGTGCTGCACGGTGCATCCGACCCATTGGTGCCGAAAGAGCAGCTGCCGGCGTTTGAAGATGAGATGAACGCGGCAGGCGTGGATTGGCAATTGCTGAGCTACGGCGGCGCGGTGCATTCCTTCACCGATCCGCACGCGAATGTGCCGGGCATGATGATGTATGACGCGAAGACGGCAAGTCGTGCGTTTACCTCGATGCACAACTTGCTGGATGAAGTGTTCAAAGGCTGATAGCAGTTTTCACCCTGACACTCTTGGTGCCATGACTGGCCTCATCGCGAGCAGGCTCACTCCTACATTTTGGAACGCATTCCCCTTGTAGGAGTGAGCCTGCTCGCGATGACGGTGTAATGGTTACCGAAAAAGCTGAGGCAATTCGATCCGCTCGCTTTCCCCCGGCACCGTCGGCCAATCCCCGGCCGCCCAGCGTCGCCGCGCTTCATCGATCAACGCCGGATCGCTCGCCACGAAGTTCCAGTTGATCCGCCGTGGCCCATCCAGCGGCGCACCTCCAAACAGCACGGCATGACAGTCGCTTTCAGCGAACAGCGTCATCTCTTCCCCGACCGGCAACACCACCAGCGAATGCGGTTCTATCAGCTCGCCATCCAGTTGCACCTCGCCGTCCAGCACATACAACGCCCGCTCTTCATGCTCGGTTGGAATCAGCAATGTGGTCGCCGTTTGCAGGTTCAATTCGGCATACAGCGTAGGAGAAAGCACCGGGACCGGTGATTCCAGGCAAAAACCTGACCCGGCAATCATCCGGATCTTCACCCCTAGGTTATCGCTGACCGGTAGCGTGGCCGCCGGATGGTGGCTGTAGTGTCCGGGGCCGTGCTCTTTATCTTTTGGCGAGGCCAGCCAAATCTGCAAACCATGCATCGTGAAGCCGCTGTCCTTCAACGCATCAGGCGTGCGCTCGACATGGGCAATTGCGCTGCCCGCCGTCATCCAGCTGACATCGCCAGCCTCCACCACCTGATCGGAACCGAGGCTGTCCTTGTGCTGGATTTTTCCTTCGAACAAGTACGTGAGGGTCGACAGACCAATGTGCGGATGCTGACGGATGTTCATGCCTTTTCCCGCCTCATAGCGGGTTTCGAGCATGTGGTCGAAAAACACGAAAGGCCCGACGCTGCGGCATTTGGCTGACGGCAGCGGGCGGAGAATCGGCTGGCCTTCGACATCTTCGGCGCGGGGGCGGATCACGAGCGGAGTGTTCATGCTGCATTCCAGGCTGAGCGGGTAATGCGTGGAGCATAACCCGCTTGCGCAGCCCTTGCCGCTATTGGCTGAAGGCACCTTCAGACAGGTGCGTTTCGATGCTGACGTCGGTGGTCGTCATCAACTTGTGGACCGGGCAACGGTCGGCCACGCGGTGCAGCTCATCGCGCTGAGCGTCGGTGAGCACACCTTTGAGTGTCAGTTTGACGTGCAGGGCATATTTACCTTTCTGCTCTTCGCTGTTGTCACGTTTGACTTCAACGGTGACACCGGTCAGCGGGATGTCTTTCTTCTTCGCGTACATCTTCAGGGTCAGGGCCTTGCAGGCACCCAGGGCCGCGTCGAAGTAATCGTGCGGCTCGGGCGCCGAGCCTTCGCCGCCGATGGATGTCGGTACGTCGGCAAAAATTTGATGGTCATCGATCTGGACGCTGTGGCGAAAACCTTCGGCGGAAACGGTATTGACGGTGACAGTCATGGGAAACCTCGCAGGCAACAGGAAAAGTCATTCGATCAAAAAAGACCTTGAAGGTATAGAGCATTGCTCCTGTTACGCGTTCCACTTTCTTGCTCGCCCATTCCCGAGCACTGAATCGTTACCGCTCGGCGATCGAAGCAGTTGAGGCGTTTTGATATCACGTTTTCGTCTTACGCAAAATTTATCCGGGCCGATACCTTCTTAAGCAACCCACTGCAGGGTGATGCAGCACTTTTGGAAGGAACCAGAGCAATGAGTATCAGAAGTCTCAATATTGCGCCGCGCGCGGGTCTGGGTTTTGGCTTGCTGGCGTTGATGGTGTTTGGATTGGGGGCGTTCGCCCTGCTGCAAATGTCGAACATGCGCGCGCAGTCCGATCAGGTCGATGACAACTGGCTGCCGAGTGTGATGGCGGTCGGGGAGATGAATCAGGACACGCTGCGGCTGCGGGCATTGACTATGCGTCTGCTGCTCAATCGGGACCCGCAGGTGCTGATGCAAAACGTCAGCAAACTCAACGAACTCAAAGGCACCATGGATGAGCCTCAGCAGCGGTATGACGCGCTGATCGTGCTGCCCGAAGAACGTGTGCTGTTCGACCGCTTCAAAGCCTCGGAGCAACACTTCCTGCAGTTCCAGACGCAGGTGATGACGCTGTCTGCCCAGGGACGGGTGGAAGAGGCGGCCGCTATCCTCAATGGCGAGATGAGTCCGTTGGCCGATGAAATCAACGTTACCCTCAAGGCATTGGTCGAACTGAACAAGCACAACGCTAACCTGGCGACGGAGGCGGGGCGCCAAGTGTTCAGCCGTTCGCGGGTCTGGGTCGGGGTGATGATCGGCATGACGGCGCTGATGACCATCGGTCTTGCGCTGCTGCTGACTCGCAGCATCGTCGTGCCGCTTTCCCAATCGTTGAAGGTGGCTGAAGG
Organism: Pseudomonas silensiensis; assembly: GCF_050434865.1. Taxonomy (NCBI): domain Bacteria; kingdom Pseudomonadati; phylum Pseudomonadota; class Gammaproteobacteria; order Pseudomonadales; family Pseudomonadaceae; genus Pseudomonas; species Pseudomonas silensiensis. The sequence continues at coordinate 74,271 of NZ_JBNDJH010000014.1, forward strand.
GGTGGCTGGCGGCGATCTCACCGGTGTCATCAGCATCAGCGGCAAAGACGAGCCGGCGCGGCTGTTGCACGCCCTCAAGAGCATGCAGGGGAGTTTGCGCGAAACCCTGCGGCGTATTTCCGACTCATCCACCCAATTGGCCTCTGCGTCGGAAGAACTCAGTTGTGTGACCGAAGAGGCCACCCGGGGTCTGCATCAGCAGAGCCTGGAAATCGACCAGGCCGCCACGGCGGTGAATCAGATGACTGCGGCGGTGGAGGAGGTCGCGAGCAATGCGGTGGCCACGTCCGAAGCGTCTCGGGAGTCCGACCGGATCGCCCAGCACGGTCGCGAGCAGGTGCATCAGACCGTGTTGTCCATCGAATCCCTGGCCGACGATGTCACGGCCAATGCGACCCAGGTCGAGGACCTGGCGCAGAAAGTCTATGGCATCAGCAAAGTCCTGGAGGTGATTCGCTCGATTGCCGAGCAGACGAACTTGCTGGCCCTGAACGCGGCCATCGAAGCGGCGCGGGCCGGGAGTGCCGGGCGCGGGTTTGCGGTGGTGGCCGATGAAGTGCGGGCGCTGGCGCACCGGACTCAGCAATCGACCCAGGAAATCGAGCAGATGATGACTGGCATCCAGCAAGGCACCGATGCTGCGGTCAGCTCGATGCAGCAGAGCAATACGCGGGCGCGTTCGACCCTGGAAGTGGCGAAAGCAGCGGGCACGGCGCTGGAGGAAATCGCCTCGGCGTTTACCCTGATCAATGAACGCAACCTGGTGATCGCCAGTGCCTCGGAGGAGCAAGCGGCTGTCGCGCGAGAGGTGGATCGCAACCTGATGAACATTCGCGATCTTGCGTTGCAGACGTCGGCCGGGGCGAATCAAACCAGTGCGGCGAGCCAGGAACTGTCTCGGTTGGCGGTCGATTTGAACACGATGGTGGCACGGTTCTCGGTCTGAGCACCGAGCGGCTTTGTCGTTCCGGCGATGCTACCGGCTGGCTGTGCAAGGTTGCGGGTGGCGCCATCCCGGCCTATGGTCCAAGCGATACTTTGCCGCGACTGGCGCGCAATGATTCGACGCCGGTCGCTGTCCATCCAGTGCTGATTTACGTAGCGAGGTGACGACATGCCCACCGACTCCCGACCCGCCGTACTCGAACTGATCGGCAATACGCCGCTGGTGCGCGTCAGCCGTTTCGATACCGGCCCGTGCACGCTGTTTCTCAAGCTCGAATCGCAGAACCCCGGCGGCTCAATCAAGGATCGCATCGGCCTGGCGATGATCGACGCCGCCGAGCGCGATGGCAGCCTGCGCCCCGGCGGCACCATCGTCGAGGCCACCGCCGGCAACACCGGCCTTGGCCTCGCCCTGGTCGGCCGTGCCAAGGGTTACCGAGTGGTGTTGGTGGTGCCGGACAAGATGTCCACCGAGAAGGTCTTGCACCTCAAGGCGATGGGCGCCGAGGTGCACATCACCCGCTCCGACGTCGGCAAGGGCCACCCCGATTACTACCAGGACGTTGCGGCGCGGCTGGCGCAGGAAATCCCCGACGCGTTCTTCGCCGATCAATTCAACAACCCGGCCAACCCGCTGGCCCACGAGTGCAGCACCGCGCCGGAGATCTGGGCGCAGACTCAGCATGATGTGGACGCCATCGTCGTCGGCGTCGGCTCGGCCGGCACGTTGACCGGTCTGACTCGGTTCTTTCGCCGCGTGCAACCGGATCTGGTCATGGTACTGGCCGACCCGGTCGGCTCGGTGATGGCCGAATACAGCCGCAGCGGCACCATGAGCACGCCCGGTTCCTGGGCAGTGGAGGGGATCGGCGAGGACTTCATTCCGTCGATTGCCGACCTGTCCAGCGTGCGCCACGCCTACTCGATAAGCGATGAGGAAAGCTTCGATCATGCCCGCCAACTGCTGCGCGCCGAAGGCATACTCGGCGGCTCTTCGACCGGCACTCTGCTGGCGGCGGCGCTGCGCTATTGCCGCGAGCAGACCGAGCCGAAGCGGGTTGTCAGCTTCGTCTGCGACACCGGCACGCGCTATCTGTCGAAGGTCTACAACGACCAGTGGATGAACGATCAGGGCCTGTTGCAGTACAAACATTACGGCGATCTGCGCGACCTGATCTCACGGCGCTTCGAGGATGGCCGGGTGATCAGCGTGGGCCCGGACGATACGCTGCTCACTGCGTTCCAGCGCATGCGCCTGGCGGATGTCTCGCAACTGCCGGTGCTGGAGGGCGGGCAGCGGCTGGTCGGCGTGATCGACGAATCCGACATTCTGCTGGGCATGCAAGAAGATGCTTCGCACTTTCGCATGAGCGTGGCCAGCGCGATGACCGACAAGCTGCAAACCCTGCCTCCAAGCGCCAGTCTGGCTGAACTACAAGCGGAGCTCGACCGTGGGCTGGTGGCGATCATCGCCGACGCTTCGGGCTTCTACGGCTTGATTACTCGAGTCGACATGCTCATTCACCTACGGAGATCCCTTACATGAGTCAACACGACGAAAACGCTGTGCCACGTGCCTTCGCCACCCGTGTGATCCATGCCGGGCAAACACCCGACCCTACCACCGGGGCGCTGATGCCGCCGATTTACGCCAACTCCACTTATTTGCAGCAGAGCCCCGGAGTGCACAAGGGGTTCGACTACGGGCGCTCGCACAACCCGACGCGCTTTGCGCTGGAGCGTTGCGTTGCGGACCTCGAAGGCGGCACCCGGGCCTTCGCGTTCGCTTCCGGGCTGGCGACGATTTCCACCGTGCTCGAATTGCTCGATGCTGATTCGCACATCGTCTCCGGCAACGACCTGTACGGCGGTACTTTCCGCCTGTTCGACAAGGTGCGCCGGCGCAGCGCCGGGCATCGCTTCAGCTTTGTCGACCTGACTGATTTGTCGGCTTTCGAAGCGGCGCTGCAGGACGACACTCGGATGGTCATGGTCGAGACGCCGAGCAATCCTTTGCTGCGCCTCACCGACCTCGTTGCCATCGCGCGCATCTGCCGCCAGCGAGGCATCATTTGTGTCGCCGACAACACCTTTGCCAGCCCCTGGATACAGCGTCCGCTGGAGATGGGCTTCGACATCGTGTTGCACTCGACCACCAAGTACCTGAACGGGCATTCCGACGTGATCGGCGGCATCGCGGTGGTCGGACAAAACGCAGACCTGGCGGAGCGTCTGGGCTTCCTGCAAAACGCAGTCGGCGCGATCGCCGGGCCGTTCGACGCTTTCCTCACCCTGCGCGGTGTTAAGACCCTGGCGCTGCGCATGGAACGCCACTGCAACAACGCGCTGGATCTGGCGCAATGGCTGGAGCGTCAGCCGCAGGTGGCGCGCGTCTATTATCCGGGCCTGCCGTCGCACCCGCAGCACGACCTGGCGCAGCGGCAGATGCGCGGTTTCGGCGGGATGATTTCCCTCGACCTGGACAGCGACCTGGCCGGTGCCACGCGCTTTCTCGAGAATGTGCGGATCTTTGCCTTGGCCGAGAGCCTTGGCGGGGTGGAAAGTCTGATCGAGCACCCGGCGATCATGACCCACGCCACTATCCCTGCGGAGACTCGTGCGCAACTCGGCATCGGCGATGCGTTGGTACGGTTGTCCGTGGGGGTTGAGGATGTCGAAGACCTGCGCGCCGACCTGGCACAGGCGCTGGCGCGGATCTGAATTTCAGCAGGCAAAAAAAATCCGGAACCCTTATCGGATTCCGGATTTTTGTGTGAGCCGGATCAGCTGCCTTTGACAGCCTTGCCGTTGACCGTACCGTCGAGGAGCATGATGTTGTACTCCTTGCCGTCGGTTTCAACCTGTTGCAGACGAACCAGTAGGTAATCCCAATCCTTGGCGAACCACAGGACAGTGATGCGCTTGCTTTGCGTCGGGTCGCGCACGCGCTCGACCTTGATTGCATCGATCTGGCCAGCCTTGGTGTCGACCTTTTCCGAACCCAGCACGCGGAAATCATAGGTATCGACTTCGCCAGCGTCGACGACCTGATAGCTCATGCTTTTCTTGCCAGCGGCCACGTCGTGCTGCAGGGCGAGCTGATAAGTGGATTTGTCGACCATGCCGCGGTTGAGCGGGATCTTGACCGGGTCACCGCGATCGGTGCCGGTGATCATTTTGTTGGTCCAGTCGAAATCCAGGTCAGCCTTCTTGGCTTTACCCAGGCCGCCACGTTCGAAGTGGTAGGACTGCGGCAGCATGGTGTCCTTGTCCAGCGTCAGGGTGCTTTCTTCGGTCAGGCTGGCGATCATCATCGAGGCCTTGAAGCTGAGCTTCCAGGCGCCGTTGGCTTGTTTCGTCAGGCTGCGTTCAGCGGTACCGCTCATGGGCAACTGCTTCCAGTCAGCGGTGTAGCTGGCGGAGAAAGGTTGAAGTTCTGCAGCCTGCGCAAATGGCAGTGCGAGCAGAGCGCAAGCGAAGAGCAGGGCGCGACGCATAAAATCTCCTAGGTTCGAATCAAGTGGCCGCTGGCCGCGAGTAACTTTCCATCCAGTAAAGCACCTTGCTCGCCGAGTGATAAACGACCTTCGGCAAACCAGCGTACAGCCAGCGGGTAAATCAGGTGTTCCTGGGTATGAACTCGCTGCGCCAGACTCTGCGGCGAATCGTGCAACTCTACCGGTATTACTGCCTGTACGACCAGTGGTCCGCCATCGAGTTCCTCGGTGACGAAGTGCACGGAGCAGCCGTGCTCGGTGTCGCCGGCTTCCAGCGCGCGCTGATGCGTGTGTAACCCTTTGTATTTGGGTAGCAGCGAGGGATGGATATTGAGCAGGCGACCCGCGTAGTGGCGCACGAAGTCAGCGCTGAGAATGCGCATGAACCCGGCCAGTACCACGAGTTTGGGGTTGAACGCGTCGATCAGTTCGATCAGCGCGGCATCGAAGGCCTCGCGGCCTTCGAAAGCCTTGTGATCCAGGGTGCGGGTGTCGATACCAGCGTCCCTGGCGCGTTGCAGGCCGAAGGCGTCGGCGCGGTTGGAAATCACCGCAGCGATGCGGGCCGGGCTGTCGCCCGTCCGCGTGCTGTCGATCAAGGCCTGCAAGTTACTGCCGGTGCCGGACAACAGCACCACCACATCACAGGTCTGGGACATCAATGAGCCTTGAGGTTCTTCAGTTCAACCTGAGCCGCGCCTTCGGCAGCGGTGGAGATCTGACCGATGACCCAAGGCTGCTCGCCGGCTTCGCGCAGGACGTTCAGGGCGGTTTCAACGTGCTCTTGAGCAACGCAGATGACCATGCCCACGCCGCAGTTCAGTACGCGGTGCATTTCGTTTTCGTCGACGTTGCCTTTCTCTTGCAGCCAGTCGAACACGGCAGGACGGGTCCAGCTCGCAACGTCAACCACGGCTTGTGCGCCATTTGGCAGAACGCGCGGGATGTTGTCCAGCAGGCCACCACCGGTGATGTGGGCCATGGCTTTGACGGCGCCGGTTTCCTTGATCAGCTTGAGCAGCGGCTTCACGTAGATACGGGTCGGGGCCATCAGCAGGTCGGTCAGCGGTTTGCCGTCGAGCTGGATGTTTTCGATGTCGGCACCGGACACTTCGATGATCTTGCGGATCAGCGAGTAGCCGTTGGAGTGCGGGCCGGAAGACGGCAGGGCGAGCAGGGCATCGCCGGCAGCGACTTTGGAACCGTCGATGATTTCGGATTTTTCCACGACGCCGACGCAGAAGCCGGCCAGGTCGTAGTCTTCGCCTTCGTACATGCCAGGCATTTCAGCGGTCTCGCCGCCAACCAGGGAGCAGCCGGACAATTCACAGCCAGCGCCAATGCCGGTCACGACCTGGGTCGCGGTTTCGACGTTGAGTTTGCCGGTGGCATAGTAGTCGAGGAAGAACAGCGGCTCGGCGCCGCAGACCACCAGGTCGTTCACGCACATGGCAACCAGGTCGATGCCGATGCTGTCGTGCTTGTTCAGGTTCAGTGCCAGGCGCAGCTTGGTGCCGACGCCGTCGGTGCCGGAAACCAGCACGGGCTGTTTGTAGCCGGCCGGGATTTCGCAGAGGGCGCCAAAACCGCCCAGGCCGCCCATGACTTCCGGGCGCGCAGTGCGCTTGGCGACGCTCTTGATGCGTTCGACCAATGCTTCACCGGCGTCGATGTCTACACCGGCGTCCTTGTAGCTCAGGGAGGGTTGCTTGCTCATGATCCAGGCCTTTAGGGGGGATTCAGGGGTAACGACCGAGTCCAGTGGGACCACCGAAAATGACGAAGGCGATTGCCATCCGCGAATTTCAGGGTGCCCGGCTGTTGCCGGTCTGCGAAGGCGCGCGATTTTATCAGGCTTGAGGGGCAGCGGCCATCCTCAGGCCGACGGCAGGGGCATATCCGCTTAAAAAAACCTTCATTGCCCGTGCTGGTCGCCTCCTTCATGGCTGTATAAGGTATCGCTATTAACCGTCTATCGTTATGACAGTGCAAAAACTTACCAGGGTCAGGTGAATGTTTTGCTTGGGGGCGTGGTCACAGCCTTGCTCAATCCGGTTCACGCGGCCTGTTCCAGCCGCTCTTGTCGTCAGGAATCCTCCATGCGTTTTTTTTCCAGATTTTTGTTTGCAGGCTGTTTGTCATTGGTCAGCCTGGCGAGTCATGCCGAAACCGTCAAAAACCTGTATCAGGTGCGTCAGCCTGTCAGTGGTCAAACCCCGGAAGTGCGCGATCAAGCGACCCAGCAAGCGCTGGATACGTTGGTGTTGCGTCTGACCGGTGATCCCAAGGCTGCGCAAAACCCGGGGTTGGCGGCACTGCGCAAGGACCCGCAGCAAATCATCAGTCAGTACGGCTTTGATGCTGGCCCGCCGGAAGTGCTGAAGGTCGATTTCGATCCGGCCACCACGGAGCAGGCGTTGCGCCGTGCCGGACTGTCGTTGTGGGGGGCGAACCGGCCTTCGATCCTTGGCTGGTGGCTGAACGATTCCACCGAGGGTTCGAGCCTGGTCGGCGATGGCCAGGCCAGTGCTGCACCGTTGCGTCGAGCAGCGCAACACCGTGGTTTGCCGCTGCGCCTGCCGCTGGCCGATCTGAGTGAGCAGATTGTCGCCACTGCACCGAATCTGGAAGGTACGGATGCGGCGCCACTGCGCGGGGTATCGGAGCGTTACAACGCTGACGCCTTGCTCGCGGTGCATGCCCGTGAAGAGGGCGGACAGTGGCAGGCCAAGTGGCATTTGTGGCTCGGCGACAAGAAGGAGGCGGGCAGCGTGCAGGGCGCGGATCAGGCCGCGGTGGCCGATGCGGTGATGCTGGCAGTCAGTGAGCGCCTGGCGCCTCGCTTTGTCGTCAAGCCGGGTGCTTCGGGCGAACAATTGCTCGAAGTGCAGGGCATGAACCTGGAGCACTACGCGGCGCTTGGGCGTTTGCTGGAGCCGTTTGGTGCGCGTCTGCAAAGTGTCGACGGCGACCGGATTCTCTACCGCGTCAATGGCAGTGCCGAACAGTTGAAGGCGCAATTGGCGCTGGCCAGGTTGCAGGAAGTTCCGGCCGGTGAAGCGCCGGCGCCCGTCGCACCGGCTCAGCCGGCCGAGGGTTCGGCACCGGTAGTAGCGCCGACTCCGGCACATGTGCCGCAGCTGCGATTCCGTTGGTAAGGTTTTCTTTCTTTATATAGATGCATAGGGAGTTGTACATGGCCGATACGCGGCGTTGGTTTTGGTTGGGTGGGGTGATCCTACTCTGCGCGTTTATCTGGCTGTTGCATCCGATCCTGACGCCATTTCTGGTGGCGCTGCTGTTGGCTTATCTGTTCGATCCATTGGTGGATCGGCTGGAGAAGGCCGGTCTGTCTCGGACCTGGGGCGTGGTGGCAGTGTTTGCGCTGTTCACCCTGATCTTCACGACCTTGCTGCTGGTGTTGGTGCCGATGCTCGCCAAGCAGCTGTTTCGCTTGTACGAATTGGCGCCGCAGATGCTCGACTGGTTGCAGCACACCGCACTGCCGTGGGCGCAATCGAAATTCGGGCTCTCGGATAACTTCTGGAAGTTCGACAAGCTCAAGGCAGCAATCAGCGAGCACATGGGCCAGACCACTGACATTGTCGGGATCGTACTGAGTCAGGCGACGGCGTCCGGGCTGGCGCTGATCGGTTGGTTGGCGAATCTGGTGCTGATCCCGGTGGTGGTCTTCTATTTGCTGCGGGACTGGGACCTGATGATGGCCAAGATCCGCGGCCTGCTGCCCCGTGACCGCGAAGAGCGCGCCGTGATCCTGGCGGGTGAATGCCATGAAGTGCTGGGTGCATTCGTGCGCGGACAGTTGCTGGTGATGGTGGCGTTGGGTGTGATCTACGCGGCGGGCCTGATGTTGGTAGGGCTGGAGCTGGGGCTGTTGATCGGTTTGATTGCCGGTCTGGCGGCGATTGTTCCGTACATGGGATTTGTCATCGGGATCGGCGCGGCCTTGATTGCCGGTCTGTTCCAGTTCGGTGGCGATCTGTATCCCATGATCGGAATCGTCGTGGTGTTCATGGTGGGGCAGGCGCTGGAAGGCATGGTGCTGACGCCATTGTTGGTGGGGGACAAGATCGGTCTACACCCGGTAGCGGTGATCTTCGCGATTCTGGCGGGGGGCGAGCTGTTCGGATTTACCGGCGTGTTGCTGGCGCTGCCGGTGGCGGCGGTTATTATGGTGCTGGTGCGCCATGTGCATGATTTGTATAAAGATTCGGATATGTACAGCGGTGCCGACTAGCCTGAGCGCTAAGATCTGTTGAGGGTTGGTAACGGGCAGCCTGGTTCCATGCCAGGTTGGCCCGAATCCCTCGTGCGGCTGTCACATGCGCCGCCAAAGAAACTGCCATAAAACCAGTGTGTTAACGCAAACCTTTGATTTTGCTTGTGGTCTGTCGCATTGTGCGACCCGCCTCACGGGTATAAACTTCGCAAACTTTACACAGAGGCCACTAACGGTTCCTTTGGAACTGTTCAGTCAGCATGAAACCGATTCAGCTGCCCCTAGGTGTGCGTCTGCGTGATGACGCTACCTTTATCAATTACTATCCAGGCGCCAATGCCGCTGCACTCGGCTATGTCGAGCGGCTATGCGAAGCCGACGCCGGGTGGACCGAAAGCCTGATTTATCTCTGGGGCAAGGACGGGGTAGGGCGTACGCACTTGTTGCAGGCGGCCTGCCTGCGCTTCGAGCAACTGGGGGAGCCAGCGGTGTATTTGCCGTTGGCCGAACTGCTTGATCGCGGCATCGCCATTCTCGACAACCTCGAACAGTACGAGCTGGTCTGCCTGGATGATTTGCAGGCGGTGGCCGGTCGGGCGGATTGGGAAGAGGCGCTGTTCCATCTGTTCAACCGTCTGCGTGACAGCGGTCGACGCCTGCTGATTGCCGCGTCTACATCACCTCGTGAACTGCCGGTGAAGCTGGCGGACCTCAAATCCCGTCTGACATTGGCACTGATCTTTCAGATGCGTCCGCTCTCCGACGAAGACAAATTGCGTGCCTTGCAACTGCGCGCATCTCGTCGCGGTCTGCACCTGACCGATGAAGTCGGGCATTTTATTTTGACCCGCGGTACGCGCAGCATGAGTGCACTTTTCGAGCTGCTTGAGCGTCTCGATCAGGCCTCCCTTCAAGCTCAGCGCAAGCTGACGATCCCCTTCCTGAAAGAAACCCTGGGCTGGTAAAACCAAGGCCTGTAGCGGGTTTTGGCATATTTCAGGCGCCAGAAAAACCGCTTTCCTACAGGGTTGCAGGCTGCGCGAGTGTCTAAAACGGGCTTAAGCGCTTAGATGTAAACGCGAAACCAAGAAGTCACATAAAGTTCGATTGAATTTGCAAATGAGGATGATAGTAGGCATAGTCTCGGCTTCTTTAGAACTATCAGCCACGGTCGTGCCCATGCTAAATCGCTTTGCACCCCTCGTGCCCCTCGCACTCGTCACCCTGTTGTTCGGTTGCGCTGCCCACTCTCCAGTGTCCCAGCAAGAGCAACAACAGCAGGCTAAAAATTCTGCTACCGCCCAATCTTCCGTTCTTTACCAGCAAGCGCTGGAACAGGAAGAAGCGGCCACCGAAAAAGAACTGGCAGACTTCGCCGGCGGCAAGTCGTACCAGCTTCCGGTTCTGGCCGACAGCATCCTCGAACGCGGCATGTCCCTGATCGGTACCCGTTACCGTTTCGGCGGCACCTCCGAAGCTGGCTTTGATTGCAGCGGCTTCATCGGTTACCTGTTTCGGGAAGAAGCCGGCCTGAACCTGCCACGCTCCACCCGCGAAATGATCAACGTCGACGCTCCGCTGGTTTCTCGCGGCAAACTGGAGCCGGGCGACTTGCTGTTTTTCGCCACCAATGGCCGTCGCGGTCGCGTCAGTCACGCCGGGATCTACCTGGGTGACAACCAGTTCATCCATTCCAGCAGCCGCCGCAGTGGTGGTGTCCGGATCGATAGCCTGGGCGACAGCTACTGGAGCAAAACCTTCATCGAAGCCAAGCGTGCACTCGCGATGGCACCGGCTGCGACCCCTACGATCGTCACGGCTCGCAAGTAAGCGGACTATTTGTAAGGTGAACTTAAAGTCTTACTTGAAGTTTGCCGCGTAGCAGCTAGAATCCTGATCTATTATTGATGGCAAACCGCCTGCGTCCTGCGCAGGCGGTTTTCTTTTCTGCGCCCCCTGCAGAAAAAGCCGCAGCCAGATCAGGATGCTCTGCATATGTCGATGTCGGCCCGCCTCGCAATCATGTTTTTCGCAGCGCTGCTCAGCGCCTGCGCCAGCCGTACACCGCCCCCTGCGCCGGTGGTTCGCGCGCCCATTGTTTTCAGTTCCTCCCAACCATTCTCCCCTGAGGCAGAAGACGTATTGTTCCGCGCGCTCGGCCTGGTGGGCACGCCGTATCGCTGGGGTGGCAACACGCCGGATTCGGGTTTCGATTGCAGCGGGCTGATTGGCTATGTCTACCGTGACGTCGCCGGCATTTCCCTGCCGCGTACCACGCGCGAGATGATCAGCATGCAGGCGGCCAGTGTGGGCAAGGAAGGTCTGCAAACCGGCGACCTGATCTTCTTCGCCACCAATGGCGGTTCTCAGGTCAGTCACGCCGGGATCTACGTCGGCGAAGGTCGCTTCGTCCATGCGCCCGCCACCGGCGGCACGGTGAAGCTCGACAGCTTGTCCAAAGCTTACTGGCAGAAAGCCTATCTGAGCGCCAAGCGCGTCTTGCAACCTGAGCACTTGGCACGCAATCCCTAAATGGCAGAGGTTGTCATGACCGCTCGCACACTCAATCTCGACGATTCCCTGTATCAATACCTGCTCGACGTTTCCCTGCGCGAAACGCCGTTGCTCAAGCGTTTGCGTGACGAAACCCAGGCGCTGCCCATGGCTCGCTGGCAAGTGGCGCCCGAGCAAGGTCAGTTCCTCGCGCTATTGGTGAAACTCACCGGCGCCAAGCGTCTGCTGGAAGTGGGCACCTTTACCGGTTACAGCGCGTTGTGCATGGCGGCTGCATTGCCGGATGACGGTTCGCTGATCTGCTGTGACATTCCCGGTGACTACAACGCCACTGCGCAGCGTTACTGGCAGGAAGCGGGGCTTGCCGAGCGGATCGATCTGCGTCTGGCGCCCGCGCTGGAAACCCTGGCCCAGTTGGATCAAGGAGAGCCATTCGACCTGATCTTCATCGATGCCGACAAGGCCAACTACCCACGCTATCTGGAGCACGCATTGCGTCTGCTGCGCGTCGGCGGTCTGGCGGTGTTTGATAACACGCTGTGGAGTGGCCGGGTGCTTGAGGACAATCCCGAGAGCGAAGACACCCGAGCCATCCAGGCACTCAATCGCGCCTTGAAGGATGACTCGCGTGTGGACCTGTCGTTGTTGCCGTTGGGCGATGGATTGACCCTGTGCCGCAAACGCTAGGCGCTTACTTGGCCGCCGACACGCGCCACACCTTGTTGCCCACATCATCCGCCACCAACAAATCACCCTGCTGATCAATCACCACGCCCACCGGCCGGCCCATGGCTTTTTCCTCGCTGTTGAGGAAACCGGTGAGCACATCAATCGGCTGCCCGATCGGTTTCCCTGCGCTGAACGGTACAAAAATCACTTTGTAGCCACTGTGCGGTTTACGGTTCCAAGAGCCGTGCTGGCCGATGAAAGCGCCTTCCTTGAACTGCGCCGGCAGTCTGTTGCCTTCAGCAAACGTCAGGCCCAACGATGCGGTATGCGGCCCGACCGCGTAGTCCGGCGCAATGGCCTTGGCCACCAGCTCAGGGTTTTGCGGCTCGACGCGGATGTCGACGTGCTGACCGTAATAACTGTAAGGCCAGCCGTAGAACCCGCCGTCCTTCACTGAAGTGATGTAGTCCGGCACCAGATCGCTGCCGATTTCGTCGCGCTCGTTGACCGCCGTCCACAATGCGCCGCTGCGAGGTTCCCAGGCCAGGCCGTTTGGATTGCGAATCCCGGAGGCGAAGATCCGATGGTTGCCGGTAGCGCGATCCACTTCCCAGATCGCCGCTCGACCTTCTTCTTTGTCCATGCCGTTTTCGGCCACGTTGCTGTTGGAGCCCACGGTGACGTACAGCTTGCTGCCGTCCTTGCTGGCGATAACGTTTTTGGTCCAGTGGTGATTCAGCGTACCGCCCGGCAAGTCGATCACCTTCATCGGCTGTGACTTGATCGCCGTCTCGCCGTTTTCATAGTGGAAGCGCAGCAAGCGGTCCGTGTCGGCGACGTACAGGTCGTTGCCGACCAGGGTCATGCCGAAGGGCGAGTTGAGGTTTTCCAGGAACACCGTGCGGGTTTCGGCGATGCCGTCGTGGTCCTTGTCCCGCAGCAGCGTGATGCGGTTCGGGCTCGTTACTTTGGCGCCGGCACGGCCCATGACTTTGCCCATGACCCAGCCACGAACGCCTTTGCCGTCTTCGGGTTTGGGTGGTGCGTTGGTTTCGGCCACCAGCACGTCGCCGTTGGGTAACACATAGAGCCAGCGCGGGTGATCGAGACCTTCGGCAAAAGCCGCGACCTGAGTCCCTGTCGCGGCGATGGGTTTCGTGCCGTCCGGCCAGCCGATCGCCGGGGCGATGTTCACCGTCGGGATCAGGGTTTTGTTCGGTTCTGGCAGCTTGGGTGACGGGCCGATGCCGTCGGAGACTTGCAGCCTGGCGGTTTCACCACAGGCTGCAAGCCCTCCGGCGAGCACGATGACGAGAGCGAGCTGGGGCTTGCGCATGCTGACCTTCCCTATGAATGCATTGACCTAATCAATAGAGAAGCGCAGGTGATCGATGGTTCAACTGGTCAGCCGCGTGCTTCCTTGAACAGCACGGCAATGCCGGGGTGATAGTTGCCGGCTTCGTTGCGCAATTTGCGATAGGCATAAGGGAAGTACCAGGCCACCGCGCAGGTGTGTTCCTTTTGCAGGTCGTCGACCATGTCCTGGAGTTCTTCCGGGGTGGCGCTTTGTTGGGCTTTTTGCGGCGCGACAAACAGGCAGCCGAGTTTCAGGTCGCTGGCGTAGCTGATGCGCTTGGCGTCGCTGGTGATGTCCTGCAATGCTTGAGTCAGGTTCAGGCTGTTGACGCGTGGCCAGCGCTGGGTCGCTTGCACGTAAGCGCGTTCTTCGCTGGCCGCGATAAACAGATCGGCGCGGCCATTGCGTTCGCCTTCTTCGGTCTGTTTACGGGTCGGTGTTTGTTGCAGCGTCACCATTTCCGCCATCCACGCCGCGACGGAAAGCAGGCCCAGGTTGGCCTTTTCGTCGAACCAGTAAGGCGTGTCGTTATCGCCGCGCACGGCGTTGTAGCGGTCGATACAGTCAAACCAGCGTTCCAGCACCGGGCGCAGGAATTCCAGCTTCGGATTGCTGATGATCATGCCTTGCATGTGGCTCACCCTTGTTATTGTGTTGTGAGATTGTGGCTCTTTGATATCACTGCTGAGAGTGTGGCACAAGATTGGCGTCAGATAATTGATCGACGGCAGTTATTCGCTCGCAGGCTGCCCGTCTTCAATTGACGCTCCATCCCCAACCCTCTAACCTTCGCGGCTTGTTTCAGGTGCTCTGTGACCTTGGTCGACAGAGTGAAACAGGGAAGCCGGTGAGTGACGCTCTTCAAGCGACGAAGAGCCATGATCCCGGCGCTGCCCCCGCAACGGTAAATGAGTGAAGGCTGCGCGAGGGCCTGTCATCAGCTTTTTCCTATACCGCGTTGAGGTCTGAAAGCGGACCAGGCAAGGCGCAGTCCGCTGGCAATGGTTGTTCCCTTGCCAAGGACTGCAACGCAGTCTGGTCCGCTTTCAGACACAACCCGAAGGGCCGGGCCTGCTGTGGCGCAGGGCGGCGTTGCTCGGAGCTTGTTTGGAACGACCAAACCACGCTCCTCGCGCCTTGCCCTGCGCCACAGCAGACCCGGCGCGGTATAGGAAAAAGCTGATGACAGGCCCTAGCCACTGTGTCGATATCGACATGGGAAGGCGCGCAGTCGGGCCCAGTGCCGCTCATGAGCCCGGAGACCGGCCTGATCCATCCAGCGGCATCACGGTGGGCGATGCCAGGCTTCTTGCCGTCTATTCTTGTGCCTGCCCGCCGTTATCCAGCCTCAACGGAGAGCTCCCCCATGACTGATACCCCCGATCGTGACGAACGCCATCTGGCGCGCATGCAGCGCAAAAAAGCCGTGATCGACGAACGCATCGCCAACTCCCCGAATGAATGCGGCCTGCTGCTGGTGCTGACCGGCAACGGCAAAGGCAAAAGCAGCTCGGCCTTCGGCATGCTCGCCCGGTCCATGGGCCACGGCATGCAATGTGGCGTGGTGCAGTTCATCAAGGGGCGCAGCAGCACGGGCGAAGAACTGTTCTTCCGGCGCTTCCCGGAGCAGGTGCGTTTTCATGTGATGGGCGAGGGCTTCACCTGGGAAACCCAGGATCGCCAGCGCGACATCGCGGCCGCTGAAGCTGCGTGGGCGGTGTCGTGCGAATTGCTGCGTGATCCGTCGATCGGCCTGGTGGTGCTGGATGAATTGAACATTGCGCTCAAGCACGGTTATCTGGATCTCGATCAAGTGCTCAGCGACTTGCAGGCCCGTCCGCCGATGCAGCACGTGGTGGTGACCGGTCGCGGCGCCAAGCCGGAGATGATCGAACTGGCCGACACCGTCACCGAAATGGGCGTGATCAAGCACGCGTTCCAGGCCGGGATCAAAGCGCAAAAAGGCGTCGAGCTGTGAATCAACCACGTCATTGCCCGGCGGTACTGATTGCCGCGCCGGCCTCCGGTCAGGGCAAGACCACCGTCACCGCCGCGCTGGCCCGTTTGCATCGCAATCAGGGGCGCAAGGTTCGCGTGTTCAAGTGCGGCCCGGACTTCCTCGACCCGATGATTCTCGAGCGCGCCAGCGGTGCACCGGTTTATCAATTGGACATGTGGATGGTCGGCGAGCAGGAAAGTCGTCGACTGTTGTGGGAGGCCGCTGGCGAAGCCGACCTGATCCTCATCGAAGGCGTCATGGGCCTGTTCGACGGCACGCCGTCCAGTGCTGATCTGGCGCGACATTTCGGTGTGCCGGTGCTCGGAGTGATCGACGGCACTGCCATGGCCCAGACTTTTGGCGCACTGGCCCTGGGGTTGGCGCGCTATCAGCCGGACTTGCCGTTTGCCGGTGTGCTGGCCAACCGCGTCGGCACTCTACGTCACGCGCAATTACTGGAAGGCAGTCTCACTGAAGGTTTGCGCTGGTACGGCGCCTTGTCCCGGGAAACCGGGATCGAATTGCCGAGTCGACACCTCGGGCTGGTTCAGGCCAGTGAGTTGAACGATATCGATCTGCGCCTCGATGCAGCGGCTGACGCACTGGCCAGCAGTTGCGAGGTCGCGCTGCCACCGGCGGTGGAATTCGCCGCGCCAGATGTGATCGCTGCCGAGCCTTTGCTGGCCGGTGTGCGAATTGCCGTGGCCCGTGACGAAGCGTTTGCCTTCACCTACGGCGCCAGCCTGGATTTGCTGCGGGCCATGGGCGCTGAGTTGTCGTTTTTCTCGCCGATCCGTGACACGCAATTGCCGCAGGCAGACAGTCTTTATCTGCCGGGTGGTTATCCTGAATTGCATCATATGGCGCTGTCACAGAACACTACGATGCTGGCCGCAATCCGCGCTCACCATGCAGCGGGGAAACCGTTGTTGGCCGAGTGTGGCGGCATGCTGTATCTGCTCGATTCGTTGACCGATGTCGAGGGCACTCGCGCTGAACTGGTCGGCTTGCTGGCCGGCGATGCGGTGATGCAAAAGCGTCTGGCCGCGCTGGCGTTGCAGGCGGTCGAGTTACCGGAAGGTTCGTTGCGCGGACACACCTATCACCATTCTCTGACCAGCACCGAACTTGAGCCCATCGCTCGTGGCCTGAGCCCGAACGGTGGGCGAGGGGCGGAGGCGGTTTATCGTGAAGGGCGGATGACCGCGTCCTACGTGCACTTTTATTTCCCTTCCAATCCCCAAGCGATGGCGGCGTTGTTCAAGCCATGAACCCAGATGATCTAGCGTTCAGCGAAGCTGAGCGCGCGGCGGTCTACCGAGCCATCGGCGAACGCCGCGACATGCGTCATTTCAGCGGCGGCACCGTCGAGCCCGAGTTACTGCGACGCCTGCTCGAAGCCGCGCATCAGGCGCCGAGTGTCGGCCTGATGCAGCCTTGGCGGTTCATCCGCATCAGTGATCGAGCCCTGCGCGGCAAGATCCAGTCACTGGTGGAAGAAGAGCGCATCCGCACCGCCGAAGCCCTCGGCGAGCGCACCGACGAATTCATGAAGCTGAAAGTCGAAGGCATCAACGACTGCGCCGAAGTGCTGGTCGCGGCGCTGATGGACGATCGCGAGCGTCACATCTTCGGCCGTCGCACCTTGCCGGAAATGGACATGGCCTCGTTGTCCTGCGCGATCCAGAACCTCTGGCTGGCCTCCCGCGCTGAAGGGCTCGGCATGGGCTGGGTCTCGCTGTTCGAACCGCAAGCGCTGGCGGACCTGTTGGGTTTGCCGGCCGGAGCCAAGCCCTTGGCCGTTCTTTGCCTCGGCCCGGTCAAGGAATTCTATCCGGCACCGATGCTGGTACTCGAAGGCTGGGCGCAGGCGCGTCCGCTCAGTGAATTGCTGTATGAAAATTATTGGGGAGTGAGTCAATGAGTGTGGCGTTATTGAGTGTCGCTGCGGTTGCGCTGGATGCGCTGCTGGGTGAACCCAAACGCTGGCATCCGCTGGTGGCGTTCGGCCGTTTTGCCGACCGTATCGAGCAACGTTTCAATGGCGGTGGCCGCGGCTGGCGCAGTCATGGCGTCACTGCCTGGGTGATTGCGGTGTTGCCGCTGACCCTGCTGGCCACGGCGTTTTCCTGGGCGCCCTATGTCGGCTGGATCGTCGAGATTCTCGTGCTCTATTGCGCCCTCGGCATGCGCAGCCTCGGTGAACACGTCGAGCCGGTGGCCAAGGCACTGCGCAGCGATGATCTGGACGAGGCGCGCAAACGTGTCAGTTATCTGGTCAGCCGCCAGACCAGCGAACTGGATAAAACCGAAGTCGCCCGCGCCGCCACAGAATCCGTATTGGAGAACGGCAGCGACGCAGTATTTGCCGCGTTGTTCTGGTTTGCTGTCGCCGGTGCGCCCGGTGTGGTGCTCTACCGTTTGAGCAATACGCTGGATGCGATGTGGGGTTACCGCAACGAACGTTTCGAGCGTTTCGGCTGGGCGGCGGCAAAGATCGACGACGTCCTCAACTACATTCCTGCACGCTTGGTGGCATTGACCTACGCGCTGCTGGGCAAAACCCGACTGGCGCTGAAATGCTGGCGTACCCAAGGTCCGACCTGGGACAGCCCGAATGCCGGCCCAGTGATGGCGGCCGGTGCCGGCGCGCTCGGTGTCGAGTTGGGCGGAGCGGCGATTTATCACGGTGAGCTGCATCAGCGTCCACAACTGGGCGAAGGCGTGCCGGCGGACGCTGACTCCATCGACCGTGGCTGGCAATTGGTCCAGCGCGGGGTATGGTTATGGTTGCTGATCCTCTGCGTGGGGGCTGAATTCTATGCTTGAACACGGTGGTCGGTTACGCAAGGCGGCGCTCGATTACGGCATCGCCGAAGCCGATTGGCTCGACCTGTCCAGCGGCCTCGCGCCCTGGCCGTTTCCGGTCCCGGAGATCCCGTTGCGGGCTTGGGCGCGTTTGCCGGAAACCGATGACGGTCTGGAGCAGGCGGCCTGTGATTATTACGGCGCCGCTCAGGTGCTGCCGGTGGCCGGCTCGCAAATGGCGATCCAGTTGCTGCCGCGTTTGCGCAGGGTCGGCAAGGTCGGCGTGCTCTCGCCGTGTTACGCCGAACACGCTGAAGCGTGGCGCCGTAATGGCTACATCGTGCGTGAAGTGCTGGAGCAGGAAGTCGACTTCTTTCTCGACAGCCTCGACGTGTTGGTGGTGGTCAACCCGAACAACCCAACCGGCCTGAGCCTGACGCCGAGTCGTCTGCTCGACTGGCACTCGCGGCTGGCGCAGCGCGGTGGCTGGCTGGTGGTGGACGAGGCGTTCATGGACAACTCACCGCAGCTGAGCCTGGCACCTTTTGCCAATCAGGTCGGGTTGATCGTGCTGCGTTCCTTCGGCAAGTTTTTCGGCCTGGCCGGTGTGCGCCTGGGTTTCGTGCTGGCCGAGCGCAAGTTGCTCAAGTTGCTGGCCGAGCAAGTGGGGCCGTGGGCGGTCAGCGGGCCGACGCGGGTGCTGGGGCAGGCCTGTCTGCTGGATACCGAAGGGCATGCCCGGCAACGGGTTCGCACTGATGAAGCCAGCGAGCGTCTGGCGCTGCTGCTTGAACAGCACGGCTTCAAGCCACAGGGCGGCTGCGCCTTGTTTCAATGGCTGATCACCGAACGCGCCGAAGCCCTGCATGAGTTCATGGCCCGGCGCGGCATTCTGCTGCGGTTGTTCACGCACAACAGTAGCCTGCGTTTCGGCCTGCCCGACGATGAAGCCGACTGGACACGTCTCGCGCAAGCGCTCGAAGCCTACGCCAAGGAAACCCAATGACTACGTTGATGGTGCAAGGCACCACTTCCGACGCCGGTAAAAGCACGCTGGTGACGGCGTTGTGCCGCTGGGTCACGCGTCAGGGCGTCAGCGTCGTGCCGTTCAAGCCGCAGAACATGGCGCTCAACAGTGCCGTGACCGCCGACGGTGGCGAGATCGGTCGTGCGCAAGCGGTGCAGGCCCAGGCCGCCAACCTTGAGCCGCACACCGACATGAACCCGGTGCTGCTCAAACCCAACAGCGACACCGGCGCCCAAGTGATCATCCATGGTCGCGCGGTCACCACAATGAACGCGGTCGCGTATCACGACTACAAAGCCATCGCCATGCAAGCAGTGCTGGCCTCACATGAACGGCTGAGCGCGGCGTATCCAGTGGTCATGGTCGAAGGCGCGGGTTCGCCGGCCGAGATCAATCTGCGTGCCGGAGATATCGCCAACATGGGCTTTGCCGAGGCGGTGGATTGCCCGGTGGTGCTGATCGCCGACATCAATCGCGGCGGGGTTTTCGCGCATCTGGTGGGTACGCTGGAACTGCTGTCGCCCAGCGAGCAGGCGCGGGTCAAAGGCTTCATCATCAACCGATTTCGCGGCGATATCGCTTTGCTGCAACCGGGTCTTGACTGGCTGGAAGCGCGCACCGGCAAACCGGTGATCGGCGTTCTGCCTTACGTGATGGACCTGCACCTGGAAGCGGAGGACGGCATCGATCAGCGTCAGACCGACAAGGCCGACCAGGTGCTAAAAGTGCTGGTGCCGGTGCTGCCGCGCATCAGCAACCACACCGATTTCGATCCGCTGCGCTTGCATCCGCAGGTGGATCTGCAATTTGTCGGCCCCGGTCAGGCGATTCCGCCGGCGGACCTGATTATTCTTCCCGGTTCGAAGAGCGTGCGCAGTGACCTCGCATATCTGCGCGCCAATGGCTGGGACACTGCGATCAGTCGTCATCTGCGTTATGGCGGCAAAGTGCTGGGGATTTGCGGCGGTCTGCAAATGCTCGGCGAGCAGCTACACGACCCGCTGGGCCTCGAAGGCGCACCGGGTTCCAGCGCCGGTTTGGGTTTGTTGGCGTTCGAAACACAGCTCGAAGAAGAGAAGCAATTGCGCAATGTGCGCGGGCGTCTGGCGCTCGAAGACGCGCCGGTCAGCGGCTATGAAATTCATGCCGGCGTGACCACCGGGCCGGCGTTGGAAAACGCCGCTGTGCTACTGGACGATGGTCGCTGCGATGGCGCGCAAAGCGTGGATGGGCAGATTTTCGGCACCTATCTGCATGGGCTGTTTGAATCGCCCGCAGCGTGCAGTGCCCTGTTGCGCTGGGCAGGTTTGCAGGTAGTGCAGGAAGTGGATTATCACGCGTTGCGTGAGCGCGATATCGAGCGGCTGGCGGATCTGGTGGAAAAACATCTGGATACCGGGTTGTTGCGTCAACTCTGCGGGATTTGAGGTGAATTCATCGCGAGCAGGCTCACTCCTACAGCGGATCGCCAGTGAACATAAACTTTGTGTTCGCCATCGACCCACTGTAGGAGTGAGCCTGCTCGCGATGAGGCCAGTCGCAACGCCGCCATTTAAAGGTAAATGACCATGCTCCAACTGATCCTCGGCGGCGCCCGTTCCGGTAAAAGTCGCCTGGCCGAAAAACTCGCCTCCGACAGTGCTCTGGCGGTGACTTACATCGCCACCAGCCAACCGCTCGACGGTGAAATGAACGAGCGGGTCGCCCATCACCGCGCCCGTCGTCCAGCCGAATGGGCGTTGATCGAAGAACCGGTGGAACTCGCCCGCGTCCTGCGCGAAACCGCCAGCCCCGATCGTTGCCTGCTGGTGGATTGCCTGACGTTGTGGATGACTAATCTGCTGATGCTCGACGACACCGAGCGGCTGTCAGCCGAACGTGATGCATTGCTGGACTGCCTGGCGTCGTTGCCGGGTGAAATTATTTTTGTCAGCAACGAGACCGGAATGGGTGTCGTGCCGCTGGGCGAATTGACTCGCCGCTATGTCGATGAAGCCGGTTGGCTGCATCAAGCGTTGGCCGAGCGCTGTCAGCGCGTCGTCCTGACCGTCGCCGGTCTGCCCCTGACTTTGAAAGGAACTGCGTTATGACTCAATCCTGGTGGCTGAACCCCTGCAAACCGATCGATGCTCAAGCGGTCGAGCAAGCGCAGGCCCGTCAACAGCAGCTGACCAAACCGGCCGGCTCCCTCGGTCGGCTTGAGTCGGTGGCCGTGCAATTGGCCGGGATGCAGGGGCAGGTCAAACCGAGTCTCGATCAACTGTGGATCGCGATTTTTGCCGGCGATCATGGCGTTGTCGCAGAAGGGGTGTCGGCATTTCCCCAGGAAGTCACCGGGCAGATGCTGCACAACTTCGTCAGCGGTGGGGCGGCGATCAGCGTGTTGGCGCGACAACTCGGGGCATCCCTGGAAGTTGTCGACCTCGGCACGGTGACGCCGTCGCTGAATTTGCCGGGTGTGCGTCACTTGAACATCGGCCTGGGCACGGCGAATTTCGTCGACGGTTCGGCGATGACGCCGGCTCAAGGCGAGCTCGCTTTGCAGGCCGGCCGCGACAGCGTGCAGCGCGCCATCGCGGCGGGTGCGCAGTTGTTTATCGGTGGCGAGATGGGCATCGGCAACACCACCGCGGCCAGCGCATTGGCCTGTGCCTTGCTCGATTGCCCGGTGGTGCATCTGGCCGGGCCGGGCACGGGTTTGAACGCAGCGGGTGTCAGTCATAAAGCCCAGGTTATCGAGCGCGCGTTGACATTGCACAGCGCTCAGCGTGGCGATGCGCTGCAAACCCTGTTCAACCTCGGCGGTTTTGAAATCGCGGCACTGGTCGGCGCGTATCTGGCGTGTGCCCAGGAAGGCGTCGCGGTGCTGGTGGACGGTTTCATTTGCAGCGTTGCGGCGTTGGTGGCGGTGCGCTTGAACCCTGAATGCCGTCAGTGGCTGTTGTTCGGTCATCGCGGCGCCGAGCCGGGTCATCGTCATGTACTGGAAACCCTGAACGCCGAACCGCTACTCGACCTCGGCCTGCGTTTGGGCGAGGGCAGTGGTGCGGCGTTAGCCGTGCCGTTATTGCGTCTGGCGTGCGACCTTCACGGGCAGATGGCGACGTTCGCCGAGGCCGCTGTGGCGGACCGTCCGGCATGACTTTGTACCTGGACTTGTTGCGCCACGGCGAAACCGAACTCGGTGGCGGTTTGCGCGGCAGCCTTGACGATGCGTTGACTGAAAAGGGCTGGGCGCAGATGCGCGCGGCGGTGGTCGAGCAGGGGCCTTGGGATCGCTTGGTCAGCTCGCCACTGCAGCGGTGCGCGCGGTTCGCCGAAGAACTCGGCGAACAGCTGGGTTTGCCGGTGCAGCTGGATAAAGACCTGCAAGAGCTGCACTTCGGCGCCTGGGAAGGGCAGAGCGCCGCCGTGCTGATGGAAACCGATGCCGAGGCGTTGGGATTGTTCTGGGCCGACCCTTATTCGTTTACGCCGCCTCAGGGTGAACCGGTGGTGGATTTTTCAACGCGGGTGTTGGCGGCCGTTGAGCGCTTGCACGCTACCTACGCAGGCGAGCGGGTGTTGCTGATCAGTCACGGCGGAGTCATGCGCTTGTTGCTGGCTCAGGCGCGGGGATTGCCCCGTGAGCAGTTGCTCAACGTCGAAGTCGGGCATGGCGCGTTGTTTTCGCTGACGGTCGAATCCGGCGTGTTGTTAAAGGAAGCGCTCTGACCATGTTGCCATTCTGGATCGCCCTGCAATTTTTGAGCAGTCTGCCGATTCGTCTGCCGGGCATGCCGGAACCACAGGAATTGGGGCGGTCGCTGCTGTTTTATCCGCTGGTCGGCCTGCTGTTTGGCGGGATTTTGTGGGCGTTCAACTGGCTGTTGCTCGGCACTCCGTTGTTGCTTCACGCCGCGCTGTTGCTGACGGCTTGGGTATTGCTCAGCGGCGCGTTGCACCTGGACGGCCTGGCCGACAGCGCCGATGCGTGGCTCGGTGGGTTCGGCGACCGCGAGCGCACGTTGACGATCATGAAGGACCCGCGCAGCGGGCCGATTGCGGTCGTGACGCTGGTGCTGGTGTTGCTGCTCAAATTCGCCGCGTTACTGGCATTGATCGAGCAGCAACACGCCGTTGTCCTGATCATCGTTCCGTTGATCGGGCGCAGCGCGATGCTGGGCTTGTTCCTGACCACGCCTTATGTGCGTGCCGGCGGGTTGGGGCAAGCGCTGGCCGATCATCTGCCACGTCTGGCGGGCAAGCAGGTGTTGGCGGTGAGTGCGTTGGCGTGTGTTTTGATTGCCGGTCTCAGCGGCGTGTTGGCCGTCGTGCTGGCGGCGCTGGTGTTTGTCTGGCTGCGGCAAGTGATGCTGCGCCGATTGGGCGGCTCGACGGGCGATACGGCGGGGGCGTTGCTGGAAATCCTTGAGGTCGCGGTGCTGGTGGGATTGGCGATCGCCTGAACTTCCCACATCATGTAACTTGATTTAACACAACCGCGGGTATATACACGCACCATGCTCGACTCCCAATGTTTATGCATCAACCTGCGTCGCGCCGCCCGTGGCGTCAGCAGGCACTACGACGGCGCTCTCGACGGCTTCGGGATCAACGTTGCCCAGTATTCTCTGCTGTGTAATCTGCAGCGTCTGGATAAACCGAGTATTTCCACGTTGGCCGAGGCCATGGGGCTGGATCGCAGCACCTTGGGGCGCAATCTGCGGGTGCTGGAAGGTGAAGGCTTGTTGATGCTGGTCGAGGGCGAAGACATGCGTAACCGCATCGTCATGCTCACCGAGGCCGGTGTTGAACGCCTGAAAGCGGCCTTGCCCGCGTGGGAAGCGGCGCAACAGCGGTTGATTGACCGCTTGGGTGCCGAGAAACGTGAAACCTTGCTGCGACTGCTGGACGAACTGGCCTGATGCCGGTTTTTCCGATCTTAAGCGGGTATATACCCGCTACCGGAGAATAAGAATGACATCGATGTGGCGTACGTGTGGTTGGGTTTTGTTGGGGAGTGCGCTGATTCTCGCGTTGTCCTTGGGGGTAAGGCACGGCTTCGGGCTGTTTCTGTCGCCGATGAGTGCCGAGTTCGGCTGGGGGCGTCAGACGTTTGCCTTCGCCATTGCCTTGCAGAACCTGATCTGGGGCCTGGCGCAACCCTTCACCGGCGCGCTGGCCGACCGCTTCGGCGCCGCGAAAGTGGTGCTGGTCGGCGGTGTCCTGTATGCGTTGGGCCTGGTGTTCATGGGCCTGTCGGATTCGGCAGTGACCTTGTCCCTGAGTGCCGGCCTGTTGATCGGCATCGGTCTGTCCGGCACCTCGTTCTCGGTGATCCTCGGCGTGGTCGGCCGCGCAGTACCGCCAGAGAAACGCAGCATGGGCATGGGCATCGCCAGTGCTGCCGGCTCTTTCGGCCAGTTCGCCATGTTACCCGGTACGCTGGGGTTGATCGGCTGGCTCGGCTGGTCCGCGGCATTGCTGGTGCTGGGCCTGCTGGTGGCGCTGATTGTGCCGCTGGTGAGCATGCTCAAGGACAAACCGCTGCCGGTGTTCGGCCATGAGCAAACACTGTCCGAGGCACTGCACGAGGCTTGTTCCCATTCGGGGTTCTGGCTGCTGGCATTCGGTTTCTTTGTTTGCGGTTTTCAGGTGGTATTCATCGGCGTGCACTTGCCGGCTTATCTGGTGGATCAGCACCTTCCGGCGAGCGTCGGCACGACGGTGCTGGCGTTGATCGGGTTATTCAATATATTCGGGACCTACACGGCGGGCTGGCTCGGCGGGCGGATGTCCAAGCCACGTTTGCTCACAGGCCTGTATCTGCTGCGAGCAGTGGTGATCGGGTTGTTCCTGTGGGCGCCCGTCACGACGACCACCGCGTACCTGTTTGGCATGGCGATGGGCTTCCTGTGGCTGTCGACGGTGCCCTTGACCAACGGCACCGTCGCGACCTTGTTCGGCGTACGAAACCTGTCCATGCTCGGTGGGATTGTTTTCCTGTTTCACCAGCTCGGATCGTTCCTCGGCGGCTGGTTGGGCGGGGTGGTGTACGACCGAACGGGGAGCTATGACTTGATCTGGCAAGTGGCGATTCTCTTGAGCCTGTTGGCCGCCGCCCTGAACTGGCCGGTGCGTGAGCAGCCGGTGGCACGCCTGCAAACACAAATGAGTGCGATATGAACAGTCTCTGGCCGCGGATCGCTGTCGTCGCTGTCTGCGCCTTGCTGCTCGCCCTGTCGTGGTGGGGCTGGCATCAGGGCGGGCTGGCGTTGATGCAACTGGGCATGGGTGCTTGCTAGCAGGATGTGAGGGCGAGTAACTTCGGTCTTGACGATTTCTAAGGATGCACCGACATGCTGATGCGCTGGCTTGCAGTTCCTGCGTTACTGGTAGCGTTTAGTGGATTGGCTCAAGCGGCCGAATGCCCGGAGCTGCTGCAAGGCTCGTTGCCCAAGCTGCGCGCCAAGGAATCCATCGACCTGTGCCAGCGCTTTGCCGGCAAACCGCTGGTGGTGGTCAATACTGCGAGCTTCTGTGGTTTCGCTCCGCAGTTCAAAAGCCTTGAGGCGCTGAATCAGCGTTACAAGGATCAGGGGCTGGAGGTGATCGGCGTTCCGTCCAACGACTTCAAGCAAGAGTCCAAGGATGGCGAAGAGACAGCCAAGGTCTGCTACGTGAACTACGGCGTGACGTTCACCATGACTGAACCGCAGAAAGTGCGCGGTAATGACGCGACGCACTTGTTCAAGACTCTCGCCAAGCAGAGCACCGCGCCGAAGTGGAACTTCTACAAATACGTGGTTGATCGCAAGGGCAAGGTGATCGCCAGTTTTTCCAGCCTGACCAAGCCTGATGACCCCGAATTTATCGAGACGGTGGAAAAGGCACTGGCCTCGCAACCCTGATCAACACCCACTAAAAAGCCCCGCCTCTGTACAAGAGAGCGGGGCTTTTTTTGATTCAGGCGGCGAGGGGTTCAGGTTCGCCGTGAATCATCAGAAGCGGTAGGTCGCGCCAACACCGAAACCGTTCGCATAGTTTTCATACTCTGCGCTGTAGTTCTGACGGCCGTTGCTGTTGTTGACCTTGACCGACTCTTCGCGCAGGTACGAATACGCTACGTCGATGGTCAGGTCGTCGGTCGGGCTCCAGCCGGCGCCCAGGCTGAAAATCTTGCGATCGCCAGTCGGGATGCGAGGGGAGCGGTTTACGTTGTTGGTCGGTGCCTGGTCAACCGACAGGCCGGTACGCAGCACCCACTGCTTGTTCAGCTGGTAGGAAGCACCGATGGCGTGAGCCCAGGTGTCGTGCCAGTTCTGCTCTTCAGTGATGGTGCCAAAGCCGCGTGCGGCCAGGGCGGCAGGAACGCCTTCGTTCTCGACGGAGATCTCTTTCAGGCGGCTCCAGCGAGTCCAGGTGCTGCCTGCGTAAAGGGTCCACTGATCGTTCAGTTGGTGAGTGACCGAGAAGTCCACCGACTCAGGCGTGGTGATGTCCAGCGAAGCATCGAACTTCTGGTTCCCCAGTGGGCCGAGCAGGGCGTAGTTGACCTTGGTGTCACCTTCGAGCTTGTACTTCACTTTCGAGTGATAGGTCAGGCCGAGGCGAGTGCTTTCGAGGGCTTGAACCATGATGCCGATGTTGTAACCCAGCGCGGTGTCGTCACCCTCGATCTTGACGGAGCCGTCCGCTGCGCGCGGGTTCAGCGACAGATTAGATTCCAGGGTACCGTCGATGCGGTTGATGGTCGGACCGAAACCGATCGACACCTTGTCGTTGAAGGCGTAGCTGACGGTTGGCTGCAGAGTCACGATTTTGACTTCGCTCTTGCTGCCGAAGTATCTGCCGGCGAAGCCGTTCTCGTAGTCGGTCACCAGGCCGAATGGAGCGTAGACGCCGAAACCGACTGCCCAATGGTCATCGATTGGCTTTACGTAGTAGCCCATGGGCACGCCCATGAAAGGGACCATGTCACCTTTGTTGGTACCGCCATTCGGGCTGGAGCTTGCATCACTGATATCAGCGTGCGCGTCGATGAATGCAACACCACCGGTCACTTGTTCGCGCTTGAGGCGAGACATGCCGGCAGGGTTGCCAAAAACGGTGGATGCGTCGTCGGCAGAAGAAGATCGCCCGGCAAAACCTGTCCCCATCCCGCTGATGCTTTGTTCGTTGAGGGCAAAGCCACTGGCGAAGATCTGGGTGGATGCCACGGTAACGGCGAGGCTAAGGGTGGTTTTGAGCATTACTTTTTTCATTATTAGAACTCCTGGTGATCACCGGGGCGAAAATTACCAACATTTTCGTCCCAGCGCTATAGGCTGTAATGCTTGATTTAGAGCGGTTTTGTAGGACAATCCGACCAAAATCGCAGCAGTTGCGCGATCTTGTGGAAACAGCAGGTCAGCAGGCGACCTGATTCAGTGGTGAAACACAGGTTTGCCAGGCGCAGGTGAAGTCTCTCAGGCGTCCTTGAGGCTGGAAGGTCTGGCGCCAGATACGGGCCATTCCCAACAGGTCGTCTGCTTCGGGGAGGGGGGTGTTCTGTTCTTCTACCAGCAGCCAGGCGATGGCTGTGGCGTAACGCAGGTTGACGGTCAGTTCGAGGTGCGGACCACTCAGGAAAGCATGCTGGCTGGCCAAGCCGCGAACCAGGCTTGCGCGTTCCGGGTCAAGTGCCAGGTAGTGGTCCCAAAGTGCCTGATGGCGGGGTTCGGCGATTCGGTACAGGCCGTGTCCACGGCGGTCATGCAGGGCCGTTCCAAGGGCTGACTGGCTGGCGGCAATGCCCAGCAGCAGGGATTCGGCAGTTGCGCTATGGCACCCGAGGTAAATCAATGTCGGGCGGATCACATAACGGCACAGTTCGCTGGCAGCGATACCCATAAAACCCTCGAAACATGAAATGGTCGGCGATACCTGAAGGGGCCTTGGCAGCGGGTGAATCGAATCAGGCTCGCCGGAAGCGGTTTAGGCCGCTTGAGTTGAAGTGTAGTGTCATATTCGCGCCGTAAAGGCCTGTTTTTAAAATATTTCCAGCTGCGAGTTATAACCGTTATATCGCTTAGTGCTTAGGCGGTGGCAGCAAAAAGAGAAATATCGGGCAATAAAAAGCCCCGCTTTTTGAGCGAGGCTTTTGAGGTTTTCAGTCTTGCTGGCGTATCAGGCAACCAGTGCCTGACGGGTACGCTCGATCACGGCCTGCAGCGGCTCGGCGCTGGAGTATTGATCGGGGTACAGGCGTTCGCTGTGACGAGCGATGCCGTGTTCGTTGACCAGAGTGAAGCTGAAGCAGCCTTTGCGAGCAGCCATGATCAGGCAGTTCATTGGTGCAAAAGCATTGGTTAGGGTGCGAATTGCATCCTGGGTGTGGATTTGAGTAGACATAGTCATTGGGTGTTCCTACAAGCGACACGGATAAGAACCGTGCAAAATTAAAACGTTCCAGTGACGCTGACCACCATTGGTCGAACGAAGAACCCGACTGGAACAAAGCAGCCAGTTTGAAGCGCTGATAAATTGGCGCGCTTGGGCTGGCAGGTAGGTACTTAGGAGGGCAGGCAACACATCAAGGGCAAAGGTTCTGGGCCCGGGGTGAAGATCCTGATCAATTTGCAGGTTGGTTCGGTCAGAGTAAGTGAGCTTCGCAACACCCTTTGCTTTCGATCAAAGGCAGTGTTGACGCAAGGTTTACCTGGAAACCATCGAGGTGGTCGATCCCGCTTTGTCGGTGGAGGCTTCCTTTGGGAAGGCTGACCGGGGGGATTTGTTCGACCAGAATTGACTTTCAGCTTGGTACTAACGCCGCGGATACTAACGGATTGAATTGCTGAAGGGAAGTGCGTTAGCAAAAAAGTTCTCTGAACGCCTCATTCAACGTCCGGATTGGCGCTCGGAATAAGCCATGACCCGCAGACTTGCCCTGTAATAGCACAAATTCCGACCATTGGTAGTCACGGCTCATCGGGCCAGGACCTGCCTGGATCATGGGTTTGCCGAGGTTTATCCCCAGGTGCAGGCAAAAAATGCGCCGAAAACGCGCATCGATATAACCGCCTCGAAGGTACTTGTGCACATAAGTCACGGAGGGTGTCACGCCGCTGTCATCTCCCCTTCAAACGCAGTGGGTGCCTGTAACCAAAATTTAAGTCAATGAAAAACATCGCTTTTTTTTACTGGTGAAAAAATCGTCAGTTTGACTGCGAGCCCCATTCCATACGGCTTTGCGAGAGTTCAATGGCGGTTGTCCACTGAGTTATCCACAGCTTCTGTGGATTGTCCCGAGCGCTTGCTCTAGGACGGGCGTGCCGGGTTTTTTTAGACTTTACCTGTAAGAAAAAAAGAGTAGAGTGGCGCGCCTTCCGATCTGCCCCACAGTGCTTTATGAAGTTTCGCTCAGTATCAGTCTCTGTAACCTCCACATCTCCCGGCATTACCCCGCCCAAGCGCTTTTCGATGCGTGTGGCCGAGTGGCTGCTGGACAGCCCGCGTCTGGGCGAAAACCCCAACGTCAAACACTTCGCCGGACGTTTGCTCAAGCAGCCAGCCCGTGAAGGGGTCGTGGCCGCGCAAAGCCGTCTCGGTCAGCTGATGTGCCGTGAATGCGGGAATGCCCGGGATCGCCGTATCGGTCAGGACCTTTTGCGTTCGGCCGCGCGGGCAGGGGATCGGCGCGCCCAGCAGGAACTGGGTCTGATCGAAGACTGAGCTGTCCAAGACCTGACGCCTTGGTTAACCTTCAAGCTTTATTTCATTGGCAGGAGTGGCTATGGCTATGGACTTGACCAGCGCATTGCTCGGTCTGGCGGGTGCTGCGCTGCCGTTATTGGTACTGGCCTGGCAACTTCAGCGGCGAGCGAGCGCCACGCAGTCAGACGTTGCACTGCTGGAAGAACGCCTGGCCATGGCCCATCTGGCTCAGGACGGATTGAACGCCCAGCTTGAAGCCTGTCGCGATGAAATAGGTGATCTGGGCCAGGCCAACGCCGCCAAACAAGCAGACCTGGCCGCCGTGCGCCGTGAAGTCGAATTGCTGCAGATCGAACGTGACGATGCCCGCGATGCCGCCCACGCCTGGAATCTGGAGCGCGCCGGCAAAGAGGCTGAGTTGCGTCGTCTGGACGCCCAGGCCGCTTCGCTCAACGCCGAGCTGCGTGAGCAGCAGGAAAGCCATCAGCAGCGCCTCAACGACCTGCAGGGCTCGCGAGACGAGCTGCGAGCGCAGTTCGCCGAGCTGGCCGGCAAAATCTTCGACGAGCGCGAGCAGCGCTTTGCCGAAACCAGTCAACAACGCCTCGGTCAGTTGCTCGATCCGTTGAAAGAACGCATCCAGTCCTTCGAAAAACGCGTTGAAGAAAGCTATCAGGCTGAAGCCCGCGAGCGTTTTTCCCTGGCCAAGGAACTGGAGCGGCTGCAACAGCTGAACTTGCGCCTGAGCGACGAAGCCACGAACCTGACCCGCGCCTTGAAAGGCCAGAAAACCCAAGGCAACTGGGGTGAGCTGATTCTTGAACGAGTGCTTGAACACGCCGGCCTGGAAAAGGGGCGCGAGTATCAGACCCAGGTCAACCTCAAGGGCCCGGACGGTGAGCGTTTCCAGCCGGACGTGATCATTTATTTGCCGGGCGACAAACAGGTGGTGGTCGACTCCAAGGTCAGCCTCACGGCCTATCAGCAATACGTCGCGGCCGAAGACGATGCCATCGGCCAGATCGCCATCAAGCAGCATGTGCTGTCCCTGCGCACTCACGTCAAAGGGCTGGCCGGCAAGGACTACAAGCGTCTCGACGGTTTGCACAGTCTGGATTTCGTCCTGCTCTTCGTACCGATCGAAGCGGCGTTTTCCGCCGCATTGCAGGCTGAGCCGACGCTGTTTCAGGAGGCCTTCGACCGCAACATCGTGATCGTCAGCCCGACCACGTTGCTGGCGACCCTGCGCGTCATCGACAGCCTGTGGAAGCAGGAGCGCCAGAGCCAGAACGCCCGGGAAATCGCCGAGCGGGCCGGGTGGCTGTACGACAAGTTTGTGTTGTTCATCCAGGATCTGGATGAAGTCGGCAATCGCTTACAGCAACTGGATAAGGCCTACAGCTCGGCACGCAACAAGCTGACAGAAGGCCGCGGCAATCTGGTCAGCCGTAGCGAGCAGCTCAAGTTGCTTGGCGCGCGGGCGAGCAAGAGCCTGCCGGCAGACTTGCTGGAGCGGGCGATGACCGATGTGGATGGGTTGGCCGAGTTGCCAGAATAAGATCTTTTGATTTTGACGCTACAACGGCAAATGCCGACTCAGCAATGCCCGCAACGCCGCCGGCTTCACTGGTTTGGCCAGGTAGTCCAGCCCCGCCGCATGCACTTGGGCCACCGTCTCCGGTCGCCCATCGGCACTGATCACTACCCCTGGCACTGGCTCACCCAATCGGGTTCGCAGCCATGCCATCAGTTCGGTCCCGGTCTCGCCATCGTCCAGGTGGTAATCCACCAGCGCCAATTGCGGTCGCATCCCGTCGCTGAGCAGCGCCGCGCATTCGTCGCGATTGCGCGCCGTCCAGACCTGACAACCCCAGCGCGTGAGCAAACTGTTCATGCCGATCAGGATGCTGTCTTCGTTGTCGATGCACAGCACCTGCGAGCCGCTCAGTAACTTTCCATTGAGCTCGGCGGTCTTCGCCGGCAGGGCGGCTTGAGCACGAGCCAACGGCACACTGACGCTGAACACGCTGCCGCGCCCCGGCCAGGAGCGTACGCGCAAGGTATGGCCCAGCACGCGACACAGCCCGTCGGCGATCGCCAGGCCCAGCCCCAGGCCTTTTTCAGCGCGCGTCTGGTGGCTGTCGAGGCGTTTGAATTCTTCAAAAATGACCTGCTGTTTGTCCAGCGGAATGCCTGGGCCACGGTCCCAGACTTCCAGGCACAACTCGCCCTTGCGTCGGCGAACGCCCAGCAGCACCGGCCCTTTGGCGTAGCGGAAGGCATTGGTCAGGAAGTTCTGCAGGATTCGTCGCAGCAGTTTGGCGTCACTGTCGACGCGCAACGTACTGCCCCTGACGCGGAATTTCAGCCCCTGATCGTGGGCCAGCGCCTTGAACTCGGCACCGAGGACATCGAACATCTCATTGAGCACGAACGGTTTGGGATCAGGGTTGATCTTGCCGTTTTCCAGGCGGGAAATGTCCAGCAGGTCGCTGATCAAGTCCTCGGCCGAGCGCAGTGACGTGTCCAGATGATGGACCAGTTTCTGCGCCTCACCGGAGAGGCCGTCGTCTTGGTGGGAAAGGGCGGCCGAGAACAATCGCGCAGCGTTCAACGGTTGCATCAAGTCGTGGCTGACCGCCGCCAGGAAACGGGTTTTCGACTGGTTGGCCGACTCCGCGGTGCCCTTGGCTTCGGTCAGGGCGACGTTGAGTTGCGACAGTTCGTGGGTCCGCTCGGTGACCCGACGTTCCAGGCCCTCGTTGGCTTCGGTCAGCGCCTGCTCAGCCTCGCGGAACGCGGTGATGTCGGTGAAACTCATGACGAAACCGCCGCCCGGCATCGGGTTGCCGATCAGCTCGATCACACGGCCATTTGGGAAAAGTCTTTCAGAGGTGTGGGCGCGGCCCTGACGCATCCAGTGCAAGCGTCGTGCGACGTGCACTTCGGCTTCGCCGGGGCCGCACAGGCCGCGTTCGGCGTTGTAGCGAATGATGTCGGCAATCGGGCGGCCAAGCCTGATCAGTCCATCCGGGTAGTTGAACAGCTCCAGGTAGCGCCGGTTCCAGGCCACCAGTTTCAGCGACTGGTCAACCACGCTGATGCCTTGGGTGATGTTCTCGATCGCGCCTTGCAGCAGCGCACGGTTGAACTGCAGCACTTCCGAGGCTTCGTCGGCGATTCGGACGACGTCCTCAAGCTGCATTTCCCGACCTTCGATGGCAGCTTTTACCACCGCTCGGGTCGAAGAAGCACCCAGCACACCGGCCAGCAAACGTTCGGTATGGGCGATCCATTCACCGTCGGCGTTCTGGTTCGGGTTGAAGCCTTTGCCCTGACGGTAGGCGAAGCGGATAAAGCTCTGACGGGCGCGTTCTTCGCCGACGAAGCGAGCGGCCAGCTGCAATAAATCGTCGATCTGCACCGACAGCATTGAGCGGGCGCTGGGGCGGGCGCTGATTTCCTGACCGATGAAGCGACCCGCCTGCCAATGTTCCGAAACCCTCGTGCGTGACAGCACCGACACCCAGGCGAACAGTGTGAAGTTGGCCGCCAGCGATAACATCACGCCTTGGGTCAGCGGGGTCAGCGGCAGGTTCAGCGGGTTGCTGTGCAGCCAGGCCAGGCCGGGGAAACTGCTCAACGACAAGCCGAGGCTGTGGGCCGCTATTGGCAGGATCAAGGTGTAGAACCAGAGGAATGTCCCGGCGGCGAGGCCGGCGAACACACCACGGCGGTTGGCCTGTTTCCAGTACAGCGCGCCGAGCATGGCCGGGGCCAATTGGGTCACGGCGGCGAAGGCGATCTGGCCGATGGTCGCCAGGCTCGCCGTCGAGCCGAGCAGGCGATAACTGACGTAGGCCAGCAGCAGAATCACCACAATGCTCACTCGGCGTACCGAGAGCATCCACTGGCGGAACACTTCGAACGGCCGCTCGGCGTTGTTACGCCGCAGCAACCATGGCAACAACATGTCGTTGGAGACCATGGTCGACAGCGCCACGCTGGCAACAATCACCATACCGGTTGCCGCCGAGGCGCCACCGATAAATGCCAGCATCGCCAAGGCAGGATGGGATTGGGCGAGCGGCAGGCTGATGACAAAAGAGTCCGGCAGCACCGAACTTGGCAGCATCATTTGACCGGCAAGGGCGATGGGCACGACGAACAGTGCCGCCAGCGCCAGATAGGCTGGAAACACCCATTTGGCCAGGCGCAGATCCTGAGGGTCGATGTTCTCCACCACGGTCACGTGGAACTGCCGGGGCAGGCAGATGATGGCCATCATTGCCACGCCGGTCTGCACCACCATCGACGGCCAGTTGATGGTCTCCTTCCAATACTCTTCGAGGCGCGGAGCGAGCATGGCCTGGTCGAACAGGTCGTCGAAACCGTCGTACAGGCCGTAGGTCACGAACGCGCCGACCGCGAGAAAAGCGAACAGCTTGACCAGCGATTCGAATGCAATCGCCAGCACCATGCCGCGGTGGTGTTCCGTGGCGTCGAGGTTGCGGGTACCGAAGACGATGGTGAACAGCGCCAGCACCAGCGACACGATCAGCGCCGTGTCCTGGGCGCGAGTGCCCATGGCGTCGGCACCGGCGCCGATCAACAGGTTCACCCCGAGCACGATGCCCTTGAGTTGCAGCGCGATGTAGGGCAACACGCCGACCAGGCAGATCAGCGCCACCACCACGGCCAGCGACTGGGATTTGCCATAACGCGCGGCGATGAAGTCGGCAATGGAGGTGATGTTCTCTTGCTTGCTGATCATCACCATTTTTTGCAGGACCCACGGTGCACACACCAGCAGCAGGATCGGCCCGAGGTAGATCGGCAGGAAAGACCAGAGCTGTTCGGCGGCCTGGCCCACGGCGCCAAAGAAGGTCCAGCTGGTGCAATAGACAGCCAGCGACAAGCTGTACACCCAGGCGCGCACTCGCGGCGGCAACGGCGTGCTGCGACGGTCGCCGTAGAAGGCGATGGCGAACATGATGGCCATATAGGCCAGGGCGACGGCGGCGATCAGCCCGCTGGACAGCGACATGGGAACTCCTGACAAAAGACACCCGGGACTCCCGCCCGGACAGACAGTCTCGCACGATGGCAGGGGTTAGTCAGTGTCGACCAAGGTCGCGGCGCGGCGGGGTGTCGCAGGCTTTGTATCAGTTGGATCTTTGCTGTTTATGCTGGCCTCACTGATTCAAAGCAATCTCGATCAACCGATGCAATTCCTCAACCTCCAGCGGCGCCACTGAAAACAGGATACGAAACACCGTCGGCGCAGCCACCATGTTGATCAGCCGATCAACGTTCGGCTTCGGCTGATCGGGGTAACGATCCAGAATCGTCTGCAGCTGCCCGCCAATGATCGTCGCGCAAAGGGCCGGTGTGGTGCTGCATTGCACGTCGCGCAAGATGTTGCGGCCGGGCTCGGAACTCATCTCGTCCAGATACTGCTCGGCCCAGGCGCGCACGTCACCGTGCAGGCTGCCGGTATTGGCCGGCTCGCTCTCCGGGCGCATGCGGGCGAGGGCGACGTCCGCCAACAACACCGACAAATCGCCCCAGCGCCGGTAGATGGTCGACGGCGTGACGCCGGCACGCGCAGCAATTTGCGGGACGGTCACGGTTGCGCGGTCCTGCTCTTCGAGAAGATCGCGGACTGCCGAATGAACCGACTCTTGCACCCGGGCACTGCGGCCGCCCGGGCGTAAACCTTCTTTAATTGCCATGCATCGGACCTTAACACAAAGAATTTGCTTTAAGCGTCAGCCAGTCGCACACTCCGCAAAAGCAAAAAATTAGCTTTTGTGGAGTGCTCATGTCCAGTTCAGCGTCTAATCGTTCAAGCCTGTGGTTCCTGGCGATCACCTTACTCAGTTTTCTTGCGGCGTCCACGGCGCCGACGCCGTTGTATCACTTGTACCAAGAGCACCTGCAATTCTCGGCAGCGACCCTGACCCTGATTTTCGGCGTGTACGCCATCAGCTTGCTGGGGGCATTGCTCACGGTCGGTTCGCTCTCGGATTACCTGGGGCGCAAACCGGTGATCTTCACCGCTGTGATGTTGAACATGCTGGCGATGCTGTTGTTTATCAACGCAGACAGTGTCGCCTGGTTGATCAGCGCACGAGTGCTTCAAGGTTTTGCGACGGGGATGGCCACTGCCGTACTGAGTGCGGCGCTACTGGACACTGATCGCCATAAAGGTCCGCTGGTCAACAGCGTCGCGCCATTGCTGGGCATGGCGTCGGGCGCCATGGGCTGCGGTTTGTTGGCCGAGTTTGCGCCGTTGCCGTTGCAGTTGACCTATTGGGTGCTGTTCGCGCTGTTTGTGATGCAAGCGCTGTACGTCTGGCGCTTGCCGGAAAGCGTCAGCCCCCAGCCGGGAGCCTGGGCCTCGCTGCGTCCGACACTGCATGTGCCGATTCAGGCGCGGCGGGCGTTGTGGTTGGTGCTGCCGATCAACGTCGCGGTGTGGGCGCTCGGTGGTTTTTACGCCTCTTTGGCACCGTCGTTGGTGCGCACGGCCACCGGATCGACCTCAAATCTGATTGGCGGTGCGACGGTGGCCGTGTTGACGGTGACCGGCGCGTTGATGATCTACACCCTGCGCGATCGACCTGCCGACAAGGTTTTGCGATTAGGCGGCAGTCTGCTGCCCGCCGGCGTCGCGCTGATTCTGATGGCAGTGCACAGCGCCAGCCTTACGCTGTTTTTCGTCGGTACGCTGGTGGCCGGGTGCGGTTTCGGTGCCGGTTTCCTCGGTGCGTTGCGCAGCGTCGTGCCGCTGGCCTTACCCCATGAACGGGCAGGGTTGATGTCGGCTTACTACGTGCTCAGTTATCTGGCGTTCTGCTTGCCATCGTTGCTGGCCGGGAACTTGACCCGGACCTTCGGGCTGGTGGCCACCACCGATGGTTACGGTGCGGTGCTGATTATTCTCTCGGTCGGCGCTCTGTTTGCGTTGATGCGTCAGCAGTCCATGAAAGTCTGTGGCGCCGATGTTCGATGACCGTTAGCCTTGGCACCGCCATACTTTTCGACGGACCGACGCATGAACATCATCCGCAGCAAATCCTTCACCGCTGACCGTGCCTGGGGCGCTTTGGATATCGCCAGCATGAACGGCATCACCACACGTTTGCACTGGACCGATCAGCCCTATAAATGGCACATCAATGATGGGCAAGAAGTGTTTGTGGTGCTGGATGGCGTCGTGCAGATGCGTTATCGCGAAGAAGGACAGGAGAAAGAGGTGATGTTGGGTGTAGGCGATATCTTCTATGCCGATGTAGGTACCGAACACGTTGCTCATCCGCAGGGTGCGGCGAGAATCCTGGTGATCGAGACTGAAGGCAGCGTCTGACGCTATATCTGCAAAACAGATAACAGTTAGAGATATTACCCGTTATATCGATATTCGATTCAGATCTACCATGGGCTCCACCTCAACAGAGGACAGGAGTTCACCATGACATGCCCCAACACCGCCCCAGCCGGGTTCAAACCTTTCAGTCATTTGCAGCATCCACGTGAAGTCATCCGCCAGTTCACGCCGAACTGGTTCGCCGCCACCATGGGCACTGGTGTGCTGGCGTTGGCGCTGGCGCAGATGGCTGGCGCAAATGCCGGTTTACACGCGATTGCCGAAGCCTTTTGGCTGTTCAATATCGGGCTGTTCGTTTTGTTCACTGCGCTATACGCCGCACGTTGGGCGCTGTTTTTCGATGAAGCGCGGCGGATTTTCGGTCACTCCACGGTTTCGATGTTTTTTGGCACCATCCCCATGGGCCTGGCGACCATCATTAATGGTTTCCTGGTGTTCGGTCTGCCGCGTTGGGGCGAGGGCGTGATTGATGTCGCCGAGGTGTTGTGGTGGCTGGATGTGGCGATGTCCGTGGCGTGTGGCGTGCTGATTCCCTACCTGATGTTCACCCGTCAGGAACACAGCATCGACCAGATGACCGCCGTCTGGCTGTTGCCAGTGGTGGCAGCAGAAGTGGCGGCCGCCAGCGGTGGTCTGCTGGCGCCGCATCTGGCGGATGCCCATTCGCAACTGGTGGTACTGGTGACCAGCTACGTGCTTTGGGCATTTTCCCTACCGGTGGCGTTCAGCATTCTGACCATTCTGTTGCTGCGCATGGCGCTGCATAAATTGCCCCACGAAAACATGGCCGCCTCCAGCTGGCTGGCGCTTGGCCCGATTGGCACCGGGGCGCTGGGCATGTTGCTGTTGGGCGCCGACGCGCCGGCGATCTTCGCTGCCAACGGCCTGCCGGGCATCGGTGAAATCGCCGCAGGGCTAGGGTTGGTGGCCGGAATCACCCTGTGGGGCTTTGGTCTGTGGTGGATGTTGATCGCGGTGCTCATCACCCTGCGTTACCTGCGCGTCGGCATCCCTTTCAACCTCGGCTGGTGGGGCTTCACCTTCCCGTTGGGCGTCTATTCCCTGGCGACGTTGAAACTGGCCAGCACCTTGAATCTGACATTTTTCAGCGCCTTCGGCTGCGTGCTGGTGGTGTTGCTGGCGGTGATGTGGCTGATCGTCGCGAAACGGACAGTGCAGGGCGCCTGGCGGGGCGAGCTATTTGTCTCGCCGTGCATTGCAGGTTTAAAGAAATAACCTGCAACTTTTAGGTAATGTGTGGCCTTGATCGTCGTTGGATATTCCAATCACTGCATCCACGCCACTCTCTACCCAAGATCAGGGACACACGGAAGATGAGTCACCCCTCACAGTTCACCTTGCTTCGCACCCGGCGCTTCCTGCCGTTCTTCGTCACGCAGTCGCTCGGGGCGTTCAACGACAACATCTTCAAGCAGTCGCTGATCCTCGCCATTCTCTACAAGCTGACCATCGACGGTGATCGCTCGATCTGGGTCAACCTGTGTGCGCTGCTGTTCATCCTGCCGTTCTTCCTGTTCTCGGCGCTGGCCGGGCAGTTCGGGGAAAAGTTCGCCAAGGACGCGCTGATTCGTCTGATCAAGCTTGGGGAAATCGCCATCATGGCGGTGGGTGCGGTCGGATTCATGTTCGATCACCTGTCGCTGATGCTGGTGGCGCTGTTTGCCATGGGCACGCACTCGGCGCTGTTCGGGCCGGTGAAATATTCGATCCTGCCCCAGGCCTTGCATGACGAAGAGCTAGTGGGTGGCAACGGCCTGGTGGAAATGGGCACCTTCCTGGCGATTCTCGCCGGGACCATCGGTGCCGGGATCATGATGTCGTCCAGTCATTACGCGCCGATCGTCTCCACGGCGATCATCGGTGTTGCGGTGCTCGGCTATCTGGCCAGTCGCAGCATTCCTCGGGCCGCGGCCGCCTCCCCGGAAATGCGTCTGAACTGGAACATTTTCAGCCAGTCCTGGGCCACATTGAAACTGGGCTTGGGGCAGACCCCCGCAGTGTCGCGCTCGATTGTCGGCAACTCGTGGTTCTGGTTTGTCGGGGCGATTTATCTGACGCAGATCCCAGCCTATGCCAAGGAGTGGATGCACGGCGACGAAACCGTGGTGACGCTGATTCTTACGGTGTTCTCGGTCGGCATCGCACTCGGTTCGATGCTTTGCGAGAAACTGTCCGGACGCAAAGTCGAGATCGGTCTGGTGCCGTTCGGCTCTTTCGGTCTGACCGTGTTTGGTTTGCTGCTGTGGTGGCATTCCGGTGGAATTCCGGACAGCGTTACCGGCCACGGCTGGATCGAAGTCCTGGGTTTTGGCCACGCCTGGCTGGTGTTGATCGACATTCTGGGGCTTGGGGTGTTCGGCGGTTTCTACATCGTGCCGCTGTACGCGCTGATTCAGTCTCGTACCCCCGAGAACGAGCGGGCGCGGGTGATTGCCGCCAACAATATTCTCAACGCGCTGTTTATGGTGGTCTCGGCGATTGTCTCGATCGTCTTGCTGAGCATGGTCAAACTGTCGATCCCGCAGCTGTTCCTGGTGGTGTCGCTGCTGAACATCGGCGTCAACGCCTACATCTTCAGCATCGTCCCCGAGTTCAGCATGCGCTTCATGATCTGGCTGCTCAGCCATTCCATGTACCGCGTGGAGCATCGCAATCTGCAGCTGATCCCCGATGAAGGTGCGGCATTGCTGGTGTGCAATCACGTGTCCTTCGTCGATGCCTTGCTGATTGGCGGCGCGGTGCGTCGGCCGATTCGCTTTGTGATGTATTACAAGATCTACAACTTGCCAGTGCTGAACTTCATCTTCCGCACGGCCGGGACCATTCCGATCGCGGGGCGTGAGGAAGACATTCAGATCTACGAAAAAGCCTTCACGCGCATTGCTCAGTATCTGAAGGACGGCGAGTTGGTGTGCATCTTCCCTGAGGGAAAATTGACCGCCGATGGCGAGATCAACGAATTCAAGGGCGGGCTGACGCGGATTCTCGAGGAGACGCCGGTGCCGGTGATTCCGTTGGCATTGCAGGGTTTGTGGGGGAGCTTCTTCAGCCGCGATCCGCAAAAGGGCGTGTTTCGCCGGTTATGGTCACGGGTGACGCTGGTGGCAGGGCCTGCGGTGTCGGTTGAGGCGGCAGAACCAGCCCGGCTGCAAGGGTTGGTGGGGGAATTACGCGGCGCTGTGCGCTAACGCCTTTCGCTGCGGGCCGCTAACCAAGCGTGCCCGCGCCGGGCGTTCAACCCGCCATCGCCAACCGGTTGCGCCCCTCGCGCTTGGCCACATACAACGCACTGTCGGCTCGTCGCAACAGGCTGTCGGCAGACTCGCCGGGCAATAGCGTCGAGCAGCCAAGGCTGACCGTCAGCTCGATCGCATGGCCGTCGGCCGAATATTCCTCTGTTTGCACCGCAAATCGTAGCCGCTCGCCGATCATGGCTGCCGCATCACGAGTCGTGTTGGAAAGCAGGATCATGAATTCCTCGCCACCAAAGCGGAAGACCATGTCCACGTTACGCAACTGGTTTTTGATCGAGGCAGCAACGGCCTTAAGCACGCCATCCCCGGCGCTGTGCCCGTGGTTGTCGTTGATGTGTTTGAAGTGATCGATGTCCAGCATCAGCAGCGACAAGGGTTGCAGATGCCGACGCGACATCTCGACTTCCCGTTGCAGGGTCTGATCCATGGCAATGCGGTTGCCGGTGTCCGTGAGCGGATCACGCAAGGCACTTTGGGTCGCGGCGCGGTAGAGCAGGGCATTGCGCATCGGATACATCAATGCGGACAGCAGCGACTCGAGGTTGCCTTGTTCCTGCTCACTGAAGCGATGATTGCGGCGGAATATCAGTTCACCCAGGTGCTCGCCTTCATGGCTGAGGTTGTAGCTGATCGAGTGATGGCCGTGAAGGCCGAACTCCAGGCGCAAATCGCTGACCTTGTGCTGGTAGATCAAGGCGTCGAGCGGTACAAGTCGTTGAATCTCGCGGAAAAAGAGCCCAAGAATGCGTTGCGGCTCGAGACTGGTTTGTAGCTGCAGGCTCAACTTCTGGCGTAGCTGCGCAAGGTTGACAGGCCTCTCCCGAAGGGGAACCTGCTGACCAAAGCCCAGGCGTTGCAATTTGGCAACATCGAAGTCAATTGCGTTGGTCTGGGAAGGTGATTTCATATGGCGTGCGCCCCTAAGCAGTAAGGCTGTCTTACAGGCTGGGTGAGAGCGGCTTTGGGCTGCGCGTCATACTGATCCATCAGTCCCGTAGGACGTTTGGCGCAAGTTTAGTCCGCTTTGCCGAGGATGAGTAACTCATCGGCTCAGGCGTCCGCCCGTTTGCTTTCACACTGCGTGTCTGAGCAAATTTAGAGCGAAAGTCGTGCCATCAGTTCAGTCTAATAAAAAACGTTATAAATCAATGCGTTGAATGTTCTTTTGAATTTTTTCCCGAAAACGGTGACAGTTGTTTGACTTGCCGACGGTGTGGTTGCGACGCACTTCGAATGCCGCGACGAGAAGCCGTCGCGGCATAAAAGCGACGCGCGGGCGTTACTGAGCGTTGAACGCCTGGCCATTGATGCCGGTGCTGTCCGGACCCATCAGGTAGAGGTAGACCGGCATGATCTCCTCGGGCGTCGGGTTGTTCAGCGGGTTTTCACCCGGGTAAGCCTGGGCGCGCATGCTGGTGCGTGTGGCGCCCGGGTTGATGCTGTTGGAGCGCACCGGTGCCACGGTGTCGACCTCATCGGCCAGGGTTTGCATCAAGCCTTCGGTGGCGAACTTGGACACGCCATATGCGCCCCAATACGCACGACCCTTGCGGCCGACGCTGCTGGAGGTGAACACCACCGAGGCGTCCTGGGACAGCTTGAGCAGCGGCAGCAGGGTGCTGGTGAGCATGAACATGGCGTTGACGTTGACGTGCATGACACGCATGAAGTTTTCGCCGGACAGTTGCTCGATCGGCGTACGCGGGCCAATGATCGATGCGTTGTGCAGCAAACCGTCGAGATGGCCGAATTCGGTTTCGATCATCGCTGCCAACTCATCGTATTGATGGGGCAGGGCGGTTTCCAGGTTGAACGGGATCACGGCCGGTTGTGGATGGCCGGCGGCTTCGATTTCGTCGTAGACCTGAGTCAGGTTGGCTTCGGTCTTGCCCAGCAACAGCACTGTGGCACCGTGCGCGGCAAAGGTTTTCGCGGCGGCGGCGCCGATGCCACGGCCAGCACCGGTGACCAGGATGACCCGGTCCTTGAGCAATTCTGGACGGGCGGAATAATCAAACATAAAAAACCCTCAACACTATTAAGACGGACACCGGAACTGTGGCGAGGGAGCTTGCTCCCGCTCGGGTGCGAAGCAGCCGTAAAACCAGCAAGTGCGGTCTACCTGATCAGAATGCTGTTATAGATAGAGGGGACGCTTCGCGCCCCAGCGGGAGTAAGCTCCCTCGCCACAAAAGCCTCTGTAATCAGCAGCCACACAAGGCGCTATCCAGCACCTTGCGCAACTCCAGCGGATGATCGACCACCACATCCGCGCCCCAATGCCGCGGGTTATCGTCCGGATGAATGTAGCCGTAGGTCACGGCGGCCGTCTTGGTGCCGGCATCGCGACCGGATTCGATATCGCGCAAGTCATCACCCACAAACAGCACGCTGGCCGGATCCAGGTCGAGCATTTTGCACGCCAGGATCAACGGCTCGGGGTCAGGTTTGCTGTTCTTCACATGGTCCGGGCAGATCAGCAGCGCCGAGCGCTCGGCCAGCCCAAGTTGCTGCATGATCGGCTCGGCGAACCGCAGCGGCTTGTTGGTAACCACGCCCCAGATCAGGTTGGCCTTCTCGATGTCGGCCAGCAGTTCGCCCATGCCGTCGAAGAGTTTGCTGTGAACCGCGCAACCGGCGAGGTAACGCTCCAGAAACTCCAGGCGTAATTCCTCGAAACCCGGTGATTCCGGGTCCATGGAGAAGGTCACGGCGACCATCGCCTTGGCGCCGCCGGAGATCTCGTCGCGAATGTGTTTGTCGTTCATTGGCGGCAAGCCGCGATCGGCGCGCATCGCCTGACAGATCGCAATGAAGTCCGGCGCGGTGTCGAGCAGGGTGCCGTCCATGTCGAAAAGAACTGCTCTGATACGCATCGGCTTACTCCTCGCGCAGGGTCTGGATCATGTAGTTGACGTCCACGTCGGAGGCCAGTTTGTAGTGCTTGGTCAGCGGGTTGTAGGTCAGGCCGATGATGTCCTTGACGGTCAGGCCGGCCATGCGGCTCCAGGCACCCAGCTCGGACGGGCGGATGAATTTCTTGAAATCGTGAGTGCCGCGCGGCAGCAGCTTCATGATGTATTCCGCGCCGACAATGGCGAACAGGTACGCCTTCGGGTTGCGGTTGATGGTGGAGAAGAACACCTGGCCGCCGGGCTTGACCATACGGAAGCAGGCGCGGATCACCGAGGATGGATCCGGCACGTGCTCGAGCATTTCCAGGCACGTGACCACGTCGAACTGCTCAGGCATTTCTTCTGCCAGGGCTTCGGCGGTGATCTGCCGGTATTCGACGCTCACGCCGGATTCCAGTTGATGCAGTTGCGCAACCGCCAGCGGCGCTTCGCCCATGTCGATGCCCATCACAGTAGCGCCGCGCTGGGCCATGGCTTCGCTGAGAATGCCGCCGCCGCAACCGACGTCGAGGACTTTCTTGCCGGCCAGGTTGACCCGCTCGTCAATCCAGTTGACCCGCAGCGGGTTGATGTCGTGCAGCGGTTTGAACTCGCTTTCGCGGTCCCACCAGCGATGGGCCAGGGCTTCGAATTTGGCGATTTCGGCGTAGTCGACGTTGCTCATGGTTAAGTCCTCTAAAACTTGAAAAATCCTGTTGCCCCGGTGGTGAGTCCGGGGGGCTTACGATTCGGTATGGCCGCTGATGCGCTGGCCCCAGGCCTTGGCGGTGGCGCACAGCTGTTGTTCATCCAGGCGAGTCAGGCGACGGTCGTCGAGCAGTTGCTTGCCGGCGACC
Source organism: Pseudomonas silensiensis (assembly GCF_050434865.1). Classification (NCBI taxonomy): domain Bacteria; kingdom Pseudomonadati; phylum Pseudomonadota; class Gammaproteobacteria; order Pseudomonadales; family Pseudomonadaceae; genus Pseudomonas; species Pseudomonas silensiensis. The sequence goes on from NZ_JBNDJH010000014.1 coordinate 118,423, forward strand.
CAAAGGTGTTTCACGCAGTCACGGCCGGTGGCATATATAAGCTGCGAAACCGGGTCGTAGACCGGTTGCTGCGCCAGGCCGGAGAGGTCGAATGCGACGATGTCTGCCGCTTTGCCGACTTCCAGCGATCCCACTTCGGATTCAATGCCCAGCGCGCAGGCGCCATTGAGCGTGGCCATGCGCAAGGCGCGATGAGCATCCAGCGCAGTGGCCGAGCCGGCGACGGCTTTGGCCAGTAAAGCGGCGGTGCGGGTTTCGCCGAGCAGGTCCAGGTCATTGTTGCTGGCCGCACCATCGGTGCCGACCGCCACATTGACGCCAGCCTGCCACAAGCGCTCCACCGGGCAGAACCCGCTGGCCAGCTTCAGGTTGGATTCCGGGCAATGAATCACGTTGGTGTTGCTTTCTACCAGCAGCACCAGGTCTTCGTCGCTGATCTGAGTCATGTGGACGGCCTGGAAGCGCGGCCCCAGCAAACCCAGGCGACCGAGACGGGCCAACGGGCGTTCGCCGCGCTGCTCGACGGACTGCTGCACTTCATGAGCCGTTTCATGCACGTGCATGTGGATCGAGGCGTCCAGTTCTTCGGTGATCACCCGGATTTTCTCCAGGTTCTCGTCGCCCACCGTGTAGGGTGCATGGGGGCCGAAGGCGACTTTGATGCGCTCGTGGTGCTTGAGATCGCCAAATAATTCGACGCCCTGACGAATGGCTTCATCCGCCGTGCTGGCGCCCGGGATAGGGAAATCGAGGATCGGAATCGCGATTTGCGCGCGAATGCCGCTGTTGTGGACGCGCTCGCTGGCAACCTTCGGGAAGAAATACATGTCAGAGAAACAGGTGATGCCACCTTTGATCTGCTCGGCGATCGCCAGATCGGTGCCTTCACGTACAAAAGCTTCATCGACCCACTTGGCTTCGGCCGGCCAGATGTGGTTCTCCAGCCAGGTCATCAGCGGCAGATCATCGGCCAGGCCACGGAACAGCGTCATCGCCGCATGCCCGTGGGCATTGATCAAACCGGGGCAGAGCAACATGTCCGGCAGTTCGCGGACTTCGGTTGCGTTAAGCTTCAGCGCTGCCGAGCGTGGGCCGATGAATACGATGCGTCCGTCGCGGATGCCCAGGGCGTGCTCTTTGAGGACAACGCCAGCGGGTTCGACGGGTACCAGCCAGGTCGGCAGCAATAGCAAGTCGAGCGCAGCGGCAGTGTTCGGCATCGAGAATCGGTTCCAGAGCTTTTGTAAAGGATGGCGAAGTATACCCGAGCGTCTTCGCAGGGGGATCGCTATAATCGACGGCTTTTGTTCATGAGTACGGGGTGACGGATGCGCGATCGACTGTTGGCTGCGGAGAAGGTGAAGGCCATCGATTGGCGTGATGACGCCCTTTACCTGCTGGATCAGCGTATTTTGCCGTTCGAAGAAACATGGATCGCCTACACCAGCGCTGCTGGCGTGGCCGAGGCCATTCGTTCGATGGTGGTGCGCGGCGCGCCGGCGATTGGCATCAGTGCCGCCTACGGTGTTGTGCTGGCGGCCCGCGCGCGGTTTGCCGAGGGCGGTGACTGGCAGGCGGCGCTGGAAGAGGATTTCGCGCTGCTGGCCGACTCCCGTCCGACCGCGGTGAACCTGTTCTGGGCCCTGGGCCGCATGCGCGACCGGCTTGAGCGTCTGAAGCATCACGCCGATCCGCTGTCGGTGCTGGAGGCGGAGGCTATCGCCATTCACGAGAGTGATCGCGAAGCCAACCTGACCATGGCGCAACTGGGTGTGGACCTGATCCGCAAGCACCAGGGCAACGCCCAGGCGATTCTGACCCACTGCAACACCGGCGCTCTGGCCACCGGCGGTTTTGGCACGGCGCTCGGCGTGATTCGTGGCGCTTTCATTGAAGGCATGGTCGAGCGCGTCTATGCCGACGAAACCCGCCCCTGGCTGCAAGGTTCGCGGCTGACCGCATGGGAACTGGCCAACGAAGGCATTCCCGTCACGCTCAACGCGGACTCCGCCGCCGCCCACATCATGAAGACCAAGGGCATTACCTGGGTAATCGTCGGCGCTGACCGGATCACCGCCAATGGCGACGTGGCCAACAAGATCGGCACCTATCAGCTGGCGGTAAACGCCATGCACCACGGCGTGCGTTTCATGGTGGTGGCGCCGAGTTCGACCATCGACATGAACCTGGCCAGCGGCGATGACATTCCGATTGAAGAACGCGATGGTCGCGAGTTGCTGGAAGTCGGCGGCAAGCGGGTCGGGGCGGATGTCGATGCGTTCAACCCGGTATTCGACGTGACCCCGGCTGACCTGATCGATGCGATCGTCACCGAAAAAGGCATCGTCGAGCGCCCGGACACTGCGAAAATGGCGCAGTTGATGTGCCGTAAGCGTCTGCATTGATGTCCTTTGGTGCCTGATAAATCGCCATCGCGGGCAAGCCCGCTCCCACAAGGTTCTGTGTCGTACCGAAAATCTCGGGCATATCCTGAACCCTGTGGGAGCGGGCTTGCCCGCGATGGGGCCCGCAAAGTCAACAAATCAGCCTGAATTCTGTATTCGGCAACTCTCTAAGCCTCTCTCGTCCCCTTCAAGCCTGTCACCGGTCAACTAACTATGCTCCATGCGCATCAGGGGGATAGGTGCGTGGCGGCTCTTGTGATAACATCCGGCGGTTTCCAAGGTAGCCCGATGTGGCTGCCTTTACTGCGCAGATCCATGGCATAACTCGTTGATTTGTCGTAAGTCGGTGCATGGCACTCAGCCTGCAGCGGCGAGCTTCGTTCGTCCCATATGGATGTGACGAAGTTTCACCAGAAAAAGGAATCAGGCTTCTCATGGGCGAACTGGCCAAAGAAATCCTCCCGGTCAATATCGAAGACGAGCTGAAGCAGTCCTACCTCGACTACGCGATGAGCGTAATTGTCGGGCGGGCACTGCCGGATGCGCGCGATGGCTTGAAGCCCGTGCACCGGCGTGTGCTGTTCGCGATGAGCGAGCTGGGCAACGACTTCAACAAGCCGTACAAGAAATCTGCCCGTGTTGTCGGTGACGTGATCGGTAAGTATCACCCTCACGGTGATACCGCGGTGTACGACACCATCGTTCGGATGGCGCAGCCATTCTCGCTGCGTTACCTGCTGGTAGACGGTCAGGGCAACTTCGGTTCCGTGGACGGCGACAACGCCGCCGCCATGCGATACACCGAAGTGCGCATGACCAAGCTGGCGCACGAGCTGCTGGCTGACCTGCACAAAGAAACCGTGGACTGGGTGCCGAACTACGACGGCACCGAAATGATCCCGGCGGTCATGCCGACCCGTATTCCCAACCTGTTGGTCAACGGCTCCAGCGGTATCGCCGTGGGCATGGCGACCAACATCCCGCCGCACAACCTCGGTGAAGTCATCGACGGTTGCCTGGCTCTCATCGACAACCCTGAGTTGACCATCGATGAGCTGATGCAATACATCCCCGGTCCGGACTTCCCGACCGCCGCGATCATCAACGGTCGCGCCGGCATCATCGAAGCCTACCGCACCGGTCGTGGCCGCATTTACATGCGCGCCCGCTCGATGATCGAAGACATCGACAAGGTCGGTGGCCGTCAGCAGATCGTCATCACCGAACTCCCTTACCAGCTGAACAAGGCCCGTCTGATCGAGAAGATCGCCGAGCTGGTAAAAGAGAAGAAGCTCGAAGGCATCACCGAACTGCGCGACGAGTCCGACAAGGACGGTATGCGCGTTGTGATCGAACTGCGTCGCGGCGAAGTGCCTGAGGTGATTCTCAACAACCTCTACGCCCAGACCCAGCTGCAAGCGGTGTTCGGTATCAACATCGTCGCGCTGATCGACGGCCGTCCGCGGATCCTGAACCTCAAGGACCTGCTGGAAGCCTTCGTTCGTCACCGTCGCGAAGTCGTTACCCGCCGTACCGTGTTCGAACTGCGTAAAGCCCGCGAACGTGGTCACATCCTGGAAGGCCAAGCGGTTGCCCTGTCGAACATCGACCCGGTCATCGCCCTGATCAAAGCCTCGCCAACGCCGTCGGAAGCCAAGGAAGCGCTGATCAAGACGGCGTGGGAATCTTCCGCCGTGGTCGCGATGGTTGAGCGTGCCGGTGCCGATTCGTGCCGTCCAGAGACCCTGGACCCGCAATACGGTCTGCGGGAAGGCAAGTACTTCCTGTCGCCAGAACAGGCGCAAGCCATTCTGGAACTGCGTCTGCACCGTCTGACCGGACTGGAACACGAAAAGCTGCTGGCCGAGTATCAAGAGATCCTCAACCAGATCGGCGAGCTGATCCGCATCCTCAGCAGCGCCACGCGCCTGATGGAAGTGATTCGCGAAGAGCTGGAAGTGATCCGCGCCGAATACGGCGATGTGCGTCGCACCGAGATTCTCGATGCCCGTCTCGACCTGACCCTGGGTGACATGATCCCGGAAGAAGAGCGGGTCGTGACCATTTCCCACGGTGGCTACGCCAAGACCCAGCCGTTGGCTGCGTACCAGGCTCAGCGCCGTGGCGGTAAAGGCAAATCGGCTACCGGCGTCAAGGATGAGGACTACATCGCTCACCTGCTGGTCGCCAACAGCCACACCACGCTGCTGCTGTTCTCCAGCAAAGGCAAAGTGTACTGGCTGAAAACCTACGAAATCCCGGAAGCCTCCCGCGCGGCCCGTGGTCGTCCGCTGGTCAACCTGCTGCCGCTGGACAGTGATGAATACATCACCACCATGCTGCCGGTCGACGAGTACACCGAAGGTCACTTCATCTTCATGGCCACTGCCAAAGGCACCGTGAAGAAGACCCCGCTGGAATCCTTCAGCCGTCAACGCAGCGTCGGTCTGATCGCGCTGGAGCTGGACGAAGGTGACGTACTGATCTCTGCCGCCATTACCGATGGCGAGCGCGAAGTCATGCTGTTCTCCGACGGCGGCAAGGTCACTCGCTTCAAGGAAACCGACGTTCGCGCCATGGGCCGTACCGCTCGCGGTGTCCGCGGCATGCGTCTGCCGGAAGGCCAGAAGCTGATTTCCATGCTGATCCCGGAAGAAGGCAGCCAGATCCTCACTGCTTCGGCCCGTGGTTTCGGCAAGCGCACGGCGATCACCGAGTTCCCTGAGTACAAACGTGGCGGTCAGGGCGTTATCGCCATGGTCAGCAACGATCGTAACGGCCGTCTGGTCGGTGCAGTCCAGGTGCTCGACGGTGAGGAAATCATGCTGATTTCCGACCAGGGCACTCTGGTTCGTACTCGCGTCGACGAAGTCTCCAGTCTGGGTCGTAACACCCAGGGCGTGACCCTCATCAAACTGGCCAGCGATGAAACGCTGGTAGGTCTGGAGCGGGTTCAGGAGCCGTCGGAAGTCGAAGGTGAAGAGCTGGAAGAAGGTGAAGAGGGTGCAGTGTTCGACGGCGAAGTCGTGATCGACGAGGTTGTTGAAGATCAGCAACTCGACGCCGCCGCTGACGAAGAACCGCAGGAATAAGCGGACAAACGGGGGGCGGATGAGAATTCGCCCCCTTGTTGTTTGTCCGTAAAGAAATATCGACACCCATGGAGATCTCTGTAGGAGTGAGCCTGCTCGCGATCGCATCACCGCGAAGTTTCAGACATACCGCGGGCGCCTGCATCGCGAGCAGGCTCACTCCCACAAAAGCTGTGCTTCAGCAGGGACCCCTGTGTCGATTGATGTTGTGATTTATTGCGTGATTACCACCAAATCAGAGCGAGATTGGATGTGAGCAAGAGAGCCTATAACTTCTGTGCCGGTCCTGCGGCACTTCCCGAAGCTGTCCTGCAGCGCGCCCAGGGTGAACTCCTTGATTGGCACGGCAAGGGCCTGTCGGTTATGGAAATGAGCCATCGCAGCGATGAGTTCGTGTCCATCGCCACCAAGGCCGAGCAGGATCTGCGTGATCTGCTGAATATCCCCTCGAACTATAAAGTGCTGTTTCTGCAAGGTGGCGCCAGCCTGCAATTTGCTCAGATTCCTCTGAACCTGTTGCCGGAAAGCGGCACCGCCGACTATATCGATACCGGTATCTGGTCGCAGAAAGCCATCGAAGAAGCTTCGCGCTACGGAAACGTCAACGTTGCCGCTACCGCCAAGCCTTACGACTATTTCGCTATTCCCGGTCAGAACGAATGGAAGCTGTCGAAAGATGCGGCCTACGTTCACTACGCGCCGAACGAAACCATTGGCGGCCTGGAATTCAACTGGGTTCCGGAAACCGGTGATGTCCCGCTGGTCGCCGACATGTCTTCCGACATTCTCTCGCGTCCGATCGATGTTTCGCGCTTCGGCATGATCTACGCCGGCGCCCAGAAGAACATCGGCCCGAGTGGCATCGTCGTCAACATCGTTCGCGAAGACCTGCTGGGTCACGCCCGTTCCCTGTGCCCGACCATGCTCAACTACAAGGTCGCGGCTGACAACGGCTCGATGTACAACACCCCGCCAACCCTGGCCTGGTACCTCTCGGGTCTGGTGTTCGAGTGGCTGAAAGAGCAGGGTGGTGTTGAAGCCATCGGCAAGCTCAACGAAGTGAAACAGCGCACGCTGTACGACTTCATCGACGCCAGCGGCTTGTACAGCAACCCGATCAACAAGTCGGATCGCTCGTGGATGAACGTGCCGTTCCGCCTGGCTGACGACCGTCTCGACAAGCCATTCCTGGCCGGTGCCGACGAGCGTGGCCTGTTGAACCTCAAGGGTCACCGTTCCGTGGGTGGCATGCGTGCCTCCATCTATAACGCCGTCGACATCGTTGCGGTCAACGCACTGATTTCGTACATGGCAGAGTTCGAGAAGGAACACGGCTAATGTCTGAGCAAGAACTCAAGGCACTGCGCCTGCGCATTGATGCCCTGGACGAGAAAGTCCTGGAGCTGATCAGTGAGCGCGCACGCTGCGCCCAGGAAGTTGCGCGAGTAAAGATGGCCTCGCTGGCCGAAGGCGAAGTGCCGGTGTTCTATCGTCCTGAGCGTGAGGCTCAGGTGCTCAAGCGTGTCATGGAGCGCAACAAGGGGCCGCTGGGCAACGAAGAGATGGCGCGGCTGTTCCGCGAAATCATGTCCTCGTGCCTGGCCCTCGAGCAGCCGTTGAAAGTGGCGTACCTCGGCCCTGAAGGCACCTTCACCCAGGCCGCCGCGATGAAGCACTTCGGTCACGCCGTGATCAGCAAGCCGATGGCAGCGATCGACGAAGTGTTCCGTGAAGTGGCGGCCGGTGCGGTGAACTTTGGCGTGGTCCCGGTGGAAAACTCCACCGAGGGCGCGGTCAACCACACCCTCGACAGCTTCCTCGAACACGACATGGTGATCTGTGGCGAAGTCGAGTTGCGGATTCACCACCACCTGTTGGTCGGGGAAAACACCAAGACCGATAGCATCAGCCGTATCTATTCCCACGCCCAGTCCCTGGCCCAGTGCCGCAAGTGGCTGGACGCCCATTACCCGAATGTCGAGCGCGTGGCGGTGTCCAGCAACGCCGAAGCGGCCAAGCGGGTCAAGGGTGAGTGGAACTCGGCGGCGATTGCCGGCGACATGGCGGCAGGCTTGTACGGGCTGACCCGTCTGGCCGAGAAAATCGAGGATCGCCCGGATAACTCCACGCGATTCCTTATGATCGGCAGCCAGGAAGTGCCGCCGACCGGCGACGACAAGACGTCGATCATCGTCTCCATGAGCAACAAGCCCGGCGCACTTCACGAGTTGCTGGTGCCGTTCCACGACAACGGCATCGACCTGACGCGAATCGAGACGCGTCCTTCGCGCAGCGGTAAATGGACCTACGTGTTCTTCATCGACTTCGTCGGCCACCACCGTGATCCGTTGATCAAGGGTGTGCTGGAAAAGATCAGTCAGGAAGCAGTGGCACTCAAAGTGCTGGGTTCCTACCCGAAAGCAGTTCTCTAAGGGCGGTAGCAAATGAGTGGTGACTTCCTCGCTCTGGCACAGCCGGGCGTGCAACAACTTTCGCCTTACGTTCCGGGCAAACCCGTGGACGAACTGGCGCGCGAGCTGAACATCGATCCGGCCAACATCGTCAAACTGGCCAGCAACGAAAACCCGTTGGGCGCCAGTCCCAAGGCGCTGGCGGCGATTCGCGAAGAATTGGCCGAGCTGACTCGTTATCCGGACGGCAACGGTTTTGCGCTCAAGACCCTGCTGGCCGATCAGTGCCGCGTCGAGCTCAATCAGGTGACGCTGGGCAACGGTTCCAACGACATTCTGGAACTGGTCGCCCGTGCCTATCTGGCGCCGGGCCTGAATGCGGTATTCAGCGAACACGCGTTTGCGGTCTATCCGATCGTGACCCAAGCCGTCGGCGCTACGGCCAAAGTGATCCCGGCCAAAGACTGGGGTCATGATCTGCCGGCCATGCTGGCCGCGATAGATGCCGATACCCGCGTAGTCTTTATCGCCAACCCGAATAACCCGACCGGGACCTGGTTCGGCGCCGAAGCGCTGGACGAATTCCTGCAGGACGTACCAGAACACGTGCTGGTGGTGCTGGACGAGGCCTACATCGAATACGCCGAAGGCAGCGACTTGCCGGATGGCCTGGACTTCCTGGCGGCTTACCCGAACCTGCTGGTTTCGCGCACGTTCTCCAAGGCTTATGGTCTGGCGGCGTTGCGGGTCGGCTACGGCTTGTCCACGGCGGTGGTTGCGGATGTGCTGAACCGCGTGCGTCAGCCGTTCAACGTCAACAGCCTGGCCCTGGCCGCGGCGTGCGCTGCGCTGCAAGACACCGAGTACCTGGCCGAAGGCCGTCGCCTGAACGAATCCGGCATACAGCAGCTGGAAGCGGGTTTCCGTGAGCTGGGGTTGGGCTGGATTCCGTCCAAGGGCAACTTCATCTGTGTCGATCTGGGTCGTGTTGCGGCGCCGGTCTTCCAGGGTTTGCTGCGCGAAGGCGTGATCGTGCGTCCGGTGGCCAATTACGGCATGCCGAACCACTTGCGCATCACCATCGGTCTGCCGGCGGAAAACAGCCGCTTCCTCGAAGCGTTGACCAAGGTTCTGGCTCGTGGTTGATGTCACTGCACTGCAATCTGCTGAACCTATGATCGGTCGCCTGGTGGTGGTCGGTCTGGGGCTGATCGGCGGTTCGTTTGCCAAGGGGTTGCGTGAAAGCGGTCTGTGTCGCGAAGTGGTCGGGGTCGACCTCGACCCGCAGTCGCGCAAACTGGCGGTTGAGTTGGGTGTGGTGGATCGCTGCGAAGAAGACCTGGTGGCTGCTTGCCAGGGCGCTGACGTGATTCAGCTGGCCGTGCCGATCCTCGCCATGGAAAAAATGCTCGGCCGCTTGGCCAGCATGGACCTGGGCCAAGCGATTCTGACCGACGTCGGCAGCGCCAAAGGCAATGTGGTGCGGGCGGCAACCGAAGCGTTTGGCGGCATGCCGTCGCGTTTCGTGCCGGGTCACCCGATTGCCGGTTCTGAGCAGAGCGGGGTGGAAGCCTCTAACTCAGAGCTGTTCCGTCGCCATAAAGTGATTCTGACACCGCTGGATCAAACCGATCCGGCAGCCCTGGCAGTGGTCGACCGGTTGTGGCGCGAATTGGGCGCTGATGTCGAGCACATGCAGGTCGAGCGTCATGACGAAGTGTTGGCGGCGACCAGCCATTTGCCGCACTTGCTGGCGTTCGGTTTGGTCGATTCGTTGGCCAAGCGCAATGAAAACCTTGAGATCTTCCGTTACGCTGCCGGCGGTTTCCGCGATTTCACAAGAATCGCGGGGAGTGACCCGGTCATGTGGCACGACATCTTCCTCGCCAACCGCGAAGCTGTCCTGCGCACACTCGATACATTTCGCAGCGACCTCGACGCCTTGCGCGACGCGGTCGATGCAGGGGATGGGCACCAATTGTTGGGCGTGTTCACTCGCGCCCGGGTTGCCCGCGAACATTTCAGTAAAATCCTGGCCCGCCGGGCTTATGTGGACGCTATGAATTCCAACGACCTGATTTTCCTGGCACAACCTGGTGGCCGCCTGACTGGGCGGATTCGAGTACCGGGCGACAAATCGATTTCCCACCGTTCGATCATGCTCGGCTCCCTGGCTGAAGGCGTTACCGAAGTGGAAGGTTTCCTCGAGGGCGAAGACGCCCTGGCAACCTTGCAAGCCTTCCGCGACATGGGCGTCGTGATCGAAGGTCCGCACCACGGTCGCGTGACCATTCACGGCGTCGGCCTGCATGGCCTGAAGCCAGCGCCGGGCCCGATCTATCTGGGCAACTCCGGCACTTCGATGCGTCTGCTGTCTGGCCTGTTGGCTGCGCAGAACTTCGACAGCACGCTGACGGGCGATGCTTCGCTGTCCAAGCGTCCGATGAATCGCGTGGCCAATCCGCTGCGTGAAATGGGCGCTGTGATCGAGACCGCTGCTGAAGGTCGTCCGCCGATGACCATTCGCGGCGGCAACAAGCTCAAAGGCCTGACCTACACCATGCCGATGGCCAGTGCCCAGGTTAAATCCTGCCTGCTGCTGGCGGGTTTGTACGCTGAAGGCAAAACCACCGTCACCGAGCCGGCTCCAACCCGCGACCACACCGAGCGCATGCTGCGTGGCTTCGGCTACCCGGTTACCGTCAACGGCGCGACCGCGTCGGTCGAGTCCGGCCACAAGCTGACCGCGACCCACATTGAAGTGCCGGGCGACATCTCGTCTTCCGCGTTCTTCCTGGTGGCAGCATCGATCGCCGAAGGTTCGGAGCTGGTGCTTGAGCACGTCGGCATCAACCCGACCCGTACCGGTGTGATCGATATTCTGCGTCTGATGGGCGCTGACATCACCCTGGAAAACCAGCGTGAAGTCGGCGGTGAGCCGGTTGCGGATCTGCGCGTACGTGCAGCTAAACTCAAAGGTATCGAGATTCCGGAAGCGCTGGTTCCGCTGGCCATCGACGAATTCCCGGTGCTGTTCGTGGCCGCCGCCTGTGCCGAAGGGCGCACCATCCTGCGCGGCGCCGAAGAGCTGCGGGTTAAAGAGTCGGACCGGATTCAGGTCATGGCGGATGGCTTGCTGGCGCTTGGCGTCAAGTGCGAGCCGACCCCGGACGGGATCATCATCGACGGCGGCCAGATCGGCGGCGGCGAAGTGCACGGTCACGGCGATCACCGGATTGCCATGGCCTTCAGCGTGGCTTCGTTGCGCGCCACTGCACCGATCCGCATCCATGATTGCGCCAACGTCGCGACGTCGTTCCCGAACTTCCTCGCGCTGTGCGCGCAGGTCGGTATCCGTGTTGCACAAGAGGCTCAGTCGTGATTATCAAGCCACCGGTCATCACCATCGACGGGCCTAGCGGTTCGGGCAAAGGCACTATTGCCGGGATTCTGGCCAAGCGCCTGGGCTGGTGTCTGCTGGATTCCGGTGCGCTGTACCGTCTGCTGGCATTCGCCGCGCGTAACCATGGCGTCGATCTGACCAATGAAGAATCGCTGAAGCTGTTGGCCGCTCATCTGGACGTGCAGTTCGTCGGCGCGACCGAAGGTCATCCACAGCGGATCATTCTCGAAGGTGACGATGTCACTGATGATTTGCGCAACGAGCAAGTCGGCGCCTGGGCTTCCCAGGTCGCTGCGCTGCCGGCCGTGCGTGATGCGCTGCTCCAGCGCCAGCGGGCGTTTCAGGAGGCTCCGGGTCTGGTGGCCGATGGCCGCGACATGGGCACGGTGGTTTTTCCCGATGCACCGCTGAAGATATTCCTCACTGCCAGTGCCGAGGAGCGTGCGCGCCGTCGATACTTGCAGTTGAAGGGCAAAGTCGATGGTGTTAGTCTGTCGAGTCTGCTAGATGAGATACGTGTCCGCGATGAGCGTGACACCCAGCGAGCGGTAGCCCCGCTCAAACCGGCGGCTGACGCCATACAGCTGGATTCCACGGAATTATCCATCGAACAGGTGCTGGAACGCATCATGAGCGAGATCGCCATTCGCGATATCGCCGGGTGACCAAGAAACTCCGTAGGGGACCAGTCATAGTCTTGCGGTGTTTCTTCTAATGAACATAACCCACGTCGTCTGGGACGTGGAGATGGGCGTATCCTTCGCCCTTATTCAACAGGAATTAAAATGAGCGAAAGCTTTGCGGAACTCTTTGAAGAAAGCCTAAAAACCCTGAACCTTCAGGCAGGCTCCATCATCACCGGTGTTATCGTTGATATCGATTACCAAGCTCGCTGGGTAACCGTTCACGCTGGCCTGAAGTCTGAAGCACTCATCCCGCTTGAGCAGTTCTACAACGACGCTGGCGAACTGACTATCAACGTCGGTGACGAAGTTCACGTTGCTCTGGACTCGGTTGAAGACGGCTTTGGTGAAACCAAGCTGTCCCGTGAAAAAGCCAAGCGCGCTGAATGCTGGATTGTTCTGGAAGCAGCCTTCGCAGCCGAAGAAGTGGTCAAGGGCGTTATCAACGGTAAGGTTAAAGGCGGCTTCACTGTCGACGTTAACGGCATCCGTGCGTTCCTGCCAGGTTCTCTGGTTGACGTCCGTCCTGTGCGCGACACCACGCACCTGGAAGGCAAAGAGCTGGAATTCAAGGTCATCAAGCTTGACCAGAAACGCAACAACGTTGTCGTTTCCCGTCGTAGCGTCCTCGAAGCCGAGAACTCCGCTGAGCGTGAAGCTCTGCTGGAATCCCTGCAGGAAGGCCAACAAGTCAAAGGTATCGTCAAAAACCTCACCGATTACGGCGCATTCGTCGATCTGGGTGGCGTCGATGGCCTGCTGCACATTACCGACATGGCTTGGAAACGTATCAAGCATCCTTCCGAAATCGTCAACGTTGGCGACGAGATCGATGTCAAGGTTCTGAAGTACGATCGCGAACGCAATCGTGTTTCCCTGGGCCTCAAGCAACTGGGCGAAGATCCATGGGTTGCTATCAAAGCCCGTTACCCAGAAAGCACTCGCGTTACCGCTCGTGTAACCAACCTGACCGACTACGGCTGCTTCGCTGAGCTGGAAGAAGGCGTTGAAGGCCTGGTACACGTTTCCGAAATGGACTGGACCAACAAGAACATCCACCCTTCGAAAGTCGTACAAGTCGGCGACGAAGTGGAAGTTATGGTTCTGGACATCGACGAAGAGCGTCGTCGTATCTCCCTCGGCATCAAGCAGTGCAAATCTAACCCATGGGAAGATTTCTCTGGCCAGTTCAACAAGGGCGATAAAATCTCCGGCACCATCAAGTCGATCACCGATTTCGGTATCTTCATTGGTCTGGACGGCGGCATCGACGGTCTGGTTCACCTGTCCGACATCTCCTGGAACGAAGTGGGCGAAGAAGCCGTTCGCCGCTTCAAGAAGGGCGACGAGCTGGACACCGTTATCCTGTCGGTTGACCCAGAGCGCGAGCGTATCTCCCTGGGTATCAAGCAACTGGAAAGCGATCCGTTCTCCGAGTACGTTCAAGAGAACGACAAAGGCGCAATCGTTAAAGGCATCGTGAAAGAAGTTGACGCTAAAGGCGCCATCATCACTCTGGCCGACGATATCGAAGCGACTCTGAAAGCCTCCGAAATCAGCCGTGACCGCGTTGAAGACGCGCGCAACGTTCTGAAAGAAGGCCAGGAAGTAGAAGCCAAGATCATCAGCGTTGACCGCAAGAGCCGTGTAATCCAGCTCTCCATCAAGTCGAAAGACGATGCTGAAGAGAAAGAAGCAATCCAGAGCTTGAAAGACAAGCCTGCTGCTGACATCGCTGCTGGTCCTACCACTCTGGGCGACCTGTTGCGTGCACAAATGGAAAAACAGAACTAAGTTCTGTCAGACCATAGAAAAAGGGCGACTTCGGTCGCCCTTTTTTGTGCCTGCGATTTGGTGATTTTGATGATTTCGCGGCGCTGCGATTGTTTGTCGTGAAACCAATCCTGCTGACAAGTTGTCTCTTTCTTTAATCGGATCAATCGTTTATTTACGGCTAGTCTTTAGCTTGAAGCGAGCGACCGTCAGGCGGCGTGTCCTGCCTAAGGAAGTGAATGAACAAGCTCATTGTCTTAATAGCAGTACTGACATTGGCGGGCTGTACCACTAATGCCAAGACTCATGCAGTGCGTGGGGTCAGTGGCATCGAGATCGATTGTTCAGGGCTGGGGTCGGGGTGGGAGAAGTGTCGCAAGCGAGCTAGCAAGGAGTGCAAGGCGGCGGGCTATAAAGTTGTAGCCCGGTCCGATGATGCCAAAGATGAGGATGAGTATCCCTTTGGCTTCAATCCTGCGGGCTATCTGACACGCACCATGCTGGTTATCTGCAGGTGAGTCCGAAAGGGCATGATCAGCGTTCCAGTGCTCTGAAATCGAGCATCTCTTTGTGGGTAAAGATATGTCAAAACTCGGGCTGTTCAAATTCATCCGGGCGTGCTAAAACCTTTGAAGCGCTGATCTAGCTGCTTGAAAAAGAAGGGAAAAATATGACGAAGTCGGAGTTGATCGAACGAATTGTCACCCATCAAGGGCTGCTCTCATCCAAGGATGTGGAGCTGGCCATCAAGACCATGCTCGAACAAATGTCCCAATGTCTGGCCACCGGTGATCGCATCGAGATCCGTGGGTTTGGCAGCTTCTCCCTGCACTACCGCGCACCGCGCGTAGGTCGCAATCCAAAAACCGGTCAGTCCGTCAGTCTCGACGGCAAGTTCGTGCCGCATTTCAAACCGGGCAAAGAATTGCGCGATCGTGTGAATGAAGACGAGGAGGAAGGGCTTTGACGGGCTCTGTGATTCAAGGAGCCGCTCATGCGTAACCTCAAGCGCGTACTTCTCGCCGTATTCGTCCTGTTGCTGATTTTGGCGATCTTGGCGTTCGTTCTCGAGAATCAACAATCGGTTTCCCTGCTGTTCCTGGGTTGGGCGGGGCCTCAGTTACCAGTTTCGGCGATTACGGTAATTGCGTTGTTAGTGGGTATGTTGATCGGGCCTTGTATTGGTTGGTTGCTTGGTCGCACCTCCCGGGTTCGTCGCAGGCGTATGGTCTAAATGGCTCTCTCTGGTGGCATAGGTGAGTAATGGGTCAAAAATGCCGTGTGAAGGTATTGCTTGAAAAGTCGTTGCTCTCCAGTGCTGCTGGTTCGATCCTTGCGCGTGTAAGGTAAACATGCGAAGCTCACCGACCAGCTAGGTCGTGTCAAGAATTAGGCTTGTCATCGTGATCCTTGACGAAGCATGCCGTGCCTTTGCAATTCGTTGATAGCCCGGTCGGATGAGTGAATATGCAATCAAGTATGCTGTGCTTGTCTTGTTTTTCTGCCGAAGTCTCAAGGTTTCGAATGTTGAGGCTTGCCTGTTTTAAGGTGATCTCCCATATATTATGTGGTCGAGGTCTAGATCAGCGGCAAACTATTTTAATGAGTTATGGGATAGTAATATCATTGGTTGATCGATGAATAATAACGCATTTCTATCTAAGTTTCTTTTATATGTTCCGGTAAAATTAATTCCTGCTTTTATGGGGATTTTTTTCGTTTTTTTTCTGTATAAGTTTTTTCCGGATGGGCAGTACGTAAGTTATTCTGTTTGTGTGACTTGCGCATTGATAGCTGCGCAACTATTTGCAGGGTGGGTGGGTAATTCATATGTCTATTATTTTTCAGGAAGTGATGATAAGAAAAGTTTTTTTTCAAGTTCTTTAGCAATAATATTGCTTATAGCACCAGTGGCAGGGGTAATGGCTGCCTCTGTTTGCTTATTTTTTATTGGAGGTGACTTTGTTTTTGTTTGCGTCTGGGGCTTGTGCGTCAGCCAGATATTGTTTTTCTTTTTATCGTCAGTTTGTCAGGCCGATTTTTTGGTATGGCTGCAGTTGAGGGCTGCCGTTCTTCAGGCGGGTGTGCAGGCGATATTGATTTTTACGTTATTTGATAGGTTGGGTGTTGATTTTCGATACGCATTAATCGCTTTGTCAGCTGGATATATTTCTGCCTCCGCTCTTCTTTTATTTAGCGTTGTAAGGAAGCTTGGCTTCTCTAATCCATTAATGTTTCGTGAGAAGTTTAAAAGCATCCTGGAATCTTTATATCAGTATGGCGCGGCCCTGTCGCCTTGGATCTTTGGTATGTTGGTGATGGCCGCAGCGGATCGATTTGCGATTGGATATTACGATATTGAACATGGTGATACGTATCTATCTCTGAAGGACTTGTTTGCCGGAGGGGCTGGTTTGTTGAGCATGCCACTGTTGATGGTGGTTCACCCGTTGTTGATTAGAAAGTTCAGGGAGAAACGCTTTGCTGCTAGTATAATAGAAAGCTCGTTTGGCTTCCTCGTAGTTACTTTCTCTCTCTTGTGGTGCGCTTTAAGTTTTGTAGGGTTCGATTTTTTTGAGCGACTGACTGGCAAAACTATCGATGTGTCTCTGTGGGTTGTGTTTTTCTCCTTTGTGAGCGTGTTTCTCAACTCTTCCTCTGTGTACATACAAAAAAGATTGGAAGTGCATCGCAAGATGAGGTTGTTAGCAGCATTGTCTGTTGGTTCGGCGTTGGTCTCAATTGTCTTTTCATGCGTGGGCGGAAGGTTCTGGGGGATCTATGGTGTTTCAATTGGGCTAATGCTTGCACAAGGTCTTTATTTTTTGCTTGTTGCTTACAGTATCCAAAAAAAAATAAGCCTTTATCGCTGTTTTGTAGCGCCGCTAATCGTGTCTTTTTTGGTCGCGATAATAGGTTCTGTTTATTATTATGCGTTGGGCGATTGGTTAGGATTGAGTGATTGGCGAGTGAAGGCAATAGTGTGGCTAGTAGGGTTTTCTGCTATTAGCCTCTTGGCGCTCTGGAGGGGTGTCAGGTGGAAAGGGTTAACCGGAGGGGCTGTTTAATGGTCAATAATATAATTGAGCACGCCTTCTGGGTGGCGGCAGTTGATTGTATGACTCGGCAGGCGGGCGAGGTGTGTAGGTTAATTATAATGGGCGGGCAGATAAAGCAATGAAATTATTAGATGAGTTTAGAGTCTGGGTGTCCAGAAATTTAGCTCCGATTATATTTCTTTCAGCTTATTTTTTTACCGTGGTGCTGGGTAATATAATTTATAGCTTTCCTTTCGGAAAGGTTCAGCTTTTAAGAAGCGAGTACACTGCTGATATCCTGAGTTTCGATACGCTGTTTAGCTCGGGGTATTGGGTGCTGCTTTTTCTCCCCTTTGTGCTCACGCCTCTTGTGGTTGTATTGGTGAGAAAGGTGTTGGGCGGGGTTGTTCTTAAATTATCGAGTTTTGTAATTCAGTTTTCGAAAGTCGAATACCTTTTCATATTGGTTGCTTGCTATGGCATTGTTTTGTTCGCTTTGTTGAAAGCAGACGCTTTTTTGCTGTTTTTAAATGGTGCTGATGCGGTTGCTTCTGTTGTGGCGCGTTTCAAGATCAGAAGCCAGGTCGGTTTTATCCCCTTGATGGTACTGATGTCTCTCCTTCATTTTTTATCTATCTATTCCTTCGTGCGATGGATGCGGGAAAGAAGTTGGTTTTGGGGGGGCGCAAGTGTTTTCAACAGTGTAGTTATGTCCGCTTTTTTAATTATGCTGAATATGAAATGGCCTATCCTTATATTTTATGCTGGTTTGGTTCTTGCAATCTTCGTGTACGCCAAACGATACGCTTATCTGAAGACCGCGCTCGGGGGAGTTCTACTGATAACCGTTTATTTCTTGATTTCGGCATTCGTGTTCCGTCTTGCAGCAACCGAGTCAACCGAGTCAACCGAGTCAAGCGTGTCGACCGGGTCGACCGGGTCGGCCGTTGAGGCTTCAGCTATTCCATCTGGTCCGCGAACTAAAATTGTAGATGTTGGCGCAGCAGCAGCAACAAATGCGCCAATGCTCATATTTGCTGCGGTTAATCGTATGGCTATTATTTACCCCTACTACTATGAGGTCTTTACGCGGGAAGGTGCCGTGTGTGGTGGTATTCTCGCTCAAGCGAAGATAGGACCTGCATGTCGTCCAAGTACTTTTATTTATACCCGGATGTTTAATGACAGTTTTAACGGGCGGGGCACTGCTCCTGCAGCTGTTCATATTTCAGGGTATGCATTGGGTGGCTGGCCGGTAGCGATCGGTTTTCTTGTTTGCGCTTCGTTGGTTTTGGGGTTGTTTACGTGTCTTCCGTTGCAGTTGAATGCCGTGACTGGATCACTGGCAATCACTGGTGCGATAGCTGGGTATCATTATTCGCAGTTACCGTTGGAAGGTCCGATTATCTATGATCATGGACTGCTTTGGGTCTTCCTGTTGTTGTTTGTTTTTGTTGGCTATCGTTACCTCCTTGGTGTTTTTAGAGGGTCGTCGGCGAGCTTGGAAAAACAGAATCTGCGATGAACGTCAGTGCGCTCTTCGGGGCGCATTGTTACTTCTCGTACTGTTAGTGGCTGCTGAGAGTGTTTATGCGTTTTTCATGGAGTCGCGAGGAGGAGGTGATGGGTAAGAGAGTAGCGTTGTTAGGATTCTATGTAGGAGATCGGTACTTTGAACAGTTCTCAAAGAATGATCCTTTTCCACAAGTGGCCGCTTATAAGCTAGAAGGGCGATTTCGGGATGCCTTGAGCATAGGCGGTGTCGACGTCGAGTCAGTCGCCAGTCTAGCGGTTTCAACTTACCCGCGAAACAAGAGGATTTATTTCCCTGGTGCGCGCTTTGTCGATGAAGCCGGTATCCGAGGCATCGTGACTCCATTGTTGAATTTGCCGATCCTGAAGTTATTCTCACGCTTCTTGGGAGCCATCTTGGCACTCAGTCAGGTAAAGGGCAGAAAACTTGATGCGGTATGCGTGTACGCTGCCCATACGCCTAATTTATTGGCCGCTTACATATTTAGGAAGTTTTTCAAAGTACCATTCTTTGTGTATGTGCCGGATCTTCCTTCCTTTATGGATATGGGGATGAAGAGGTCGTCCTTGTTGAAGTTTTTTAAAAAGGTTGATGGGGGTATTATTGATTATCTAATAAGCGCGTCCTCAGGGCTCTTTGTAATCAGTAAATATATGGTTGAAGATAATCCGGCATGGCGCAAGAAACCATATTGGGTGCTTGAGGGGATCGCAGGGGGCACGCTTACGGATAAATGCGTCAAACCAACCCCTGAGCCGGAGGTGCCTGCCAAGAAAATTATTTTCTACGGTGGAGGTTTGAACAGGGCTTACGGTATAGCGGAGCTTGTCGAGGGTTTTATCCAGTCTGATTTGGATTATGAACTTTGGCTTTGCGGTCGCGGCGACTTGGAGGAGTTTCTCATGGATGCCTCGAAAAGATGCCCCGCCGTTAAATACCTGGGAAATATCACTCCCTCAGAAGTTTCATCTATACAGTCTCTATCTGCGTTGTTGGTTTTAAGTCGTGACCCGCAGGAAACTTATACACGCTACTCTTTTCCTTCTAAGTTGCTGGAGTATATGGTTAGTGGCGTTCCGGTGTTGACCACGCGCTTGGGTGGAATACCCGATGAGTATTTTGAGTTTTTCAATGTGATTGAGGAGTTTTCGATTTCCGGGATCAGCGCTGCCCTGCGGGCAATTGATAACGCAGACCACCAGCTTTTGTTGCAGAAGGCCGCATGTGGTAAAGTTTGGGCTTTGGAACGCAAATCTAGCGCCGCTGTCGGTCGAAAAATTGTAGATTTTATGGAGAAATATAGTTGACTATTTTTAGCGATAAAAAATTGTTGATCACCGGCGGTACCGGTTCCTTTGGCAACGCGGTGCTGAAGCGCTTTCTTGACTCTGACATTGCTGAAATTCGGATTTTCAGTCGCGATGAAAAGAAGCAGGATGACATGCGTAAGCATTACGCCAATTCGAAGCTCAAATTCTATATTGGCGATGTGCGCGACTACCAAAGCGTCTTGAACGCTACCCGAGGTGTTGACTACATTTTCCACGCGGCGGCTCTCAAGCAGGTCCCTTCCTGCGAATTCCATCCAATGG
This sequence comes from Pseudomonas silensiensis, assembly GCF_050434865.1. Classification (NCBI taxonomy): domain Bacteria; kingdom Pseudomonadati; phylum Pseudomonadota; class Gammaproteobacteria; order Pseudomonadales; family Pseudomonadaceae; genus Pseudomonas; species Pseudomonas silensiensis. The sequence continues at coordinate 138,354 of NZ_JBNDJH010000014.1, forward strand.
AAGCAGTCAAAACCAACGTGATTGGTACCGAAAATCTGCTCGAGGCCGCTATCCAGAACGAGGTCAAGCGGGTTGTCTGTCTGAGTACCGATAAGGCGGTTTACCCTATCAACGCTATGGGCATATCCAAAGCGATGATGGAAAAGGTCATGGTCGCCAAATCGCGTAATGCCGATGACGATAAAACCGTTATCTGTGGGACCCGTTACGGAAATGTTATGGCGTCAAGGGGTTCGGTTATCCCTCTGCTTATTCAGCAGATTCGCGACGGTAAGCCATTGACGCTGACCGATCCGAACATGACCCGTTTCATGATGACGCTAGCTGATGCAGTCGATCTGGTCTTGTATGCGTTCGAGCACGGAAACAATGGTGATCTGTTTGTGCAGAAGGCTCCTGCCGCCACCGTTGAGATTCTGGCCAAGGCACTGACTCAAATGCTCAAAAAGCCTGAACATCCAATTCAGGTTATCGGCACTCGCCACGGCGAGAAGTTGTTTGAGGCACTTCTAAGCCGTGAAGAAATGGCGTGTGCCGAAGATCGTGGCGAATACTACCGTGTACCACCAGACTTGCGCGATTTGAACTACTCGAAGTTCGTTGAGCAAGGTGAAGAGAAGATTTCGCGAACTGAAGATTATAACTCCCATAATACAGAACGCCTGGATGTTGAAGGCATGAAACAGTTGTTGTTGAAGCTGGATTTCATGCGGGCCATTCAGCGTGGCGAACATGCAACGCCGGAGGAATGATCGATGAAAGTATTGATCACGGGCTCCAACGGTTTTGTCGGTAAGAACCTCATTGCGCATCTGAGTGAGCGGCCGGATGTGGAAGTCATACCGTTCACTCGGGACGACAACATTTCACAGCTTCCCGAGCTGGTACGTGATGTGGATTTCGTCTTTCATCTTGCTGGTGTAAATCGACCTCAGAGCCCAGAGGAGTTCAAAACCGGCAATACAGATCTGACCAAGGCTTTGTGTGACGCTATAACCGCTGGTGGCAGATCGGTACCCGTGCTTTACACTTCGTCCAGTCAAGCGGAGTTGAATAATCCATATGGCAGTAGCAAACGAGGAGCCGAAGACGCCTTGCTTGCCTTGACCGAACACTCTAGTTCTCCAGTGTATTTGTTTCGCTTGCCGAATGTTTTTGGGAAGTGGGCGCGTCCAAATTACAACTCTGCAGTTGCTACCTTTTGCCATAATATCGTCCACGATTTGCCTATACAGATCAATGATCCGCAGGCACTCATAAATCTTGTTTATATTGATGATGTCATTGCTAAGTTTATCGCTGCCATGGACGGGCAACTGTCCCGTGAGACGTTTGTTGCCGTCGAGCCGCAATACAGTATTACTGTAGGTGCATTGGCCGATCAGTTGCGAGCGTTTCGTCATAGTCGGTCTAGCCTGATTACGGAAGCCGTTGGAACAGGGCTGATTCGCGCCCTTTACTCAACTTATGTCAGTTACCTGCCTCCAGAATCTTTTAATTATTCGATACCTAAATATGGTGATCCCCGCGGTACATTCGTGGAGATGCTCAAGACCGTTGACAGTGGTCAGTTTTCCTACTTTACGGCGCACCCTGGTGTTACTCGTGGGGGGCATTACCATCACTCGAAAACCGAGAAATTTTTGGTTATCAGGGGCAAGGCTTGCTTCCGGTTCCGGCATATCTTGTCTGGTGAGTTCTATGAGCTTTTCACTACTGGAGAGCAGCCAGAGGTCGTTGAGACGGTAACGGGTTGGACGCACGACATCACCAACGTCGGAGATGATGAAATGATCGTTATGCTTTGGGCTAATGAGATTTTTGATCGCGAGCGACCTGACACGTATGCGCGCCCGGTGGGAACTCAGGCGTAGATATCACAATCTTGGTTAGTGCCGGATAACGGTAGGCCGCTTCAGTGAAGAAGTTGCGGGCGTCCTAAGCCTCCGGCTCGTTTTGATAGATTAGGTAGAATTTGAAATGAAAAAAATGAAAGTTGTCACGGTAGTAGGTACCCGTCCAGAAATTATCCGTTTATCACGGGTGATGGCCAAGCTCGATCAGTATTGTGACCACGTACTGGTTCACACAGGTCAGAACTATGACTATGAACTGAATGAGATTTTTTTCCAGGACCTGGGTATTCGCAAACCTGATTACTTTCTCAACGCTGCGGGGGCAACGGGCGCAGAAACCATCGGCAACGTGATCATCGCTGTCGATCGGGTACTGGCCGAAGTGCAGCCCGAAGCACTGCTGGTGCTGGGTGATACCAATAGCTGCATGGCAGTGATACCTGCCAAGCGCCGCAAGATTCCAACCTTTCATATGGAAGCTGGCAACCGCTGTTTCGACATGCGCGTACCTGAAGAGATCAATCGTCGCATTGTCGATCACACCGCAGACATCAATCTGACTTACAGCACGATAGCTCGTGATTACCTGCTACGTGAAGGCCTGTCTCCCGACATGGTCATCAAGACAGGCAGTCCGATGTTCGAAGTACTCAATCATTACCGTGAAGGTATTGAGGCATCGGATGTGCTGGAACGTCTAGGGTTGGAGGCAGGCAAGTTTTTTGTTGTTAGCGCACACCGTGAAGAGAACATTGATTCCGATACTAACTTTGGCAAGTTGGTGGAGGTACTGAATACCGTGGCAGAACATTACGACTATCCGGTCATTGTTTCGACTCACCCTCGTACCCAGAAACGCGTTGATGCGATGGGTGTGACGTTTCACAAAAACGTACGGCTACTCAAGCCCCTAGGCTTTAAGGACTATAATAAACTGCAGCTTGAATCCAAGGCTGTTCTGTCCGATAGCGGCACGATCAACGAAGAATCCTCTATTCTGAACTTTCCTGCATTGAATATTCGGGAAGCGCATGAGCGTCCGGAAGGTATGGAGGAGGCCGCTGTGATGATGGTCGGTCTGGAGGTTGAGCGTGCGATGCAGGGCTTGCAGGTCTTGGAGGGTCAAAGCCGGGATGAGGAACGCAGCCTGCGGCTGGTAGCAGACTACAGCATGCCGAACGTAGCTGAAAAAGTGGTGAGGATTGTCCATAGCTATCGTGATTATGTAAATAGGGTCGTTTGGAAAAAGTACTAAGTTGAGTTTCGGGATGACTGAAAATAAATTAAGGATCTTGGTGGTTACTCAATATTTCTGGCCGGAGAATATGCGAATCAACGATTTAGTTCGTGATTTTGCTGATGCCGGCCATGAGGTTACTGTGCTTACAGGATTGCCCAATTATCCTGAGGGCAGCGTTTTTCCTGACTACAAGACGAATCCTGATAATTTCAAGGAGTACTTCGGTGCCCGTGTGGTCCGGGTCCCGCTTGTGCCGAGAGGTACGCGAAGCCTTACTCTCATTTTTAATTATGTTTCTTTCTTTTTCGGCGCTTCAACGTTAGGTGTCATAAAACTTCGAAATCAGAAGTTTGACGCTATTTTCGTTTATGCAGTGTCTCCTATTATGGCTGCGATTCCTGCAGTGATTTTAGGGCGAATGAAAAAGGTTCCGGTTTTTCTCTGGGTTCTCGATCTTTGGCCAGAGACTCTCAGAGCTGTTGGCGTACTTCGGCATCCCACGTTGTTGGCCATGGTTGGGCGAATGGTTTCTTGGATCTATAACCGCGCAGATTATTTGCTATTACAATCAAAAGGCTTTGCTGACAACGTAAAGCAATACTGCACCAAAGAAATCTCTCCAGAGCGGCTGGTCTATTTTCCAAGCTGGGCGGAGGATGATTTTTCAGTTTCATCGCCAATATCTTCGAATTTGCTCGAGCGCGATGACTCCGTTTTCACAGTCGTTTTCGCCGGGAATTTGGGTGAGGCGCAAGACTTTCCTGCGGTGTTACATGCTGTGGAGTCATTGAAAGATAGAGTTTCTGTCCGTTGGGTGATTGTGGGAGACGGGCGCATGAGTAAATGGTTGAGCGAGCAAGTAGTATCAAGAGGCTTGAATAACGTATTGCTTTTGGGACGCCATCCATTGAGTGCCATGCCAGGCCTATTTGCTTGTGCGGACGCGCTTTTGGTTTCATTGAAAACCAATGATGTGTTCGAGAAAACCATACCCGGCAAAGTCCAGGCCTATTTGGCTTCGAGCAAACCAGTTTTGGGCATGATCAATGGTGAGGCCGCACGGATAATTGAAGAGTCCGGGGCCGGTTTCGCCTGTTCCTCAGGTGATACCCAAGGGCTTGCAAGAATTACGCTGAAGTTGGCAACCACTGATGTCGCTCAACGAGAAATTATGGGCCAAGCCGGCCGCTCCTATTACTTGAAACACTTTTCGAAGCCGACCCTTTTGCTCCGCCTGGAAAAGCTATTTCGCGATGCGACTTTACGAAAGGCTGCCAAATAATGTCGCACTCTGTATTTCTAACCGGTGCAACCGGTTTCGTGGGTGGGGCAACGCTGAAGCGCTTGGTTGCCGAAAACTGCACAGTTGTTGCCGCTTTACGTAACGGGTCGAAATTACTCGAGGGTAATGTCAAGACTGTCCACGTTGACAGTTTTGATGGAGCTACATCCTGGAAGGAGTGCCTTGGCGGTGTAGATGTCGTCATACACGCTGCGGCTCGTGTTCATGTAATGAATGATACTGAGGCTGCCCCCCTGGCGGCCTTTCGAAAGATCAATGTCGAAGGTACGTTGAACCTGGCACGCCATTCCGTCAAAGCCGGTGTCCGGCGTTTTATTTTTATCAGTTCCATCAAAGTCAATGGAGAGGGCACACCTGCGGGTGTCGCCTATACGCCGGAAGATATTCCAGCGCCCGCAGACCCGTATGGAGTCTCAAAGATGGAGGCAGAGCAGGGCCTGCGTGAACTTGCCGCTGAAACCGGGATGGAGGTCGTTATCATACGGCCAGTGTTGGTTTATGGCCCCGGGGTCAAGGCCAATTTTCGGAGTATGATGAATTGGCTTGATAAAGGTATTCCTTTGCCTTTTGGAGCGATCCACAACAATCGCAGTCTTGTAGCGTTGGATAATCTGGTGGATTTAATCATCACGTGTATCAGTCATCCAGCGGCCGCTAATCAGACTTTCCTGGTCAGTGATGGTGAAGATCTTTCTACAACACAGCTGCTGCGAAAAATGGCATCGGCTCTTGGTCGACCGGCGCGTCTTTTACCAGTACCTTCCTGGGTTTTACGTGGCGCCGCTGCATTACTAGGTAGAAAGTCGCTATCAAACCGGCTGTGTGGGTCGTTGCAAGTCGACATCAGTAAGACGCGTTCCCTGCTGGGATGGTTGCCTCCAGTCTCGGCAGAAGATGCATTGAAAGCCACGGCACAAAATTTTCAGGAAAGTAAAAAGCAATGATCTATTGGTGGCTGATTCCGGTAGTGGCTGGTGTTTCGTTAGTATTGACTGCGGCTTTGCGACGCTATGCTTTGGCTCGCAGCATTATTGATATTCCGAACGAGCGAAGCTCTCACTCTGTACCCACCCCTCGCGGGGGAGGTGTCGCCATTGTCCTGGCGTTTTTGATGGTACTGCCAATTCTTGCCTGGGCTCAGTTGGCAACCGTGCCGGTATTAGTCGCAATAGGCGGTGCGGGTGCATTGGTAGCGATCGTCGGTTTTATGGATGATCACGGTCATATTGCTGCTCGTTGGCGCTTACTTGGACATTTTTGTGCCGCAGCCTGGTCCTTGTTCTGGTTGGGAGGCTTACCCCCAGTTGCCGTGTTCGGCATGAGTCTCGACCTTGGTTGGATCGGTTGTATTCTGGCCGCGTTCTATCTTGTCTGGATGCTCAATCTGTACAACTTTATGGACGGCATCGATGGTATTGCCAGTGTAGAGGCGATCTCGGCCTGCCTCGGCGCTTGTCTGCTTTATTGGTTAGGCGGATACGAAAGCCTGATGTGGGTTCCGGTGTTGTTGGCTATGGCGGTCGGAGGATTTCTGTTCTGGAACTTCCCTCCCGCACGCATTTTCATGGGGGATGCAGGAAGCGGGTTTTTAGGTGTGGTGCTCGGTGTGATCTCGATCCAGGCCGCTTGGGCTTCGCCGCAGCTGCTCTGGGCCTGGTTGATCCTGCTAGGGGTATTTATTGTTGACGCGACCTTCACCCTGATTCGGCGCCTTGTGCGTGGCGATAAGGTTTATGAGGCGCATCGCAGTCATGGCTATCAGTTCGCTTCACGCAAGGTAGGCCGTCATCTGCCGGTGACGCTGGGCGTTGTGGTGATAAATCTGGTATGGCTGCTTCCGATCGCCCTCTGTGTCGGAGTATTGGGCCTCGATGGTTTGCTCGGCCTGGTGTTAGCCTATGTCCCTCTCGTTTTGCTCGCTGTCAGGTTTCACGCTGGCGAACTGGAGAAAGCAAATTAATGTGCGTTTCTTTTCAGTTGATAAGGTCATGACAGCTGACCCAGTGTTTAAATATCTGGATATCTGACATTAGGTATTCAGTGCGAGAAGCTTTTAGGAGTGCGAAAGAGGTTTATGGATAAGATACGGGTATATTTGTTAAGCCTTCCGCGTCGACGTAAACGCATTTTGCAAGTCATCACAGACTGCCTGCTTGTCTGGGTTGCCTTGTGGATGGCATTCATCGTTCGCTTGGGTATTGACGAGATGGTCAATCCGTTTACTCAGCACTTTTGGCTGTTTGTGGCCGCTCCGATTGTATCGATCCCTCTCTTTATCCGTTTCGGAATGTACAGAGCGGTGATGCGTTACTTCGGGAATGATGCGTTGATAGCGATTATCAAAGCGGTCACCCTTTCCGCGCTAATTCTCGGGATTGTCGTGTATTGGTACAGCAACCATCAAAACGTAGTGCCTCGTTCAGTCATTTTTAACTACTGGTGGCTAAGCCTGATCATGGTCGGCGGATTGCGCCTGGCCATGCGCCAATATTTTTTGGGGGACTGGTTTTCGGCCGTTCAACACGTGCCATTTACCAATCGGGACGATGGGCTGCCTCGCGTCGCAATCTATGGTGCCGGTGCCGCTGGCAATCAATTGGTTGCAGCCCTGCGCATGGGGCGGGCCATGCGCCCGGTCGCATTCATTGATGATGACAAAAGCATTGCCGACCGCGTGATTTCCGGCTTGCAGGTGTATAAGCCCAAGCATATTCAACGCATGATAGACGTCACTGGAGCACAAGAAATACTGCTGGCGGTGCCGTCGGCGAATCGCGGACGCCGCCGTGAAATTCTCGGCTTTCTGGAAAGATTTCCGCTGCACGTACGCAGCGTTCCCGGCTTCATGGATCTTGCCAGCGGCCGGGTCAAGGTAGATGACATTCAGGAAGTCGATATCGCGGACCTGCTTGGCCGCGACTCAGTGCCGGCACAGGGCGACCTACTTGAGCATTGCATCAAAGACCAATCGGTTCTGGTCACGGGAGCCGGTGGTTCCATCGGTTCCGAGCTTTGTCGCCAGATTTTGGCATTGCAACCCACCACGCTTTTATTGTTCGAGCACAGTGAATTCAATCTTTACAACATTCTGTCGGAGCTGGAGCAACGTATCGCATGTGAGTCGCTATCGGTGCGTCTGTTGCCGATTCTCGGTTCTGTACGTAATCAGGAAAAGCTGCTGGATGTAATGAAAACCTGGCATGTGGATACTGTATATCACGCTGCCGCGTACAAGCATGTCCCGATGGTCGAGCATAATATCGCCGAAGGGGTGTTGAACAATGTAATTGGCACGCTGAATACCGCTCAGGCTGCACTTCAAGCTGGTGTGTCGAACTTCGTTCTCATCTCCACAGACAAGGCTGTTCGTCCCACTAATGTGATGGGCAGTACAAAACGCTTGGCAGAACTGACGTTGCAGGCATTGAGCCGGGAAGTGGCACCGGTGATGTTTGGTGACAAGACCAATGTGTCTCAAGTTAACAAAACGCGGTTTACCATGGTGCGCTTTGGCAATGTACTGGGGTCGTCCGGCTCGGTCATTCCGCTGTTTCATAAACAGATCAAGTCAGGTGGGCCGTTGACCGTTACCCATCCGAAAATCACCCGGTATTTTATGACCATTCCTGAAGCCGCCCAGTTGGTAATTCAGGCCGGCTCAATGGGACAGGGGGGGGACGTGTTTGTGTTGGATATGGGCGAGCCCGTTAAAATCGTCGAGCTCGCGGAGAAAATGATCCATCTTTCAGGCTTCAGCGTGCGGTCGGAAAAGAACGTACACGGCGACATTTCCATTCAGTTTACAGGGCTACGCCCAGGCGAAAAGCTTTACGAAGAGTTGCTGATTGGAGATAACGTTGCGGCGACTCAGCACCCGATGATCATGACTGCCAACGAAGACTATCTGAGTTGGGACGTGCTTAAAGTAAGGCTGAGTGAGCTGTTGAAGTCCGTTGAGCAAGACGATTATTCTCACGTGCGACAGTTGTTGCGTGACACTGTTAGCGGCTACACCCCCGACGGCGAAATCGTTGACTGGATCTACCAGCAACGTCGCCTCGAACCCTGATTGTTTCACATCCTGTAACGGACACATTTTTGACAGACTCCAGACATCGCCTAAGTTTAGAAGGCAGCTTCGGAAAAGCTGCTTTCTCAATCGATGTCATGGAGCTTCATTTATGCGTACTGGCTATTTCTACTCTCTGGTTTTTGCCCTGCTCACCAGCGCCTCTATTGCGGCCATTGCTGCGCCGACGGCCAAGCCCGAGGCTGGCAATGCACCCCTGGTGCTGGAAGTTTCTCCCAAGGCACAGTCCGGCAAGGTCGATCTGAATCAGGCCGATGCGCCAACCCTTCAGCGCGAGTTGGCCGGTGTGGGCGAGGCCAAGGCCAAGGCGATTGTTACCTATCGTGAGAGTAATGGGCCGTTTGCGTCCGTGGACGAGTTGCTCGAAGTGAAGGGGATCGGTAAAGCGATTCTGGATAAGAATCGCGAGAAGCTTGAGGTGAACTAAGCTTATACGTCAGCGCCAGGGGCCGGTCATTGATCGGCCTTTTTGCTTTCTGGCGAACGCAGTGAGGGTGCGCCTTTCGTCGACGTGTGAAAAATTACGACTATCATATACAGCCAAGATTATGCCTATAATAAATTGCTTCCCGCCAAGCGCTCTGAGCTTTAGGCGCTTGTCTTTCCCTTAGGCATTTCCCAGGAGCACAGTCATGAATTCTGTCCAGTCCCAAGGTACGGCCCTTGTCACCGGTGCTTCTTCCGGTATCGGTGCGATTTACGCCGAGCGGTTGGCGGCGCGCGGTTTTGATTTGTTACTGGTCGCTCGTGATCAAGAGCGGCTGGAAGCGGCGGCGAGCAAGTTGCGCGCCGAGCATGGCGTTCAGGTCGAGGTGCTCAAGGCGGATCTGACGCAAAAGGATGATGTGCTGAAGCTTGAACAGCGTCTTCGCAGCGATTCGAGTATCAGCCTGCTGCTGAACAACGCCGGTATTGCAGCGGATGGTTTGTTGGCCAATGCCGACTTGGATCAGATGGAACGCTTGATTCAACTGAACGTGACAACAGTCACGCATTTGGCGTCGGCAGCGGCTGCCAGTTTTGCCAAGGCGGGTCGGGGGACGATCATCAATATTGGATCAGTGGTGGCGTTGTTTCCCGAGCGCTTCAATGCGACTTACAGCGCCAGCAAGGCTTATGTGTTAAGTCTGACGCAGTCATTGAACGCTGAACTGGAGGGCACTGGGGTCAAGGTTCAGGCCGTGTTGCCAGGCGTCACACGCACCGAAATCTGGGAACGCTCCGGTATCGACGCTAGCCAGATTCCGGAGGATATGGTCATGGAAGCCGGGGATATGGTTGATGCGGCGTTGTCGGGTCTGGACCAGGGTGAGTTGATCACCATTCCTTCGTTGCCGGATGCGGCCGATTGGGATGCCTTCGTTGCGGCGCGTCTGGTAATGGCGCCGAATCTTTCCAAAAGTAAGGCCGCCTCGCGTTACACGTGAGGCGTCATGAATCGGCTTGAGGTATTTGCGGTATGAGTGATCGTCGAGTGGTTGTAACGGGCATGGGCCTGGTGTCTCCATTGGGTTCTGGCGTCGAAGCCGTTTGGTCGCGTCTGTTGGCCGGGCGTTCCGGGTTGCGCAATTTGCCGGACGAGGTGGTTGCCGATTTGCCGGCCAAGGTCGGGGGCGCAGTGCCGACGCTGGCTGACGATCCCGAGGCGGGTTTTGACCCGGACCGGGCGACGGCGCCCAAAGAGCAGAAGAAGATGGACCGTTTCATTATGTTTGCCATGGAAGCGGCGCGTCAGGCGCTGGAGCAGGCCGGTTGGCAAGCGGCGGACACCGATGCCCAGGAGCGTACGGCAACCATTATCGGTTCCGGCGTGGGTGGTTTCGGTGCGATAGCGGATGCGGTGCGCACCACGGACAGCCGTGGGCCGCGACGCCTGTCGCCGTTCACCATTCCTTCATTTCTGGTCAACCTCGCCGCGGGGCATGTGTCGATCCAGCACGGTTTCAAGGGCCCGTTGGGGGCGCCGGTGACAGCTTGCGCCGCCGGGGTCCAGGCGATTGGTGATGCGGCGCGGTTGATTCGTTGTGGCGAGGCAGACATCGCGGTATGTGGCGGCGCGGAAGCGGCGATCGATCGCGTCAGTCTCGCCGGGTTTGCCGCTGCTCGCGCCTTGTCCAGTGGTTACAACGACACCCCGGAACGTGCCTCGCGGCCGTTCGACAGTGGCCGCGATGGCTTTGTCATGGGAGAGGGCGCAGGCCTTCTGGTGATTGAATCCCTGGAGCATGCCCTGGCTCGTGGTGCTCAACCGCTGGCGGAGTTGGTCGGTTACGGCACCAGTGCCGACGCCTATCACCTGACGGCAGGTCCGGAGGATGGCAGCGGTGCGCGACGGGCGATGTCGCTGGCATTGGCCCAGGCAGGCATTTCGCCGGCACAGGTGCAGCATCTCAATGCTCATGCAACCTCGACACCGGTCGGCGACCTGGGAGAGTTGGCGGCCATCAAGGCGTTGTTCGGCACGGATAACAAAATCGCCGTGACATCGACCAAATCGGCCACCGGGCATTTGCTCGGGGCAGCGGGCGGTATCGAGGCGATTTTCACGTTATTGGCGATTCGCGATCAGGTCGTGCCGGCCACCCTCAATTTCGATAACCCGGACCCCGCCGCCCAAGGCGTGGACATCGTCCATGGTCAGGCGCGGCCGATGGCCATCAAATACGCGCTGTCCAATGGCTTCGGGTTTGGTGGGGTGAATGCCAGCGTGCTGTTCAAGCGCTGGGAGGGTTAGTCCCGGGGCTGTTTGAGATAGGCGCGAGTCACGTCGAGAATCCGCTGAGCCAGCTCGGGATTCTCGACACTGCGTGACAGCAGTAGAGCCCCGACCAGCGTCGACATGATGACGACGCTGGCATCGGCAGCGTTGTCGCCTTCAAGGGTGCCTTGCACTTGTGCGAGCCGTGCGTTGAGCACCACGTCAGTGGTCGGGCTTTGCTGCCCGCGCAGGCCGAGTTCCGATGACATGGTCGGCAACGGGCAACCCTCATCGGGTGAAGTCTGGTGCCATTCGGACAAATAGGTGTCGATGAACGCTTCCAGCGGACGATCCTGAGCGAAGAGCTCGGCGCAAATGATGTCGACCTGCTCGCCGGCGGCTTGCAACGCCTTTTCCACCAGTTCGTCTTTGGACTTGAAATGCGAGTAGAAACCACCGTGAGTCAGGCCCAGTGCTTTCATCAGCGGTTGCAGACCTGTCGCGCCAATGCCATCGCGGCGAAAGCGCGCTGACGCTTCCTTGATGATGCGTTGGTGGGTCTGGGCTTTATGGTCCTGCGAGTAACGCATCGGGGATCTCCGCAACAATGCGCCATATTAACCAATGAAAATGGGATGGTGATTGTACTTCTACTTCTAAAAAGCATGCAGATGCGTCGATCTTGGTAGAACGTCGTTTCAACAAGTGGCACGAATAGTGATTACTCATTACCTGACGATTGTTGAACAATCACGAGGCAATGAGTATGAACAGCGGACTGTCCCTGGCCGACCACATCACACTTGAGTTGCGCGCCGACATCATTGGCGGTCGTTTGCTGCCCGGTATGGCATTGGTGGAAAACGATCTGGTGTCTGCCTACAACGCATCCCGCAATACCATTCGCGAAGCGCTGCATCGTCTGGGGCAGGAAGGTCTGACCCGTTATGTGCGCAACAAAGGCGTGATGGTGCGCCGGCTGGGCGTCGAGGACGTGCGAGATCTGTTCAAGGTCAGGCGCACCCTGGAGTTGCAGGCCATCAGCGCGAGTCAGCCGCTGCGCGACTATCAATCCGACCGGATGCTCGAAGCCCTGGAAGCCACCGAGCTTGCCCGCGAACGCGAGGACTGGCGCGCCGTCGGCACCCACAGCCTGGCCTTTCATCAACACATCGTCGGATTGCTGCGCAGTCCGTTGTTCGACGAGTTCTTCACCAACGTCGTCGCGCAATTGCGCCTGGTGTTTTGCACCACTCCCGATGAATCACGTTTTCAGGCGCCCTGGCTGGCGCGCGACCGGCAGATCCACGAGTTGTTGGCCGAGGGCGACAAACGCGCGGCCGAGGACGCCATGAGCCTGTATCTCGACGATTCCGAACACCTCCTGTTGCAAATGCTTGCTCCAGTTTCCCATCACTGATCGAGGATTCGTGCCATGTACAAAGACTATCCGGCGGCCTATCAAGTTAGCAAAGGCTCAGCCTTGCAGGTGGACAAAGCCTTCTACGAACGGATCCGCGATGAGAAGGAGGGACGCACGTTAATTGAGGAGTTCGAGGTGCCGATCCGCACCGGTCGCGCCTGGAAGGTGCCGGCCGGGCATGTGTTCCGCGTGACCACCCCCGTCGGCCCGCAAGTCGGGGATTTCAACGTGTGGAATGCCAACGATCCACGGGAGCGTTTGTGGGCGGCACGGACCCGTCAGTTACAGGGTGCACACGTCAGCACCCATGACCGGCTCTGGTCGAACCTGCCTTTTCTGCGGCCGCTGGTGACCATCACCGATGACAGCCTGGCCGGTTACGGGATCGATGAACATGGCGGTCGCTTGCACGATTTGCTCGGCACCCGCTGCGACCCTTATGTGAACAAAATGCTCACCGGCGAAGATTTCCATCATCACTGCCATTCGAATCTGACCCGTGCGGTGCTGCCTCATGGGCTGTCCGAGTTCGACGTGCATGACGTGCTGAACATCTTCCAGTGCACGGGCCTGAACCACGACGACATGTACTTCATGAAAGCCTGTCCTGCGCAGAAGGGCGATTATCTGGAGTTTTTTGCCGAAATCGATCTGCTCTGTGCGCTTTCGACCTGCCCGGGCGGCGATCTGTCGCTGGCCATGTGGGGGCCGGATGCACAGGACCCGCTAAGCGTGTGCCGCCCGCTCGGGGTGGAGATTTATCGGTTGGAGGAATCGTTGCTTGAGGGCTGGAGCCAGCCGGAACGCGCGGCATACAAAGGGTTGCATGGCTTGCACATCGCCAAGGCGGATTGGGAGAAGTAAAACGCAAAACCCTGTCATTCAATGAGAATGACAGGGTTTTGTTTTAGCGGTCCTGCGCATCCTTGGAATCCGCTTCGGCGTTGCGTTCAGCGACGCGTTTGCGTTGCTCCTCGGTCAGTTCGACCTTGTTGGCGGTGTCACGCAACATCATCAAACCACCAACGATCGAGCCGATTGCAACGATCAGAATCAACCAGGCATACCAGGGCATAGGGCTCTCCTTGAGGGCAGGCCGATTGGCGGGTTTTGCCAATCGATCGTGCATACCACTTTGAGCGATTAACTTTCGCAGTGGTTCCATTCTATGCCTGTTCTGACAGCTGCACTTCGCCTGTTTAGAGCCCGGTCAGCATCGCGTCCGCCGGCGCATCGGCACGCAATTGCGCCGTGAGCATGAAGTACACGAAACCCACTGCCATAAAGCCCAGGAAGATCAACCCGATCAGCGTATTGAACCAGGCCATCGCCACCAGGCAGACCACCGCCAGCACCAGTGCAATGAACGGCACCAACGGATAGCACGGCGCGCGAAAGGTGCGTTCCAGATTCGGTTCGGTTTTACGCAGTTTGAACAGGCTGAGCATGCTCATGATGTACATCACAATCGCCCCGAAGACCGCCATCGTGATCATCGCCGCCGTCAGCGTCATGCCGCCCAGGTTGATCAAACCATCACTGTAGATCGCGGCGATGCCGATCACGCCACCGGCGATGATTGCCCGGTGCGGGGTCTGGAAACGCGACAATTTGGCCAGGGACGCCGGCAGGTAACCGGCCCGGGCGAGGGCGAAGAACTGCCGCGAGTAGCCGAGAATGATCCCGTGGAAACTCGCTACCAGGCCGAACAGGCCGATCCACACCAGCATGTGCAGCCAGCCCGAACTTTCGCCAACCACGGTTTTCATCGCTTGTGGCAGCGGGTCGTTGATGTTCGACAAGGTGCGCCAGTCACCGACGCCGCCGGCAAAGAACATCACGCCCATCGCCAGCAATACCAGAGTCAGAATGCCGCTGATGTAGGCCTTCGGAATGGTGCGTTTCGGGTCCTTGGCTTCTTCGGCGGCCATGGCGGCGCCTTCGATGGCCAGGAAGAACCAGATGGCGAAGGGTATCGCCGCGAACATCCCGGCAATTGCCGGTGCGCCGAACACATCGGAACCGGCCCAGCCGTTCAGCGCGAAGTTACTGAAGCTGAACGCCGGGGCGACCACGCCCATGAACACCAACAGTTCGGCCACTGCGAGAACGCAGACCACCAGTTCGAAGGTTGCGGCCAGTTTCACCCCGAGGATGTTCAGGCCCATGAACACGATGTAGGCACCAACCGCTGCGTGTTTCGGATCAAGCGCTGGAAACTGCACGTTCAGATACGCGCCAATCGCCAGAGCGATGGCCGGCGGGGCGAAGACAAATTCAATCAGTGTCGCCAGCCCCGCGATCAATCCGCCTTTCTCGCCAAAGGCGCGGCGGCTGTAGGCAAAGGGACCACCCGCGTGAGGAATCGCGGTGGTCAGCTCGGTGAAGCTGAAGATGAAGCAGGTGTACATCGTGGCGACCATGAAGGACGTCACCAGAAAACCGAGTGTGCCTGCCACGCCCCAGCCGTAACTCCAGCCGAAGTATTCACCGGAAATCACCAGCCCGACCGCAATGCCCCACAGGTGCAGCGTGCCCAGCGTGGGTTTGAGTTGTGTGTTCATGCGTTGCTCCCTGAACGGTTTGGAAAGCTCGGGGAGGGCGTTTGCAGTGGGCGTGCCAGTGTTGTGATGGCGGTCGTAAAGTGCAGAAAGACGTCGTATCGGGGATGTTTGCCGCTCGATGCGCGCAAATGGGGTGCTCCAGTGGGAGGCGCTGGTGGCGGTTTTGCTGTCTTCGAGGGCAAGTCTTGTTTGCAGGTTTAACCTTGCTCGGCAAGACATTCGCGTAGCGCAATTTGCCAGTCAGGTTGCCTGACGCCCCATTCACGTTGCAGGCGACTGCAATCAAGACATGAGTTGAGCGGTCGGGCCGCCGGTGTCGGATAATCGCTTGAGGGAATGGGCAGCAGGTTTGCGCAGGGCTTTCCCTGTTGCCGTAACGCTTCGCCAATGGCCTGGGCGAAGCCGAACCAGGAGGTTTTCCCCTGAGCGGTCAGATGATATGTACCCCAGGTAACGGCCTCACCTGCCTGCCAGCGTTCGATCAGGGCGAGGGTGCTATTGGCAATAGTGCCTGCCCAGGTAGGTGCGCCGATCTGATCGGCGACAATGCGTACTTCCGGTCTCTCTTGCAGCAGGCGTTGCATCGTCAGCAGGAAATTGCGTCCATGGGTCGAATAGACCCAGCTGGTACGCAGGATAAGATGTTTGCCTTGCACATCAGTGATCGCCCGTTCACCGGCCAGTTTGCTCTTGCCGTAAACCCCGAGCGGGTTTGGCGTGTCGTCTTCGTTATAAGGCCCGACCTTCATGCCGTCGAATACATAATCGGTGGAGTAGTGAATCAGCGGGATGCCAAGCTTCAGTGCTTCTTCGGCAAAGATGCCAGGGGCCACGGCGTTGATGGCAAAGGCTGTTTCCGGCTCGCTTTCAGCCAGGTCGACCGCTGTGTGGGCCGCCGCGTTGATGATCAGATCCGGACGAACCTTTTGTACCTGTTGGCGAATCTGCTCGGGTTGTGCCAGATCGAGTTGATCGCGACCAAGCACGATCAACTCGCCGACACCCCCCAGTCGACGCTGCAGTTCGCGTGAGACCTGACCATGCTGGCCGCTGATGAGAACTCTCATGGGAGCAGATCAACCTCTTGCAGGCTTTTACCGATGATCCCTGCACCGCGCAGATCGGTTTCATTCACATCCATTGTTCATCCCCGGCGAGCTGGGCCAGGTACTGGCCATACCCGGTCTTGCCGAAGTAGCGGGCACGCTCCAGCAGCTGTTCGCGGTTGATCCATTTCTTTTCGTAAGCAATCTCTTCGAGGCAGGCGACTTTCAAGCCTTGTCGATGTTCGATGGTCTGCACGTACTGAGAGGCATCGAGCAAGCTGTCGTGAGTGCCGGTGTCGAGCCAGGCGAAACCGCGGCCGAAGCGCTCGACCTGCAGGTCTCCCCGTTTGAGATACGCATTGTTGACGTCGGTGATTTCCAGCTCGCCGCGAGGCGAAGGCTTTACCGCTTTGGCGATCCTGATGACATCGTTGTCGTAGAAATACAGGCCGGTAACGGCATAGCTGGATTTCGGTATTTTCGGCTTTTCTTCGATCGACAGGGCACGGCCCTGGCTGTCGAAATCAATCACGCCGAATCGCTCCGGGTCTTTGACCCAATAGCCGAATACGGTAGCGCCAGAAGTGCGTGTTGCCGCGTTTTGCAACTGCTCGCCAAAGTGTTGACCATGGAAAATGTTGTCGCCGAGGATCAGGCACACTGGATCATTGCCAATGAACGTTTCGCCAATCAGAAAAGCCTGGGCCAGACCATCCGGTGACGGCTGCTCGGCATAGCTGAAATTGACCCCGAACTGACTGCCATCACCCAGCAGATTGCGGTACTGGGGCAGATCCTGGGGAGTAGAGATCACCAAAATGTCTTTGATGCCGGCCAGCATCAGGACCGAAATCGGGTAATAGATCATCGGTTTGTCGTAGACCGGCAACAGCTGTTTGGACACCCCGAGCGTGATCGGATGCAGGCGTGTGCCCGATCCGCCTGCCAAAACGATACCTTTCATCATGCATGAAGCTCCTGGGGGTTGATGGCACCAAGACGTTCACCCTGGTAGCTGCCATCCTGAACGCGACGGCACCACTCAAGGTTGTTCAAGTACCACTGAACAGTTTTGCGGAGGCCGGTTTCGAAGGTCTCTTCGGGTACCCAGCCCAGTTCGTGTTCGATCTTGCTGGCATCGATCGCGTAGCGCAGGTCATGGCCGGGACGATCCTGGACGAACGTGATCAGGTCGGCGTAGTGCGCGACACCCTCGGGCTTGCGTGGTGCCAGTTCTTCAAGCAGGGCGCAGAGGCCACGCACCACGTCGATATTCTTTTGTTCGTTGTGCCCGCCGATGTTGTAGGTCTCGCCGACGATACCGGTGGTCACCACTTTAAGCAGCGCCCGGGCGTGATCTTCGACGAACAGCCAGTCGCGGATTTGCAGGCCATCGCCATACACCGGCAGCGGCTTGCCGGCCAAGGCATTGAGGATGACCAGCGGAATCAATTTTTCGGGGAAGTGGAACGGCCCGTAATTGTTCGAGCAGTTGGTCAACAGCACCGGCAGGCCATAGGTGCGCTGCCACGCACGGACCAGGTGGTCGGACGCCGCTTTGCTGGCGGAGTACGGCGAACTCGGGGCGTAGGGCGTCGTTTCCGTAAACAGATCATCGGCGCCATGCAGGTCGCCATAGACCTCGTCAGTGGAGATGTGATGGAAACGGAAGGCGCTTTTTTCCGGCTCGGCGAGAGTTTGCCAATAGGCGCGGGTGGCCTCCAGCAGGCTGTAGGTGCCGACGATGTTGGTCTGGATGAAATCCGAGGGTCCGTCGATGGATCGGTCGACGTGGGATTCCGCTGCCAGGTGCATGATCGCGTGCGGCTGGAAACGTGTCAGCACCGCGCTGACGGTCGCCTGATCAACGATATCGGCTTGAACGAACTCGTAGCGAGTGTCGTTGGCAATGCCGGTCAGCGATTCGAGATTGCCGGCGTAGGTCAGCTTGTCCAGGTTGAGCACTTCATGCTCGGTGTGCCGGATCAGCTCGCGAATTAAGGCAGAGCCAATGAAACCGGCACCGCCGGTGATGAGAATACGCATGTTGGCCAGCCTTTTTCAGTAGTCGAAACGCAAACGGTCATATCTTGTCGGCAGGAGCAGGGTGGTGCAATAGGTTGTTCATCCCGCTTTGGTTTTGTGGAGTCTTATCCATCGATGCAGGACGATAGAGACGCCTGATAAAACCCGAAAGGTGTTGTATGCCCCCAGACACCACCGTAACCCTAGCGTAAACCCACTCTTTACGCTTTCTTTATGCCCAGCCAACCCCCTCGATCTCGTTCCTTTACAGCCTTCCTTCCGACAATGGCTCCACACGCGGCAATACGCCGTAACACGGAGAATTTTCATGAGCGTTCTGGACGGGGTGTCACTGCTACTGGCAGTGGGGCTGTTCATTTATCTGTTGGTTGCGCTGTTGCGCGCGGACCGGAACTAGGAGCGGCTATGCACAGTTATGACTATTGGCTGATCCTCGCCTTCTTCGCCCTGGTGCTGATTCCGGCACCGTTTCTGGGGCGCTTCTACTACAAGGTGATGGAGGGGCAGCGCACCTGGCTTTCGCCGATTCTCGGACCGGTGGAGTGCGGGTGTTATCGGGTGGCCGGCGTCGATCCGCAGGCCGAACAGAGCTGGCAGAAATACACCCTGGCCTTGTTCGCCTTCAACCTTGCGGGCTTCTTGCTGTTGTTCGCGATTCTGTTGTTCCAGGACCACTTGCCGCTGAACCCGCAAAACCTGCCGGGTCAGGAGTGGACGCAAGCGTTCAACACCGCCGTCAGCTTCATGACCAACACCAACTGGCAGTCCTACAGCGGCGAAGCGACCCTGAGCTACCTGAGTCAGATGGTCGGCCTCACCGTGCAGAACTTCGTCAGCGCCGCCACCGGCCTCGCCGTGTTGGTTGCCCTGTGTCGCGGTATTGGTCGCAAGTCGACCAAGACCCTCGGCAACTTCTGGGTCGATATGACCCGCGCTACCCTCTACGGCTTGCTGCCGCTGTGCCTGTTGCTGGCGCTGTATCTGGTCTGGCAGGGCGTGCCACAAACCTTTGCGCAGTACGTGAATGCCGTGACCATGCAAGGCGTCGATCAGGTGATCCCGCTCGGCCCGGCCGCCAGCCAGATTGCAATCAAGCAACTGGGCACCAATGGTGGTGGCTTCTTCGGCGTCAACTCGGCGCACCCGTTCGAGAACCCGACGGCGTGGAGCAACTTGTTCGAAGTCGGCTCGATCATTCTGATCCCGGTGGCGCTGGTGTTCACCTTCGGCCACTACGTGAAAGACCTGCGTCAGAGCCGCGCGATCATCGCCTGCATGCTGGCGCTGTTCCTGATCGGCGGCGCGACGTCGCTGTGGGCTGAATACCAGCCGAACCCGACCCTGAACAATGTCGCTGTCGAACAGACCGCGCCGCTGGAAGGCAAGGAAGCTCGCTTCGGCACGACCGCCACGGTGCTGTGGTCGGTGACCACCACCGCGGCGTCCAACGGTTCGGTCAACGGCATGCACGACAGCCTCAACCCGCTGAGCGGCATGGTCGCGCTGGTCAACATGATGGTCGGCGAAGTGATCTTCGGCGGCGTCGGTGCCGGGCTCTACGGCATGTTGTTGAACGTGTTGATCGCGGTGTTCCTCGCCGGCCTGATGATCGGCCGCACCCCGGAATACCTCGGCAAAAAACTCCAGGCTAAAGAAGTGCAACTGTTAGTCGTGACCTTGCTGGTGATGCCGGTCGGCGTGCTGGTACTCGGCGCGATTGCCGCGAGCCTGCCTGGCCCCGTTGCAGCGGTGAGTAACCCTGGCGCTCACGGTTTCAGCCAGTTGCTGTACGCCTACACCTCGGCCAGTGCCAACAACGGCTCGGCGTTCGGTGGCTTCGGTGCCAACACCGCGTTCCACAACCTGATGATGGGCCTTGGCATGTTGATCGGTCGCTTCGGTTACATCCTCCCGGTACTGGCGTTGGCTGGCAGCCTGGCGATGAAGAAAACCGCACCGATCGGCCAGAACAGCTTCCCGACTCACGGCCCGCTGTTCGTGACTCTGCTGACCGTGACCATTTTGCTGGTGGGTGGTTTGACCTTCCTGCCGACATTGGCGCTGGGTCCGATTGCTGAACATTTGAGCATGGGCTTCTGAGCCGCTTTTTTAGGAGCACGATGATGAATATGCCCGTAACTAAAGCCGCCACCGTCAAGGCGCCGGAACAACCGAAAACCGCGATCTCGGCCCTCTGGCGCCCAGCGCTGGTGCAAGCCTTCGTCAAGCTCGATCCACGGCAATTGCAACGTGCGCCAGTGATGCTGGTGGTCGAACTGACCGCGATCCTGACCACCGTGCTGTGCTTCATTCCCGACTCGGCGGTGCCGACTTTTGTCGCCGCGCAAATCGCCTTGTGGCTGTGGTTCACCGTGCTGTTCGCCAACTTCGCCGAAGCCTTGGCCGAAGGTCGTGGCAAGGCTCGCGCCGACAACCTCAAGGCCGGTAGCGAAGGTCTGAGTGCTCGCCGCAAAACCAGCAACGGCACCTTTCAAGTGGTGCCGGCCACCAGCCTGCGCAAGGGCGATGTGGTCCGCGTTGAAGCGGGGGAAATGATCCCCGGTGACGGCGAGGTGATTGAAGGGATCGCCGCGGTCAACGAAGCGGCGATTACCGGTGAATCCGCGCCAGTGATTCGCGAATCCGGCGGCGACCGTTCGGCCGTCACCGGCAACACCCGACTGGTGTCCGACTGGCTGTTGGTGCGCATCACCGCCAACCCCGGCGAGTCGACACTGGACCGCATGATCGCTTTGGTCGAAGGCGCCAAACGCCAGAAAACCCCGAACGAAGTGGCGCTCGACATCCTGCTGATCGGCCTGACCCTGATCTTCCTCCTGGTGGTCGTCACCCTGCAACCGTTCGCCCACTTCGCCAACGGCAGCCTGCCGCTGGTGTTCCTGGTGGCGTTATTGGTCACGCTGATTCCGACCACCATTGGCGGTCTGTTGTCGGCCATCGGTATCGCCGGGATGGACCGTCTGGTGCGCCTGAATGTGATCGCCAAATCCGGTCGCGCCGTGGAAGCGGCGGGGGACGTACACGTCCTGCTGCTGGACAAGACCGGCACCATTACCTTCGGTAACCGTCGTTGCACCGCGGTGTACGCGGCGCCTGGCGTCACGGCGAAGGAACTCGCCGAGGGTGCCTTGTTCGCCTCGCTGGCCGATGACACGGCTGAAGGTAAATCCATCGTCGAGTACCTGCGTGGCACTCAGCCACAACCTGAGCCGGCCACTGAGTTGCTGACAGCCGTACCTTTCAGCGCCGAGACGCGTCTGTCCGGTGTCGACTATCAGGGCCGCGTGTATCGCAAAGGCGCGGTGGATTCGTTGCTGGCCTTCGTTGGCCTGAAACGCGCCGACCTGGCCGCGCCGCTGTCCCGGGAAATCGACAAGATCGCCCAGAGCGGCGGCACCCCGTTGCTGGTCTGCGCCGACGGTAAATTGCTCGGCGCGATTCACCTCAAGGACGTGGTCAAGCCTGGTATCCGCGAGCGATTCGCCGAGTTGCGCAAACTGGGTATCCGCACCGTCATGGTGACCGGCGACAACCCACTGACCGCTGCAGCGATTGCGGCTGAAGCGGGCGTTGATGATGTGTTGGCCGAAGCCACTCCAGAGAAAAAACTGGCGCGCATTCGTCATGAGCAGAACGACGGTCGCCTGGTCGCCATGTGCGGCGACGGCGCCAACGACGCACCGGCCCTGGCCCAGGCGGACGTGGGCATGGCGATGAACGACGGGACGCAAGCGGCCCGCGAGGCGGCGAACATGGTCGACCTCGACAGCGATCCAACCAAGCTGCTGGACGTGGTGCAGATCGGCAAGGAATTGCTGGTGACCCGCGGTGCGCTGACGACGTTCTCCATCGCCAACGACGTGGCCAAATACTTCGCGATTTTGCCGGCGTTGTTCGCCTCGATCTACCCGCAACTGGGTGTGCTGAACGTCATGCACCTGAGCAGTCCGCAGAGCGCGATTCTCTCGGCGATTGTGTTCAACGCCTTGATTATTGTGGTGCTGATTCCACTGGCATTGCGCGGCGTGCGAGTGCAGGCGGCGAGTGCGGCGGCGTTGCTGCGACGCAATCTGTTGATCTATGGATTGGGCGGGATTCTGGTGCCGTTTGTGGGGATCAAGGCGATCGACATGCTGCTCACTGCACTGCATTTGGTTTGACCTTGAGATCGACCCCTCACCCTAACCCTCTCCCCAGGGGGTAGAGGGGACTGACCGAGGTGTTCTTGGAGCTACATCGACCTGAAAAACCGAGTCGAACTCAGGTATTGAACAGCACAAAGATCGGCCCCCTTTCCCCCTCTCCCCCGTGGGGAGAGGGCTGGGGTGAGGGGTGGATCTCCATGACACACCATAGTTTTAAACTCCCCAAATTCGAGGATTCTGAAATGTCCACAATGATACGTCCGGCCCTGAGCCTGCTCGTCCTGATGACCCTGATCACCGGCGTCGCCTATCCACTGGTGGTTACCGGTGTCGCCCAGGTCGCATTCCCCGATCAAGCCAATGGCAGTCTGGTCCACGACGCCGATGGCAAGGTCCGCGGCTCGTCGCTGATTGCGCAAGATTTCGTCGGCGACGCCTGGTTCCATCCACGGCCATCGGCCGGTGCCTTTGCCACCGTGTCGAGCAGTGCCAGCAACCTCTCGCCGAGCAACCCGGCCCTGGCTACTCGGGTGATCGATGATGCCAACAAGTTACTGGTGCCGGGCCAGGGTCCGGTGCCATTGGCGATGGTTACCACCTCTGGCAGCGGCCTCGATCCGCACTTGCCACCGGCCGCGATTGCCTATCAACTGGCGCGTGTTGCGGCGGCGCGCAATCTGCCGGTGTCTACGCTTCAGCAGTTGATGGACGCGCACATCGAGCAGCCACTCGTTGGCCCGCCGGTGGTGAATGTGTTGGCGCTGAATTTGGCGCTGGAAAACCTGTAGCAAATGATCGTTCCCACGCAGAGCGTGGGAACGATCAATAGAGAGAGCTTCAACCATGAGTGACTCCGGCCGCGCCGACGCGCTGTTAGCAGACCTGCCTCGGGATGGCCGTGGCCGGCTCAAGGTTTTTCTCGGCGCCGCGCCCGGTGTCGGCAAGACCTACGCCATGCTGCAAGCAGCCCACACCCAACTGCGCCAGGGCGTGAAAGTCATCGCCGGCGTGGTCGAAACCCACGGTCGCGCCGAGACTGAAGCGCTGCTAGGCGGCTTGCCGCAGCAGCCGTTGGTGCGCTCGGAATACCGTGGCGTGATGCTCGAAGAAATGGACCTCGACGGTCTGCTCGCAGCCAAACCGAAACTGGTGTTGGTGGACGAACTGGCCCACAGCAACGCCCCCGGCAGTCGCCACACCAAACGCTGGCAAGACATTCAGGAATTGCTCGCGGCAGGCATCGACGTGTTCACCACGGTCAACGTCCAGCACCTGGAAAGTCTTAACGACAAAGTGCGTGGCATCACGGGCGTCCAGGTCCGCGAAACTCTGCCGGACTGGGTGCTGCAAGAAGCCTATGAACTGCTGCTGATCGACCTCCCACCGCGCGAGCTGCTCGAGCGTTTGCGCGATGGCAAGGTCTACGTGCCGGAACAGGCGAGGGCGGCGATTGATGCCTTCTTCACCCAGACCAACCTCACGGCCCTGCGGGAACTGGCGATGCAAACCGCCGCCGCTCAGGTCGATGATGATTTGGCCCAGGGCTATCGCCAGCTCGGCCAAGCGGCGCCGGCGGTGCGTGGTCGCCTGTTGGTCGGCGTCGATGGCGATGCACAGGCCGAGCGCCTGGTGCGTCACGCCAGTCGCGTCGCCCAGCGTCGGCATTTGCCGTGGAGCCTGGTGCATGTGGACAACGGCAGTTTGCGTGACGAGCAGTCGCGCCTGCGTCTGCAAAGTGCCCAGCAATTGGCCGAACGCCTCGGCGGCGAAGTGGTACTGTTGCGCGCCGGCGAAGTGGCAAAAACCCTGATCCAGCACGCCGCCGAACGCCGCGCGAGTCTGGTGTTGGTCGGTCAGTCCCGGCAGCGTTTGCGTCGACGTTTGTTCGGCGGCGGACTGGCGTCGCGTTTGCTGCGCGATGCGCGCGGGCTGGAAATCAACGTCCTCGACAGTGATCAAGAACAGCATCAGCCGCGTCAGCGTTCGGCGCAGGCACTGGTGTGGTTCGACTACGCGTTGGCGCTGGTGGCGACGGTGCTCGCCAGTGCGTTGGCCTGGGCGGTGGCGAGTGTCTTGCCGCTGCCCAATATCTCGCTAGTGTTCCTCGCTGCGGTGTTGCTGGTGGCGGTGCGCAGCAGCCTCGGCCCGGCGCTGGCCTGTGCGGCGTTGTCGTTTCTGACCTATGACTTTCTGTTCATTCCGCCGAATTTTTCCTTCAGCATCCAGCGCGAAGAAGACGTGCTGACCTTGCTGTTCTTTCTGCTGATGGCGGCACTTACCGGCAACCTCGCGGCCCGACAACGGCGGCAATTGCAGGCGCTGCGCGACACTCAGGAAGAGACTACCGAACTGCTCGACCTGTCGCGCAAACTCACCGCCGCCACCGACCGCCAGGCAGTGGTCAGCGCAGCAGCCCAGCACCTCGATGGCTGGAGTGATCTGCAAGTCTGCCTGCTCAATCAAGACGGGCAGGGCGGCTGGAAAGTCGAAACCGGTGGCCCGCTGGAGTTTTCCGAAGCCGAGCGCGCTGCCGCCGATTGGGCCTGGCAACACGATCAACCGGCCGGCGCGGGCACCGGCACGCTGCCGTTCGGGCGTTGGTGGTGGTGGCCGTTGTCGGTGGAAGAGGGGCCGCTGGCATTGCTCGGTGTGTGTGCCAAAGAGGGCCAGACCTTGGGCGGTCAGCGTCGGCGTTTGTTGACCGCGCTGAGCCAACCGCTGGCCCAGGCGCTGGCGCGGGCGCAATTGGCCGAAGACCTGGAAGCCGCCCGCCTGCACGGCGAAACCGAGCAACTGCGCAGTGCCTTGCTGGCCTCGGTGTCCCATGATTTGCGCACGCCGCTGACCTCCATGCGCGGCAGCATCGACAGCCTGTTGGCCCTCGGTGAGGCGATCCCGCTGGAGGATCGCCGCGAACTGCTTGAAGGCACTCGCGATGAAGCCGAGCGCCTCGATCGCTACATCCAGAACCTGCTGGACATGACCCGCCTCGGGCACGGGGCACTGAAACTGGCGCGGGACTGGGTATCGCCGGCCGATATCGTCGGCAGCTCGCTCAATCGTCTGCGCGCCGTGCTGGCGCCGTTGCAGGTGACCACCGAAGTGCCGCCGGAGTTGCCGCTGCTGTATGTCCACGCCGCGCTGATCGAACAGGCGCTGGTCAACGTGCTGGAAAACGCTGCGCGGTTTTCACCGTCTCACGGTCGCCTGCAATTGCGTGCCGGAGCCGACGACAGCGAGCTGTTTTTTTCGGTGAGCGATGAAGGGCCGGGGATTGCGCAGGAAGATCGGGCGAAGATTTTCGACATGTTCTACACCGCTGCGCGCGGTGATCGTGGCGGGCAAGGGACCGGGCTGGGGCTGGCGATCTGTCGGGGCATGATCGGTGCTCACGGCGGGCGGATCAGTGTCGCCGATGGCATCGAAGGGCGCGGCACCTGCATCACCTTGCACCTGCCGTTGCAGGCTCAACCGGCCCTTGAAAATTAAGAGCCGAAAGTGAAGCCTGATCGCGCTTGCGCTACTCTCTTGCCACTTCTTTGTGTTGATGTGAATTCATGAGCCAGACCGCGACCATTTTGGTCATCGACGACGAACCGCAGATCCGCAAATTCCTGCGCATCAGCCTCGCGTCCCAAGGCTACAAAGTGCTGGAGGCCGGCACCGGCACCGAAGGCCTGGCCCAGGCTGCACTGAATAAACCGGACCTGCTGGTACTCGACCTCGGTTTGCCGGACATGGACGGCCAGCAAGTGCTGCGCGAGTTTCGCGAGTGGTCAACGGTGCCGGTGCTGGTGCTCTCGGTGCGCGCCAGTGAAGGGCAGAAAGTCGAAGCGCTCGACAACGGCGCCAACGACTACGTGACCAAACCGTTCGGCATTCAGGAGTTTCTTGCGCGGGTGCGTGCCTTGTTGCGTCAGGCTCCGGCGGGTGAAGCTCAACAAGCGGCGCTGACGTTCGGCCCGTTGACCGTGGATCTGGCGTATCGCCGGGTGTTGCTCGACGGCACCGAAGTCGCGCTGACCCGCAAGGAATACGCGGTACTGGCGCAACTGGCGCGGCATCCGGGACGGGTCATCACCCAGCAGCAACTGCTCAAGGATATTTGGGGGCCGACCCATACCGAGGACACTCACTATTTGCGGATTGTGGTCGGGCACTTGCGGCAGAAACTGGCGGATGATCCGACTCAGCCGCGGTTTATCGTCACCGAGGCTGGGGTCGGGTATCGGCTTTTGAGTGAGGGCAGCCTTTAATTTTTGTGCTGACTGATTGGGCCTCATCGCGGGCAAGCCCGGCTCCCACAGGATCAGAGTCGTTCACAAATGTTGTGTGCACCTCAAAACCTGTGGGAGCCGGGCTTGCCCGCGATGAGGCCAGTTGCTTCACTCGAGAACCTCAGGAATCCCGTTCATTCTCATACCGATCCAGCGTATCCCGCGCAATTTCCCGTCCCAGCGCGATCAATTCCGGCGCCTTGTAGAACTCGAAAAACCGGCATACCCGTTTCGGCACGTTGATCAAAATATCCGGCGGATAACCAGCGATCTTGTACTGCGCCAACGACGTCTGCATCACCTCGAAACTCTGGTTGATCAGGTCCAGCAAAGACGCCGGGCCGACGTTGTCGATGATGAACGAACCGGTGGCGGACTTCGGCGCGCCGTCGCGTTCGGGGGCGGCGGCCGGCTGCTGGGCTTCGGGTTCGGCGGATTCGATCCACGGGTTGATCTCGGCCGCTTCTGCCATCAACGCTTCCTTTTCCAGCAGCAGCAATTGTTCCGCCTGTTTGCGGCGGAAGGGCAATTTTGAACCGAGCGAGCTGATCAGGCTGTCGAAGCGGGTCTTGAACGCTGCCGGGCGCTGGATCACTGGCAGTTGATAGTGGCGCTGGTTGGTGGAGTTGAGGTTGACCGCGATGATCAGGTCGCAATGACTCGACACCACCGGCACGATCGGTAAAGGGTTGAGAATGCCGCCGTCCACCAGCATGCGGTTGCCCTGCATCACCGGGGTGAACAGGCTGGGAATCGCCGCCGAGGCACGCATGGCCTGGTGCAGGCAGCCTTCCTGAAACCAGATTTCCTGTTGGTTGGTCAGGTCGGTGGCTACCGCCGTGTAAGGGATGCGCAAGTCTTCAATGTTGATCTCGCCGACGATCTTGCGGATCTGCCCGAAAACCTTCTCCCCGCGAATCGCGCCCAAACGAAAACTGACGTCCACCAGGCGCAGGACGTCGAGGTAATCCAGGCTTTCGATCCAGTTGCGATACTCGTCGAGTTTGCCGGCGGCATAGATCCCTCCGACCACTGCGCCCATGGAACATCCGGCGATGCAGGCGATGTCGTAGCCACGCCGTTCGATCTCCTCAATGACCCCGATATGGGCGTAGCCCCGGGCCCCACCTGAGCCCAGCACTAGCGCGACACGCTTTTTCATGAATCGCCCTCGTCTGACAAGGTTCAACAATGCACCCTTCGAGGGGCGTGCTTCAATCGCTAAGGTCGTTCCGCGAGGCGAGGGCGTCGTTTTTTCGACACTCTTTGGCTGCAGATGGGTATTCTCGCGAGCACTAGATTTTCCGAGACGGGGCCAAGGCACTTTTCACGCGCCAGACCGTCTTAACTGCACGATTGTTTACCTATCTTTGAGGTGTCATTAATGAAAGCCTGGATCTGTGTGCCTTTGCTTGCCCTGGCACTTGCCGGTTGCGCCGGAAAAACCGCTTACCGTGATAGCTGCGGTAGCGGGCTTGATGCGGCGTGGCATGAACTGGATCTGGCCAAGGCCGAAGGTTTTGCCGGAACCGTCAGCTACTCCAAGGCCCTGTCGCTGTTGACGGCGGCCAAAACTCAGCAGCAATTTGAAGGGTTCGAAGGCTGCGCCAAGAAGGCCGAGAAGGCGCGTTTTTATATTCGTGAATCGCGCGCGGGGCGCTGAAAGGAGCTCTAAGCTCTTAGCTGCAAGCAATAAGTCGGTCGCCCCGGATTTCGGCTGGCGGCTTGCAGCTGTTTACGGAGTAAACCCCCATGATTAACCGGTTGGTGGCCCATGTCCTGGGTCTGGAAGTCCGTGTGCTGGCCTGTCAGGCACGCTTGAATGCGCGCACCGACCCTGAAGCGCTGCACGATCTGCGTACCACGGTTCGCCGTTTACGCAGTCTGCTGCGGCCATTGCGCGGTTTGCCCGGAGTCGAACAGCTGGAAGCAGCCGCGTCCCGGGTCGGCGACCTGACCACGCCGTTGCGCGACCGCGAAGTGCTGGCGGCGTACCTGCTCGAACATGATCAACCCGAGGCTGCCCATCGGCGTATGGCGCAGATGGCCGAGGCTTATCCGGCGGTCGCGACGAGTCCTGAAGTGGCGCAGTTGCTGATGATCCTCGACGCCTTTCCGCGTTTTCTGCGGGCCTCCCAGCGTCAAGGCTTGCTCAAGGGCTTGCGTCAGCGCATCGAAAAACGTTTGGCCAAACAGTGGAAGAAACTCGACAAAGCCCTGCACGATCCGGCGCATGATCGCCACCGTTTGCGCCTGCTGATCAAGCGCGTGCGCTATGGCATCGAAGCCTATCCCGAACTCGATCGACTGCCGAAAGCAGCGATGCCGCGCTTGAAGTCCGCGCAAGGTGCCTTGGGCGATTGGCACGATTGCTGGCAATGGCTGGCCATCGCTGAGAAGGAAACCGATTTGCAGCCCTGCGTCGAGGCCTGGAAAACCGAAATGGCCAAGGCCGAAGGCTGCGCCGACCGCGTCCTCGACAAACTCAGCGCTGCCTGTTTCAAATCCTGAAACAACCACAAGACAGATCTCTGTAGCAGCTGCCGAAGGCTGCTACAGAGATGGCGGTGCTATCCGGCCTATCTGTCAGCCTCTTTGGCCGGAATAAGCGCTGTGCCATCCCCGCAGGCTGGTTAAGATCCCTTCATCCTTTTCCCGCACCGAGGTTTCCATGCGTTTTTCCGATCTGCTCGACGCTGTCCGCCGCCAGCCGTTGGAGCTGTCTATCCCGGCCGAATGGGCTCAGGGGCGTGCCAGTTTCGGTGGCCTGGTGGCCGCCTTGCAGTACGAAGCCATGCGCGCGAAGGTCCCGGCGGATCGTCCGGTGCGTTCGCTGGCGATCACCTTTGTCGGTCCGGTCGAGCCTGAAGTGCCGGTCAGCTTTGAAGTCGATGTGTTGCGCGAAGGGAAGGCGGTCAGCCAGGTGCTGGGTCGGGCGATGCAGAAGGGGCAAGTGGTGACGTTGATCCAGGGCAGTTTCGGCGCCTCGCGACCATCGGAAGTGGCGGTGATCGCCGAACCGGCACCCGAGATGAAGCATTGGGAAGAGTGTCAGGAACTGCCGTTCATCAAAGGCGTACTCCCGGAGTTCATGCAGCATCTGGCGATGCGCTGGAGTGTCGGCGGTCTGCCGTTTACGGGTAACAAATCCCGCGAGATGGGCGGCTGGGTGCGCTTGCGTGGGGACGTGAAGGAAGAAGCGGTCAGCGAAGCGCATATCTTGGCGCTGGTCGATGCCTGGCCACCGGCCCTGATGCCGCACCTGAGTAAACCGGCGATGGGCAGCACGCTGACCTGGACCATCGAATTCGTCCAGCCGTTGCTTGAACTGAGCACGCTGGACTGGTGCAAATACCTCGTCGAAACCGAACATGCCGCTGACGGCTACGGTCATGCGGCCGCGAAATTGTGGAACGCGGACGGTCAGTTGATTGCCATGAGCCGGCAGACGGTGACGATTTTCGCCTGATCAGTGACGACGGTGGCGCTCACGCCAGGCGCGCCACCAGCCGCCGCTCAGGAAGTACCGTGGGAAGGTCAGAAACTGCTCGACCAGCAAGCGCGACACGGCATCTTTGCGATCACTGAACGGCTCGGCGGTTTGCGCCTCCAGGCTATGACCGTGGCGTTGCAAGCCGAGGGCGGCGAGCAGACCGATGACGCCAATCGCGACATTGGCAAAACTCAGACTGAACACCCCCGAGACAATCAGCAGAAACGCCACGATGAACAGCGGCACGGCAATCAGGTGCAGCACCAGATTGGTCGGGTGCTGGTGATTGTTCGGGTACGCTCGCCATTGCCAGGCGGGGAGGTTGGGGTGACGTTTGCCCATGATGGTAATCCTTGGTTCGTTGAGGCTCTTGAACAAAGAATAGGCCGGGGCAAACCAGTCGGCGAATCAAGGCTGGCTATCGAAGTGATAGGTGTCATGTCCAAATTTGATGTTGGCCGGGCTGACGCTATCGCGAGCAAGCTCGCTCCCACAGGTAATGCGCAAATATTGAAATGGCGCTAACCCTGTGGGAGCGAGCTTGCTCGCGATGAGGCCCTTACAGCTTGAGCTGACCGATAGCCTTGCTCAACTCCCCGGCCAACGCCGCCAGCTCATTGCTGGTCGTCGCCGAATCCACGGTCTGTTGCACGGTGTTCTCGGTCACATCCCGAATGCTCACCACCGCCCGATTCATCTCTTCCGCCACGTGGCTCTGCTGCTCGGCCGCCACCGCGATCTGCGTATTGCTTTCGCGCATCTGTGCCACCGCGCTGGTGATCTCCGCCAAGGCTGCGCCGGCCTCCTGAGCCTGCTGCACGCAATCGTCGGCCTTGAACGAGCTTTCCTGCATGAAATCCACCGCGTCCCGAGTCCCGGCCTGCAGCGCGGAAACCATGAGGGTGATCTCGTCAGTGGAGATCTGGACACGTTTGGCCAGGTTGCGCACTTCATCGGCAACCACCGCAAACCCGCGGCCCATTTCACCGGCGCGGGCCGCTTCAATCGCCGCGTTCAGCGCCAGCAGATTGGTCTGCTCGGCGATGCTGTGAATCACACTGACCACGCCGTTGATCTTCTGACTGTCCTCGGCCAGACGCTGAATCATCTCGGCAGTCTGCTGCACGCCGCTGGACAAGCCGGCAATCGACTTCTGCACCCGACTGACCACTTCCTGCCCGCTGCCGGCCAGGGTGTCGGCGGTTTGCGAGAGGTCGCGGGTGGCGCCGGCGTGCTGGGCAATGTGATAGACCGTGGCGGTCATTTCGTTGATCGCCGTGGCGGCCTGATCGGTTTCGCTTTGCTGGCCGAGCATGCCGTGACGCACCTCGTTCATGCTCAACGCCAGCCGCGCCGCGCCGACATCCAGTTGCCGGGCGGTGCTGGCAACGGTGTTAACCACCCGCTGGTAACCGGCCTGCATGGCATTGAAGGCATTGGCCATCTGCCCGACTTCGTCAGTGCAGGCCAGCGGCACACGGGCCGACAGGTCACCGGTTTTCTCAACGTGAAGCATCACGTCCTTCAGCGTATTGAGCTGGCTGAGCAGGAAGCGAATCAACAATTGCGAAGCGCCGAGCATCGCCAGCATCAGGATCGCCACCGCCACCGCATAGTGGGTAAAGCGCTCGCCAAATACCTGGGTCAGGCTCGGGCCATGGGCAATCACCGCGACCTGGTTGCCATCCGCGCGCGTAAACACTTCAGCACCCATCAACGGGTTGTCGCCGAACAGCGGCATGGCATTGATTTCGACCCAACCATTAGTATCGGCCAGTTCCAGTACCGGCTGCCCGTTCAGCAACGGTGCCTGCCCGCGACTGAAGGTCAGCACGTTATCGGCTTTGGGGAGCGGCTGCCCCGCGGGCCAGGCATTGAGCAGTCGCGCCTGGGCTTGCGCCGATGCCTGATAAGCATGGCTGCGGGCCTGTTGTTCGAGCTGTACGGCGTACAACACCAGCAGCAAAGTGGTGACGAAGGCGACGGCGTTGACCGCCCAAAATTTGTATTTCAGCGAGATATTGCTAAGCCAGGCACCCATGGAGGTCTTCTCTGATAGCGGAAACAGTTTCGGCAAGGTGCCAGTATTGTGCCGCTACTCAGGGCGCCGGATCTTGATGTGGGTCAACACTCCCGGCCATGCTCGCGCACAGGAATTGCGGGGCGTAATGCGCTATCCTTCGCGCCTTCAAATTTCCCTCGCTACAGGATTCCGCCCCATGAAAGCCGCACTCGTCGAACTCATCAGCAAAATCAGCTCCGGGTGCATGAGCGATGACGAAATCCTGAAAGTCGCTGACGAAGCGGCCCAGGCCTACGCCGATCCCGAGGCTTTTCTGACGGCCAATCCGGATATCAACTACGACGAAACGTTCCCGATTCCGCTGGGCGAGTGGGTCGTCGTCGGCAGTCTTCCAGAGACCGTGCTGTTCCAGGCCGACACCTATGAGGACCTGTTCGCCCAGATCGTTTCGTCATTCGGCCCCGGTGTTGATTTCAATATCAAGCCCAAGCAGCTGGCCAAGACTGAAGCCCTGACTGCGCTCAATCGCATTCAGGTGCAGATGGGCAGCATGAACAAGGAAAACGGCGGTTACACGCTGATGAACTTCAGCCAGTTGCTCGACGACGAACTGCAAGTGGTGCTGGTCTACGGCAACGACGTGCCGCGCGTGCTCGAGTTGTGCGCCCAAGTCGGCATCGCTGCCGCCCCCTCGCTGGAAGCCCTGAAAATCGCCGTCCACGTTTAAAAAGCGGAACCCTCGCAAGGCCCGCTATCCTAAGAGTGCATATCACTCTTAGGGAGCGACACCATGGGTTCCACGTTCAACGGTCTGGTTGGCCTGATTATTCTTGCCCTGGATATCTGGGCAATCATCAACGTGCTCAAAAGTGGTGCCGACACAGGGATGAAAATCATCTGGGTGCTGCTGATCCTGCTGCTGCCGGTGCTGGGCCTGATCATCTGGGCCATCGCCGGGCCACGAGGCAACGTCCGAATCTGACTGCATCCCCGAAAACGACACCGAACTTGTGGGAGCTGGCTTGCCTGCGATTCAGGCGGCAAGGTCTGTCAGGCATACCGCGGCGATCCCATCGCAGGCAAGCCAGCTCCCACAGGGATTGTGTCGAGGCGTCAAGCGAGGTTCGACCTGTCATATCCGGCGACGTAGAATTCGCGCCTTGCCACCCGCATTCATCGGAGCACTTCCCATGAGCAACACCCCGACCAGCGAGTACCTGGAAACCCTCTACGAAGGCTACGGCCAGCGTTTTCGCATGGAAAAACTGTTGCACGAAGTGCGCACCGAACATCAACACCTGGTGATTTTCGAAAACCCGCGCATGGGCCGCGTCATGGCATTGGACGGCGTGATCCAGACCACCGAAGCCGACGAGTTCATCTACCACGAGATGTTGACCCACGTGCCGATCCTGGCGCATGGCGCTGCCAGGCGCGTGCTGATCATCGGTGGCGGCGACGGCGGCATGCTGCGTGAAGTGGCCAAGCACCGCAGCATCGAGCACATCACCATGGTCGAGATCGACGGCACCGTGGTCGACATGTGCAAGAAATTCCTGCCGAACCACTCCAAGGGTGCGTTCGCTGATCCACGCCTGAACCTGGTGATCGACGACGGTATGCGTTTCGTCGCCACCACCACCGAAAAATTCGACGTGATCATTTCCGATTCCACCGACCCGATCGGCCCGGGCGAAGTGCTGTTCTCGGAAAACTTCTACCAGGCCTGCCGTCGCTGCCTGAACGAAGGCGGCATCCTGGTGACCCAGAACGGCACGCCGTTCATGCAAATCGAAGAAGTCAAAACCACCGCCGGGCGTCTGCGCAGCCTGTTCCCGGACTGGCACTTCTATCAGGCGGCCGTGCCGACCTACATCGGCGGCGCCATGACCTTCGCCTGGGGCGCGACCAATACCGCCTATCGCAAATTGTCCCGCGACACCCTGCAGCAGCGCTTCGCCGGCAGCGGCATCATCACCCGTTACTACAATCCGGAAATCCACATCGGCGCGTTCGCCTTGCCGCAATACGTCCTGCAGGCTGTGAACAAGCCTAGCAACGACTGATATCGAGCAAGCCACAAAGGGCCCACTGAGGTTGTGTGAAAACACACCGCAGATGGCCCTTTTTTCATGCTTCACTTATAGAGGGACCGGTTGAACGATTGGCCGGGGTACAAGGTCGAGATAGTGGTAGGCCCATTCGCAGTTTTGATCGAGGAGGCACCTGATGCAAAAGTGGAAAGTCACTTTCGTTGATGATCACGGTGAACAAGTTGACGAGGTGTTCGAGAGCGATGAATGCCCGAACAACGAGCAAGCCGCGAAACTCATTCTTGCCCGGCGTCTGCCCGTGGCTGCCGAACTGGACCTCAACGATCTGGAAGGGCGCACTGATGATCCAACTGTCAAAAGTTTGAAGACCCAGAACAGCATTGAAATCCTCGGCATCACGCCAATCTGAACATCTCCTGTCACATTCCTAACCAGGCCTTGGCAGCGGCTCTCTCTTGAGGCTACTCTGCAATCGAGATCAGCGAACGGATCGCTAAGGTCTGGTCTTGTCAGCTACATGCTTGCTTCCCACCGGCAACGTTGTTGCCGCATCGCTCGCCCCATTCGGTTGCGAGTGCCGGGAATACGGAAAGTCTATCCATCAGTTTGAGGGGGACGTTTCATGAGCACAGCCTATCAAGAAGACATCAGCACCAGCGTCTTGCGCCGCATGAAAGAAGGCGGTTTCGACTTTTCACGATTCCATCCCATCGAGTTCTACGCCATTTTCCCGGACGAGGAGCGGGCGCGCAGGGCGGCAGGGCATTACTGTGGTGAATCCTTGAATGCACAGATCAGCGTGCGCGACGACGGCGCGTGGTACCTGGAACTGAGCAAAGTGATGTACGCCACTTATGACGGCATTGGCGATTTTGAGCAGGATTTCGAGGCGGTGGTCGAGCCTTTGGGCGGCATCATCGAAGGATGGGGCGTCAAGCAGGAGGTACGAGGGCGACTCGCATAACTTATGAACAGTGACAACACTCAGCAACGGCTGACCTTCGGGTTGGCCGTTTTCGTTTGTGGGGTTCGGAAAGATCAAAAGATCGCAGCCTCGTTTTCTCCTGTAGCAGCTGTCGAGTGAAACGAGGCTGCGATCTCTTGATCGTGTTTTTGATTCATAACGTTTCAAAAACGCAAAAAAAAGCCGCCAAAACAGGCGGCTAAAGGGAAGTTCGTCAAGATTTTCAGCAAATGCGCGGATTATCCGCAGCGACTCCCGGGCAGTGAAATCAACTCTGGCTATGCTGGTGATAGGCGACAACATTGCTTCGCAATGAAGCGGGGGCGATCAGGTGGGGGCGTTTACCGCACAGGATTGGTGCGGTGCGTGCAGTGCGATTATCCAACTGATTGATATCAAAGCGTTTATGCCGATGGCACGGGCTTTGCGAAGCCCAGATGTCCGGGTGACAAGGAGTACGGCATGATCCGCACCTATTTTGATGAGATGTACGATGCCGGCGGCCAGGTCCGCCCGCATTATCGGGAGTTTGCCCGTTGGCTGGCCGAAACGCCTGACGAGCTTTTGGCACAACGGCGACGCGAGGCCGATCTGTTATTTCATCGCGCCGGGATTACCTTCACGCTCTATGGTGATGAGCAAGGGACAGAGCGCCTGATTCCCTTCGACACCATCCCCCGCAGCATCCCCGCCAGTGAATGGCGCGTTGTCGAGCGCGGCTGTATTCAGCGGGTCAAGGCGTTGAACATGTTCCTCGCCGACCTCTATCACGAGCAGCGCATCATCAAGGCCGGCATCATCCCGGCCGAGCAAGTGCTGGCCAACGAGCAATACCAGTTGGCGATGCAAGGGCTGAATCTGCACCGCGATATCTATTCCCACATCTCCGGTGTCGATCTGGTGCGCGATGGCGACGGCACGTACTACGTGCTTGAAGACAACCTTCGTACACCGAGCGGCGTCAGCTACATGCTGGAAGACCGCAAGATGATGATGCGGTTGTTCCCCGAGTTGTTCGCGGCCCAGCGCATTGCCCCCATCGATCATTATCCGAACCTGTTGCTCGACACCCTGAAAAGCTCCAGCCCGATTGATAACCCGAGCGTGGTGGTGCTGACGCCGGGTCGTTTCAACAGCGCGTTCTTTGAACATGCGTTTCTGGCGCGGGAAATGGGCGTTGAGCTGGTGGAAGGCGCGGACCTGTTCGTGCGGGATGACAAGGTGTTCATGCGCACGACGGACGGGCCGAAAGCCGTCGACGTGATCTACCGTCGCCTCGACGATGCGTTCCTCGATCCGCTGGCGTTCAACCCGGACTCGATGCTTGGCGTTCCAGGGCTGCTGTCGTCGTATCGCTCCGGCAACGTCGTGCTGGCCAATGCCATCGGCACCGGGGTTGCGGACGACAAGTCGGTGTATCCATTCGTCACGGACATGATCCGTTTCTACCTGGATGAAGAACCGATCCTGAAGAATGTGCCGACGTGGCAGTGTCGTAATCCCTCCGAACTGTCCCACGTACTGGCCAATCTTCCAGAGCTGGTGGTCAAGGAAACCCAAGGCTCCGGCGGTTACGGAATGCTGGTCGGGCCGGCGGCGACGGCGGCGGAAATCGAGTCATTCCGCGCGCGGATCAAAGCCAAGCCCCATGCGTACATCGCGCAACCGACGTTGTCCCTGTCGACCTGTCCGACCTTTGTCGAAAACGGCATCGCGCCACGCCACATCGACCTGCGTCCGTTTGTATTGTCTGGCCGCGAAACCCGGGTTGTGCCCGGCGGTTTGACCCGTGTTGCCCTGCGCGAAGGCTCTCTGGTGGTGAATTCATCCCAGGGCGGTGGAACCAAGGACACCTGGGTGGTCGAGGATTGAAGGAAGCCTGCCATGTTAAGTAGAACTGCCTCGGATTTGTATTGGATGTCGCGTTACCTGGAGCGGGCGGAAAACCTCGCACGGATGCTCGACATCAGTTATTCGCTGTCGCTGATGCCACAGGATGGCCGTGGTGACGGCCTGCATGAACTCGCCATGCCGTTGTTGATCACCGGCACCCTGGACGATTACCTGGAACGCCACGGCGAATTGCACGCCGAACGGCTGCTGCATTTCTTCGCCCTGGATGCGGCCAACCCGGCAAGCATCTACAGCTGTCTCGGCGCCGCACGGGCCAGTGCCCATGCGGTGCGTGGGCGAATCACCGCCGACATGTGGGAAAACATCAACGCCACCTGGCTGGAAATCCGCGGGATTGCCGATCAGGGCTTGAGTCGCTACGGCATGAGCCGATTCTGCGAGTGGATCAAGGAACGTTCCCACCTGTTCCGCGGCGCCTCCTACGGCACGATCATGCGTAACGATGCGTTTCGCTTCATTCGTCTGGGGACATTTATCGAAAGGGCCGACAACACGTTGCGCCTGCTCGATGCCCGCTACGAAATGGCGGGCGATCAGGCCGAGGCGGTCAGCGATGGCACCGCTCACGCGTATTACCAGTGGAGTGCCTTGCTGCGGGCGTTGTCCTCGTTCGAGGCCTATACCGAGATCTACCGCGATGCGCCCGGCGCCCGGCATGTGGCTGAGTTGCTACTGCTGCGGGCTGACGTGCCGCGTTCATTGCGCGCCTGCACCGAAGAAATCGACCAGATCCTTGCCCAATTGCCGGGGGCCAACGGCCGTCCCGCGCAACGCCTGGCAGCGGAAATAGACGCACGCCTGCGCTACACCGGCATCTCCGAAATTCTCGACGAAGGCCTGCACGCCTGGCTGACCGAGTTCATCCCGCTGGTGCGCCAGTTGGGTAACGCCATACACAGTTCCTACCTGGAGGCTGCATGAGACTTTCCATTAGCCACGAGACCACCTATCACTACGAAGATCAGGTGCGGGCGAGCATCCAGTACCTGCGACTGACACCCCACGACAGCGAACGCCAGCACGTGCTCAGCTGGCAGCTCGACCTGCCGCGCCCGGTGCGCGCGCAACTCGATCCGTTCGGCAACATCCTGCACGTGCTGACCATGGACGAGCCCCACGAGGAGATCATCATCGGTGCTCGTGGGCAGGTGGACATCGACGAATTGCGCGAGGCGGAACATGAAAGCCAGTCGGCGCTGCCGTTCTTGCGTTTCACTCGCCTGACCGAAGCCGACGAAGCCCTGCGTGCGTTCGCCGAGAAGGAATGCAAGCAGCGCCGGGATCGCACGGCGCTGATCGACTTGATGCATGGCCTGAACCAGCACATGACCTACACGCCGGGCTCCACCGAAGTGGACACCAGCGCCGCGCAGGCCTTCGCCGGGCGTTCGGGCGTCTGTCAGGACCACACCCACGCGTTTCTCGCCTGCGCACGCAGCCTGGGCATTCCGTCGCGTTATGTGTCGGGCTATTTGTACAGCGAGAACAGCGAACACCTGGCCAGTCACGCCTGGGCGGAAGCCTGGCTCGATGACGCCTGGTACAGCTTCGACGTGACCAATGAATTGGCGCGGCCTGAGCGTCACCTGAAACTGGCGGTGGGCCTGGATTACCTGGATGCCTGCCCGGTGCGTGGCATGCGGCGTGGCGGTGGTTGCGAGCAGATGCATGCGAAGGTGTTTGTGTCACCGACACCGATGCCGATGCCTTTGCCGGTGATCTCCGTCCAGCAACAGTAACCCGCAACACCACAAACCCACTGTAGGAGTGAGCCTGCTCGCGATAGCGGCTTATCAGTCACACATTAATTGACTGGAAGTCCGCCATCGCGAGCAGGCTCACTCCTACATGGGGGAATGGTGTCAGGGCTTAACTTTTCGCCCAGCCATGTGCTTCAAATACCCCACCAACCTCTCCAGATCCCCATCCGGCAACACCGTCGCCGAGAACCCGGGCATCTTCGCCTGAGGCCACTGACGCAAGCTCTGCGGATCACGAATGTAGCGCTTGAGGAAATCCGCGCCAAAATACTCGGTCGGGTTAAACGGAATATTCAGGTCCGGCCCAAACTGCGCATCCCCGGCGCCGTTCAATCGATGGCACGCCAGGCAATTCTTCTGAAACAGCGCAAAGCCCTTGTTCACCGGATCGTCAGCCTTCAACGCCGGATCGGGCAGCAGGGCAGGGAAGCGCTCGGCCACCGGTGCCAAGCGCTTGATGCTCGCCACTTGAAAGGGCCATTGCTCGGGGCTGATATCGCCCGCCTGCGGATCGGTCCAGACCAGATAGAACGGCCCGGCGCCGGGTTTGCCTTCCGACAGCGGTGGCCACGGTTTGGCGGGTTCTTCAATCGCCAACCATGCACGCGCACCCTGGGTATTGAGTAACGGCGCGGCTGAAAGTTCTGCGGCAAAACCGTCCAGGGCTACCGCCTGTAAATGGTCTTCAGGCTTGATGCCCGACAACAACGCAGCCACCGGAACAGCGCGATAGCTCATGTCCCGTTTGTAGGAAACGTCGTTGCTGATGGTGATGGTCTGAGCCTGAGGATGCTTGAGCAACTCCTCGGTTTGCCAGGTGCGACTGCTCGCGCCGAGCTCAAGGTTCAGCTGTGCGGCAGACAGAGGCGTGCTGAGCAGCAAGGCCCCGAACAGAATGAGCGTTTTCAAATGATCGCCGTCCATGTCGTGGAAGTGCCGCAAAGGTTGGCACACCCACGCTGGCCCGGGTAGCGAACCAGTCACATTTTTAGAGGGCGATATAAAACCCGGCGCCGTATTTTTTAATGACCGACTAGCCGATCACCTTGGTCAGGTTCGGCAGAATCAACAACAGCGTAGTGGCAAAAAGAATGAGCCCGGCTTGACGTACTTTCGATTGTTTGAACATGGCTTGACCGCCTTTATTGTTATTTCCCGATGCCTGCCTGCATTTCTCCATGACGGCAGAGCGTTGCACTTCCTGTTTGACGAGCGCCTCGGCAAAACCCGACGACAACTTCGTACAACTTCACCTTAGAGCCCGCGTCACGCTTGGTTTAGATCCATTTCGTATGGACTCCACCTAAATTGCTCTAAAAAAGACATGAGGCCTATTGCCAGCTTCTTGGGCGCCCTTTTGCTAGACAGCTCGGTGTCCTCAATCGGTTAATTCGGTCGCTGCCTACCGTCCGTCTGAGCGTGACCGTCAACGTCTGTGAGCACTGCGGTCATTGAATCCAGGGCTGCTCGGCCTAAGGTGGGGGCTCTGCATTTACTCCCCGCTCAGGTTCGAGGACGTCATGACCCAAGCTTTGATTTTCGACGCGTTACGCACGCCCCGCGGCAAAGGCAAGGCCAATGGCGCCTTGCACAGCGTCAAACCGGTGAACCTGGTAGCCGGGCTGCTCACCGCGCTGCAACAGCGTACGTCTCTCGATACCAGTCAGGTCGACGATGTGGTACTTGGCTGTGTGACGCCCATCGGCGACCAGGGTTCCGACATCGCCAAAACCGCGACCCAGGTGGCGGATTGGGACGTCAGCGTGGCAGGTTTGCAGATCAACCGCTTCTGCGCCTCGGGGCTGGAGGCGGTGAACCTCGGCGCGATGAAAGTGCGTTCCGGCTTCGAAGACCTGGTGGTGGTCGGCGGCGTCGAGTCCATGTCCCGCGTGCCGATGGGCAGCGATGGCGGCGCCTGGGCACATGACCCGGAAACCAATTTTCACAGCCATTTCGCCCCTCAAGGCGTGGGCGCTGACCTGATAGCCACGTTGGAAGGCTTCAGCCGTCAAGACGTCGATGCCTATGCGCTGCACTCCCAACAAAAGGCTGCGCGGGCAAGGGCCGACGGTTCGTTCAACAAATCGCTGGTGCCGGTGCAGGACCAGAACGGCATTATCCTGCTCGATCACGATGAATTCATCCGCGCCGGATCGACCATGGAAGGCTTGGGCCAGCTCAAGCCGAGCTTCGAGATCATCGGGCAAATGGGCTTCGATGCCACCGCGCTTCGGGTCTACAGCCATGTCGAGCGGATCAACCACGTGCACACGGCGGGTAACAGTTCCGGGATCGTCGATGGCGCGGCGCTGATGCTGATCGGCTCCGAGGCCAAGGGCCGGGCGCTGGGTTTGCAGCCGCGGGCACGGATCGTCGCCACCGCCGTCACCAGCACCGACCCGACCATCATGCTCACCGGCCCCGCGCCGGCCACCCGCAAGGCACTGGCCAAGGCCGGGCTGCGGGTTGAAGACATCGACCTGTTCGAGGTCAACGAAGCTTTCGCCTCGGTAGTGCTGAAATTCATCAAGGACATGGCCATCGACCCGGATAAGGTCAACGTCAACGGCGGCTCCATCGCCATGGGTCACCCGCTGGGCGCCACTGGCTGCGCGATCCTCGGCACGCTACTCGATGAACTGGAAACCCGGCGCCTGCGCTATGGCCTCGCGACGTTGTGTGTCGGCGGCGGCATGGGCATCGCCACCATCATCGAACGCCTCTGAGCCCCCGACCGACTTTCAAGGAAGCACTTTCATCATGACTGAAGCCATCCGTTACGAAAAAGGCCAGGACCAGATCGTCGTCCTGACCATCGACATGCCGGGCCAGAGCGCCAACACCATGAACGCGGTCTACCGCGAAGCCATGGCCGCGTGTGTTGCCAGACTGGTTGCCGACAAAGACACCATCGCCGGCGTGATCATCACCTCGGCCAAGAAAACCTTCTTTGCTGGCGGCGACCTCAATGAACTGATCAAGGTCGGCAAGCCTGAAGCCAAAGCCTTCTATGACATGGTGCTGACGCTCAAAGGGCAGCTGCGAACCCTGGAAACCCTCGGCAAACCGGTGGTCGCCGCGATCAACGGCGCCGCGTTGGGCGGCGGTTGGGAAATCTGCCTGGCGTGCCATCACCGGGTGGCGCTGGACAACCCATCGGTGCAACTCGGCCTGCCGGAAGTGACCCTCGGCCTGTTGCCGGGCGGTGGCGGGGTGGTGCGCATGGTGCGGATGCTGGGTATTGAAAAAGCCTTGCCCTATCTGCTCGAAGGCAAAAAAGTCCGGCCGCAACAGGCATTGCGGGCAGGTTTGATTGATGAGTTGGCGGCGGATCGTGATGAACTGCTGGCCAAGGCTCGCGCCTGGATTATCGCCCATCCTTCAGCGGTGCAGCGCTGGGACGTGAAGGGTTACCAGATTCCGGGGGGCACGCCGTCGGACCCGAAAGTCGCGCAAATGCTGGCCATCGCGCCGTCGATCCTGCGCAGCAAAACCCAGGGCTGCCTGCCCGCGCCAGAGAAAATCCTCTGCGCCGTGGTGGAAGGTGCTCAGGTGGATTTCGACACCGCGCATTTGATCGAAACCCGTTATTTCACCGAATTGACCACCGGCCAGGTGTCGAAAAACCTGATCGGCACGTTCTGGTTCCAGCTCAACGAAATCAATGCCGGCAGCTCGCGGCCTCAGGGCTTTGCGCCCTACGTGACGCGTCGCGTGGGCGTGCTGGGCGCAGGCATGATGGGCGCTGGAATTGCCTTTGCCAGCGCGTCGGCCGGCATCGACGTGGTGCTCAAGGACATTAATCTTGCGGCGGCACAAAAGGGCAAGGCTCATTCGGCGGCGCTGCTGGACAAGAAGGTTGCGCGTGGCCAATTGAGTGCCGATCAGCGCGATGCAACGCTGGCGCGAATTCACCCCACTGAAAGCGATGCCGATCTGGCCGGTTGTGATCTGATCATTGAAGCGGTGTTTGAAGATCGCGATCTGAAAGCCAAGGTCTCTTCGGCAGCGCAAAAAGTCGTTGGCCCGGATGCGGTGATAGCTTCCAACACGTCGACCTTGCCAATCAGCGGCCTCGCGACCGCCGTGCCGGATCAGAGCAAGTTCATCGGCCTGCATTTCTTCAGCCCCGTGGAGAAAATGCCCTTGGTGGAAATCATCAAAGGCGCCCACACTAGCAACGAAACCCTGGCTCGCGGGTTCGATTTCGTCCTGCAAATCAAGAAAACCCCGATTGTGGTCAACGACAGTCGCGGTTTCTTCACCTCGCGGGTGTTCGGCACATTCACCAACGAAGGCATCGCCATGCTGGGCGAAGGCGTGAGCGCGCCGATGATCGAGACCGAAGCGCGCAAGGCCGGCATGCCGATCGGACCTCTGGCGATCTCCGACGAAGTTTCCCTCAGCCTGATGAGCCATATCCGCCAGCAAACTGCCAAAGACCTGCAAGCAGAAGGGAAACCGCTGATTGAGCACCCGGCGTTCGCCGTGATTGACTTGCTGCTCAACGAATACAAGCGTCCGGGCAAGGCTGCTGGAGGTGGTTTCTACGATTATCCGGCCCGTGGGCAAAAGCATCTGTGGCCAGAGCTGAAAAGGCGTTTCGAGAAGGCTGACGGGCAGATTTCGCCGAAGGACGTGCGTGATCGACTGCTGTTCGTGCAAGCCATCGAAACCGTGCGCTGCGTGGAGGAGGGGGTGTTGACCTCGACGGCGGACGCCAACGTCGGCTCGATCTTCGGTATCGGCTTCGCCGCCTGGACCGGTGGCGCGCTGCAGTTCATCAATCAGTACGGCGTGAAAGATTTCGTCGCCCGTGCCCAGTACCTGGCGGAGCAATATGGCGAACGATTCGCTCCGCCCGCGCTATTGCTGGAGAAAGCGGCTAAAGGGGAGGCGTTCTAGGGGACGGGTGACGCATTCCGGGGCTTGCCTTGCCACTGTGTTTCAAGGCAGGCTCTGGGGTGTGCATTATTCCCATCATGTGTCAGGTATTTTTTATGTCGTTACGCATCTGCATTCTGGAAACCGACATCCTGCGTCCGGAACTGGTCGATCAATATCAGGGGTACGGGCAGATGTTCCAGCGTCTGTTTTCGCAGCAACCCATCGCTGCCGAGTTCACTGTGTACAACGTGATGCAGGGCGAATATCCCGGCGATGAGCTGAGCTTCGACGCCTATCTGGTCACTGGCAGCAAGGCCGACTCCTTTGGCACCGACCCGTGGATTGAAACCCTCAAGGCTTACCTGCTGACCCGCTACGAGCGCGGCGACAAACTGCTGGGCGTGTGCTTCGGCCATCAACTGTTGGCGCTGCTGCTGGGCGGCAAGAGTGAACGTGCGACCCAAGGCTGGGGCGTCGGCACCCACAAGTACAAACTCGCCGCCAAGGCGCCGTGGATGAGCCCGGTGAGGGAAGAACTGACCTTATTGATCAGCCACCAGGATCAGGTCACCGCGCTCCCGGCAAACGCCACGGTCATTGCTTCCAGCGATTTCTGCCCGTTCGCCGCGTACCACATCAACGATCAGGTGCTGTGCTTCCAGGGGCATCCGGAGTTCATTCACGATTACT
This sequence comes from Pseudomonas silensiensis, assembly GCF_050434865.1. Taxonomy (NCBI): domain Bacteria; kingdom Pseudomonadati; phylum Pseudomonadota; class Gammaproteobacteria; order Pseudomonadales; family Pseudomonadaceae; genus Pseudomonas; species Pseudomonas silensiensis. The sequence goes on from NZ_JBNDJH010000014.1 coordinate 182,848, forward strand.
CGCGCGCGCTGTTGGATATCCGTCAGGAAGCGCTGGGCGAGCAGATTTATTCGAAAGGCATGGCGAGCCTTGAGCACGAGCATCATGGCACTACCGTGGCGGAGTGGATGATGCGGTTTGTGGCGCACAAGCCAGCATCCGAGTCGGTTTAAAGGGCAGACAAAGAACCTGTGGCGAGGGAGCAAGCTCCCTCGCCACAACGCCTGTCACAACCACCCGGATTTCTTGAAACTCGCCCACAAACTTACACACCCCACCGCAATAACCCCCAACACCCCGAAATACCCGTAATGCCAACTCAACTCTGGCATGTCTTGAAAGTTCATCCCGTAAATCCCCGCCACCGCCGTCGGGAAGGCCAGAATCGCCGCCCACGCCGCAAACTTGCGCTGCACCACGCTTTGACGTGACGCCTCCAGCAACACCCCAACCTCAATCGTCTGGCTGGCAATGTCCGCCAGGGTCGTCAGGTCTTCCATCTGCCGCGTCACGTGGATCTGCACATCGCGAAAGTACGGGCGCATGTTCTTGTCGATGAACGGGAAACTCAGCTTCTGCAATTCTTCACCGATCTCCACCATCGGCGCCGCAAACCGGCGCAAGCGCAGTACATCGCGGCGCAGGCTGTGGAGTTTTTGAATGTCGCGCTCGTTCAGGGAGCTACACATGACGTTGCGTTCCAGCTCATCGATCTCTGCGTGGATCGCTTCGCCCATGGGCTGGTAGTTTTCGATCACGAAGTCGAGGATGGCATAGAGTACGAAATCTTCCCCGTGCTCCAGCAACAGCGGACGCGCCTCACAACGCTGTCGGACATGGGCGTAGGACGCCGAGTGACCGTTGCGTGCGGTAATGATGTAGCCCTTGCCGGCAAAGATATGAGTCTCGATGAACTCCAGTTTTCCTTCATTTCGGATAGGCGAGTACGTGACGATAAACAGTGCGTCACCGAAGGTTTCCAGTTTCGGTCGACTGTGTTTTTCCAGGGCGTCTTCGATGGCCAGTTCGTGCAGGTTGAACTGGCGTTGCAGGTTGAACAGCTCCTGGGCGTTCGGCTCTTCAAGGCCGATCCAGACAAAGTGGCCAGGCTTTGCCGCCCAGGCAGCGCCTTCATCGAGGGTGATATTGGTGACTTTTTTACCGGCGCTATAAACCGCAGCAGCAACAACTCTACCCATGATAGTGATTCACTTCTTATTGGCAGCTTTCTATTAGCAAAGATGGCAGTGGCAGGCAGTCTCCAGCTTAGCCCTGTCTACTGCTTGAGAGTCAGTGAAATCTGCTGAGTTCGCAGGCAAAAGCTCACAGGCAAAAGAAAACCCGCACAAGGCGGGTTTCTTTTATGCGACTTGCAGTTGCCGATCCATCGAAGCGATGCACTCGCGCATCTGCTCGCGGCACAGGGCAATCAGCAGCGGCATGTCATCCAGGCTCAATCCAGCCGTAGGAATCGCCGGTAACGAGCGGATCAGAATTTTCCCACTGCGCCAACGGTTCAATCGCATGTGTTTAACGTAACTGCTGACACACACCGGAACAATCGGCACGCCGGCGGCAATGGCCATTTGAAAGGCGCCTTTCTTGAACGGCAGCAACTCTTCGCCCAGGTTGCGCGTGCCTTCCGGGAAGACCCAGATCGAAGTGTCTTCATTCTGCAGCGTGTGAGTAGTGGTCAGCATCGACTGGCGCGCTTTCTGCGCATTGCCGCGATCGATCAGCACATTGCCCGCCAGCCAGAACAACTGACCAAACAGCGGCACCCACTTCAGACTCTTCTTGCCGATACACACGGTGCGGCGGGGCACCACGTTGCCAAAGACAAACAGATCGTAGTTGGACTGATGGTTGGCGATGATCACGCAGCTGTCGGGTTTATCCATCAGCGGTCCGACGTCAGCCTTCACCCGCAGACGCAAAATGCACATCGCTGGCCATGCATAAAGACGCGCGCACAAACGGCTGTTGTCCGGATTGAACGGTCGGCACAGACCCAGAAACACCCCAAGCACACCGGCCAGAATAAAGTGCAGGCCCATCAATAACATACGAAACACAAACAGCATTTACAGGCCCACCGGGACAAAAGGTGGCGCAGTGTACGGATGTGCACTGTTTTCGGCAATTGCCGCTATAGAGGTGGGAGATGGGCGATGTTTGAGCGCATGTTTCCGACTTATGGGTCAGACGCGATCTAGAGCGGTTGTAGGCTTTTCAACGGAGAGCGTAAGAAAAAGCCCGACACGACGGTCGGGCTTTTCGGTTTTGCAGGTTTGGACTTAAACCAAAGGTTCCTGATCCAGGATGATCGCGTTGTCCAGCGTCTCCAGCAGCGCTTTACGCACTTTGAGCTTGGTGTTCTTGTGAGCGATCATGTTGATCTTCTTCAACTGACGAGCCGCCGCCAACGCCGCGCCTTGCAGCTCTTCGGCCGACACCACCAGGTCGAAGAACCCGGCATCCACTGCACTTTGCGGATTAAACATCTCTGCGTTGATCACAGAGCGGTGGAACGCCGACTTGCGCAGACGATCACGGGCCAGCTCGATACCTGCGTGGTGCATGGTCATGCCGATCTGCACTTCGTTCAAACCAATGGTGAACGGGCCGTCGACACCAATGCGGTAATCCACCGACAACAACAGGAACGCGCCCTTGGCCACCGCATGCCCAGGGCACGCCACGATCACCGGGAACGGGTGTGACAACAGGCGACGGGCCAGGGTCGAACCGGCAGTCACTAGCGCCACGGCTTCTTTAGGGCCGGAGGTCATCACCTTCAAGTCATAACCGCCCGACAGAATCCCGGGCGTACCGGTAATGATCACCACCGCACGATCAGTCACGGCCTGATCCAGCGCGGCGTTAAACGCAGCAATCACGTCCGGAGAGATGGCATTGACCTTGCCATTGCTCAAGGTCAGGGTCGCGATACCGTCTTCGAGATGGTAAGAAATCAACTCACTCATGACGCTAATCCTTTCAATAAAGTAGGGCAGACGTTACTCACCGCCGCAGGCCAGGTAAAGCGCCGTGACTGACCGCCCAGTCACCCTTTCCCCGCCCGGCAAGCGTCGCCCGCCACGCCCGCCGCGCATTTCCCTCTATATAGAAGCGGGCGCGACGCCGGAGATTGGCGGGTTTGCCATGGATTGGAACCTGCTCGAACGACTAAAACGCTAAGCACATGAAAATTCTGCAAAAAAAGTTTGCCATCGGAAAAGCTTTCGACTACATTAGCGCGCCTCGACAGACAGAACATGTTTGACGAGATACGGTGAAGTGTCCGAGTGGCTTAAGGAGCACGCCTGGAAAGTGTGTATACAAGAAATTGTATCGAGAGTTCGAATCTCTCCTTCACCGCCAAATTCGATGTAACCAAAACCCCTGATTTCGAAAGAAGTCAGGGGTTTTGTGGTTTCTGGCGTCTGGATTTTGTGGATGGCAATGTTATTCACCCAAGCTCATCGGCGAAGACGTTTCCGAAATTCATGCAGGACGGCTGAATAGGCATGTGGGAAGTCATGCTGGAAAGCCAGGTAGCTGGGTGCTCTCATAGGTTTCGGCACCTGACACGAGCCGTTTCGTGAGGGGTATTCGCTTTACGCCTTTGGCGTACAAAATGAATCAACGGCGAGGCACATGACGCGGCCTATTATCTGGAAGGACAAACGCACGTTATGCAGGAACTCACCATGGAACAGGCGGAACTGGAAAAGGTTCACGTGGAGATCGTCAAGCTGATGGCTGAGCAGCGCAAGCTGAACGCCGAGGCCGGGAAGATGACCCGTGAAACTTTTTGGTATCCGGTGGCTGTAGCGACTGGGTTGATTGGCACGGTGGCCACTGTCACAACTGTGTTGGTCAAGTTGCTTTAACCTGTTGGACTGCCCAAGCCCGCTCGAGCGACCGGTCGCAACGTCGCACAATTGTTGTCGGAGCGGATCTGGAGCCGTTTGGGGGTTGAGCAGGACGCCTATTTCACGGTGGATTCCATTGGCACCCCGTTTGCTGGCGGCGGCTTGAACACGGGCTTGCGCGTTACCGTTCGATGTGGTTGGTGACCAACAAAGAGGGCGGAGCCTTCATGGCGCGCGGGGTCCATGGGCAACGCATTTATGTCGACCCGAAAGCCGAAATGGTGATTGTTCGCTACGCCTCCCATCCGGTCGCCAGTAACTCGGCTAATGATCCGGTCACCTTGCCGGCGTTTGATGCGTTGGCTCAACACCTGTCCAGGCTGCCTTGAGTCATTATCCCCGGGCCATGAAGAAGGAAATTTAATGATCACCACCACAACCCACACCATCGAAGGCCGACAAATCACCGCCTACCTGGACATCGTCAGTGCCGAGTCGGTGCAGGGGGTCAACGTTGTTCGCGATATGTTCGCCGGGATGCGGGATTTTTTCGGTGGGCGCTCTCAGACATTGGAGCGGGCGTTGAAGGAAGCACGGATTCAGGCAACCGACGAGTTGAAGGAGCGGGCGCGGGCACTTCAGGCTGATGCGGTGGTGGGGCTTGATTATGAGATCAGCATGCCGGCTGGAAAGGGCGGGATGGTGGTGGTGTTTGTGACCGGGACGGCGGTCAAGTTGAGGTGAATATGGTGACGAGGCCGTTCGTCGGGATGCAATAATTCGAACTACAAGTCCGGTAATGACTGGCTAGTCTCAAAAGCGTTAAAGGTCGATATTTTTCAGGCAAATAGGGCTTGCCGGTGTCGACCCTTTTTTGAGAGGGGAAAGGTATGGCTGATTCGTATATCGAAGACGACGGGTCTGAGTTTCCGATTAACAATTGCGTGCAGTGTGGTCAAGCGGAGTATGTGTCGGGCTTTGGTGAAGATCGGGTCCAGGTCGCCAAAGTGAAATCCAAGAAGCCCCGAACCGAAAAGGCGAATTTCTTGCCCAAGAGGGTGCCGGCGCCTTCCGGGAAGTAACCGTCAAACGGACAGCCCCCGCCATTGAGCGGGGTTTTTATTTTCACAAGGTCGGCTGTCGGGATTTGGACTACAGATACACAACACGCTGTTGGTTTTTTTTCACAAACTTTTCACACCTATCTACGTAGGCTCAACTCATCCGTTAGAAAGCAGTACCTGGCCCGTTCCCCAGCGGGCTTTTTTTTGCCTGTCATAAAACCTTTTCCAAAATCGCTGTCCAACCGTCGCCTATTGCGAGGTTGTACCCGTGCGTGTCTGGACTTTGTCTCCTCTAAAGCATTCAATCTCGTCCCTTTCGGTTACCCCCTTTTTTTGAGGTTCTTGTCATGCGTTTAACACTGCCTGCTTTGGTTCTGGGGCTTTTGGTTGCTCAAGGTGCGATGGCTGCGGGTGACGGCACTGCCGCCATCGGTGGTGGTTTGGGTGGCGCGCTGGGTAATGTGGTCGGCCAGAGCATGGGCGGCAGCACCGGTGCAGCGATTGGTGCTGGTGTAGCGGGCGCAGCCGGCAGTGCGGTTGCCGCACGCAAAGGCAGCCGCACTAAAGCCGCCATTGGTGGTGGTGTCGGCGCGGCCGGCGGCTCGATCATCGGCAACAGCCTGGGCGGCAGGACCGGTTCCACCATCGGTGCAGGCTTGGGCGGCGCATTGGGCGGCGGCGTGGGCAGCAACCTGGCCAAAGGTCATAAGCGTCACTGATCCAGATCGATCAGCTCAAAAAGCCCGGCTTGATGCCGGGCTTTTTGTATCTAGATATTTTTTTCTTCACGCTCTTTGAATCTACTGTTGTCCAACAATCAGCGCTGGTGTGATGAAAAAGCTAGACTCACGCCATCCGTAACGCGTTCTCTTACCCCCGATACGGAATTTAGAGGTTCATATCATGCGTTTGACATTGTCCACATTGGTTCTGGGACTCTTGGTCGCTCAAGGTGCAATGGCTGCCGGTGACGGCACAGCTGCCGTTGGCGGTGGTATTGGCGGTGCGTTAGGTAACGTGGTCGGCCAGCAAATGGGCGGCAGCACAGGTGCCGCGATTGGCGCCGGTGTAGGCGGCGCGGCAGGTAGCGCGGTCGGTGCGAACAAAGGCAGTCGCACAGAAGCGGCTATTGGTGGTGGTTTAGGGTCGGCCGGTGGCTCGGTGATCGGCAATAGCCTGGGCGGCAAGACCGGTTCCACTATCGGTGCAGGCCTGGGCGGCGCGGCGGGTGGGGCAGTAGGCAACAACTTGGGTAACGACAGCGGCAGTTCGCACTCCGGTAACGGCTACAATCATAAGCATAAAAATAAGCACAGAAACAAACATCACTGATTCGTCATTGAGTCACAGCAGAAACCCGGCCTGGCGCCGGGTTTTTTCGTTTCAGGAGCAGGACTCTGGAACGTTTGGTCGTGGGCCGCCTCGAACTTCATACACCCCAGAATGTTATGAGGCATGCCATGACTCCTGAAACCGAAGGCAAGGAAGAAAAAGGCCCGAGCGGGCTTCCGTTTATTAACGATCCAGGAAACGAAGACCCAGGTTCGTTGATGGATGACGCAACAGTGCCGCTCAATGATTCTGATGATGCGGGCGACGTCGGAAATATCGAGTTCGAAGACGAGGAAGAGGATGAGGACGAAGATTGACCCTGCTGTGCGATGGACTCGACCGATCGTCTCTCTGATCGAACGCAATGCAGGGCGCAATCCTCGAAACTTCAGGGCCTGCTTTTCAGGCCCCTCGAGAGGTGGTTTATGAACGCTGATCCGAAAGACTCCGACATCGACGATACCCCCGAATATCCGCTGCCTTCACCGACCAATCCCCTGAGTCGTGATCAACGTCCGCCTGATGACGACACTGCTGTGGAGCAATTGCCGTCTGAGGAAGTGAAGCGTGGGGACGTGGAAGCGAACCCTGATGACCCGGACATTGCTGGAGATGACGGCTCAAGCGAACCGAGCTGAATAAACGCTGTGGTGCAATCGCCGCTCGTTGATTGTGCAGCACCTTTAAAAAGCGATGGCTGCCAGAATTTACAAACACTTGACCCCTAGCACCCTATGCTAGGGGTCGAACCTCTCAACAGGAACCCCGAAAATTTAGTCAATTATTTAGAATTAACGTTGTTCTTAAAGAAATAGAGTTCGTCTGTTGAACCTGACATTTTCTCAATTTTTCCTAAGGTTACGTATTCTTTGAACTCGTTCTCCAAAACGGCTTTGTCAGTATATTTTTTGTATTTTGATGGTAGTTCGCAAGCAAAAATATAGAGTCTCCAAACATCAAATCCGTCTGTCCTTCCATCCGAGCCGTAGTCGAAATCTATACAGAAATCAGGAAAGTAAACAGCGCAGCCGACTCCATGTAGCTCATATGTTATGTCTCCAACAACAGTTCCACACCGCTCTATTTTATTGCTACGCCACAGCCTCAGAATGCATCGAGTACCGAATTTTTCTTCGAGCAAAGAGGTGGCTTTATCGACCATCGAAAGAAAGTCGAATATGAGTTGCTCAAGACTTTCGTTCCTGTAGTTCATCTTCTTCGATGCTCCAGCCGGTCATGCCCAACGTTGTTCGCGGATTCTAGAACTTCATCAATACTGTTCAGCGACCCTCTATGGCTCGCGACATCTCTCACAAGTTTAATGATCACATTTGTTGATGTCTGCCTTGCTGCTGAAGCGCGGTGATGTCCATCCAGGATATAGAGCTTGCCGTCATTTTCGGCGACATCTATTGGGAAATTGGTGTCGAAACCAGTTTCACGCATGTCCTTTGCGATATTTTCTACACGCTTAGTTGAACCTTTGCCAGATAACGAATGCGTTCTAAGTAAAATGCTTGGATCAATGTCATGTATCAGGGAAGGCAGATCGGGCTCACCCTCATCAACCTTAGCCGTCCCCGCCGGATCCTCATCCCCAAACGCCGGCCGCTTACACCCGTCCCCACCCGGACACTCACTCAACCCCAGCGGATCAACCCACCCTGTCGGGTTCCGCGTGTACTGATACCCGTTTAACCCGCCCGCCAACTTGCTCGGATCCGGCGTCAAATACCGCCCAACATCCGGATTGTAGTAGCGATGCCGGTTGTAATGCAGGCCTGTCTCCGCATCGAAATACTGCCCCTGAAACCTTAATGGCTGATCAAGCACTTGATGGGTGTCGCGGTTGAGGCGAGTCAGGCGGCCATAGGCTGTGTATCGGGCGGCCCAGATGATGTCGCCGCTGTAGTCGGTGAGTTCCTGCGGTGTGCCGAGGTGGTCGAGTTGGTAGTAGAACGGACAGGCCCGGTGCGGGCCTTTGCCGTCGAGCATGGCCAGAGGGCGGAAAGTGCCGGGTTCGTAAACGTAGCTGCGGTGGTGATCCTGGCTGTGTTCGGCGACGAGGTGGTCGCCCTGCCAGAAGAACTCGGTGGTTTTGCCGTCGACGGTTTTGGCGATGCGGCGGCCGAAGGCGTCGTAGCCGTAGTTGGCGCTGCGGCCGTCAGGGGTTGTGACGCCGACCAAGCGGTGTTGGCAGTCGTAGCGGTACTCGGTGAGCAGTTTTTGCCCGGTGCCGC
>NZ_JBNDJH010000015.1:0-175845 GCF_050434865.1 Pseudomonas silensiensis
TCAAAGTCATCAAACGGATGGCGTACGGCTACAGGGATAGCGAATTCTTTTTCATGAAGATCAAGAGCGTCTTTCCCGGTAATCCGTGAAGAACCTTTTTTTTGCCTGCCATTTGAGGTCTCGTGTGGCTGCAAGCGTATCTGTGGCTTGCCGAGCTATCGTGCCAGCAATTAACGGCGCGTTAAGGCCCCGTCTTTTTCCTGTCGATACAAGCTGTTACTGTACGGGCCACAAAGCCCAAGCCGCCTGGATCGGATCCCTGACTTGAAGCGTCCCCTCCTCCTGCTCCTGATCAGCCTGGCCTTGAGCTCCCCCGCAAGCGCGACGATCAGCGAAAGCCATGGTTATGCGCAGTTCGGCACGCTCAAGTACCCGGCCAGATTTACCCACTTCGACTGGGTTAACCCGCAAGCGCCCAAGGGCGGTACGTTGCGGGTGATGGCGTTTGGCACCTTCGATACGCTCAATCCCTACACCTTCAAGGGTTCAAGCCCGGTTTCCACGCCGAATTTCCTGCAATACGGCATCAACGAGCTCAATGAACCGTTGATGGTCGGCACCGGCCAGTACGCGCCGTCCGGCGATGAGCCGACCTCCAGCTATGGCCTGATTGCCCAATCGGTGGAATACAGCGAAGACCGCAGCTGGGTGGTGTTCAATCTGCGCCCCGAAGCGCGTTTCCACGATGGCACGCCGATTACCGCCTATGACGTGGCGTTCTCTTACCGCTTGCTGCTCAAGGAAGGCCATCCGCAATACCGCACCAACCTTCAGGAAGTGTCGCGGGTCGACATCCTCAATCCGCAGCGCATTCGTTTCGTCTTCAAGCGCGCCGGCAATCCGTTGCTGATCCTGCGCCTGGGCGAATTGCCGGTGCTGCCCCAGCATTACTGGAAAGGTCGCGACTTCAAGGCCACCACCTTCGAACCGCCACTGGGCAGCGGACCGTATCGCATCACCTCGGTAGAGCCAGGACGGCGGATCGTTTTCGAACGGGTCAAGGATTACTGGGGCAAGGACTTGCCGGTCAATCGCGGCAAATACAACTTCGACCGCATGGAAGTCGAGTTCTACCGCGACAGCGACGTCGCGTTCGAAGCCTTCAAGGCCGGCGAATTCGACATCTATATCGAGCACCAGGCGAAGAACTGGGAAAACGGCTACAGCTTTCCGGCGGTACGACGCGGCGACGTCATCAAGGCGCAGATCCCGCATCAGATCCCGACCCAGAGCCAGGGTCTGTTCATGAACTCCCGGCGCCCCGCCTTCTCCGAGACCAAAGTCCGTGAAGCGCTGGGCCTGATGTTCGACTTCGAGTGGACCAACCGCACGCTGTTCAGCGGCGCCTACAAACGCGCCATGAGTTACTACCCCAACAGCGAGTTCTCCGCGACGGGCCTTCCGGTCGGCCATGAATGGCTGATGCTCACGCCGTATCGCGAGCAGTTGCCCGCCAAGCTCTTCACCGAGCCGTTCAGCCTGCCGCAGACCCAAGGGCGCGGCATCCCCCGGGAAACCATGCGCAAGGCCCTGGGCCTGCTTGCCGAGGCTGGCTGGAAGCTCAGTGGCCAGCATGTTCAGAACGCCGCTGGCCAACCGTTGCGTTTGGAGATCCTGCTGGTCAACCCGAACCTGGAACGCATTCTTCAGCCTTACGTCGAGAACCTCGCCAGCATCGGCATCGACGCCCGGCTGCGCACGGTCGATCGCGCCCAGTACAAGCAACGCCTCGATCAGTTCGATTTCGACATGATCCTGATGACCCTCAACCAGACGCTCAGTCCGGGCCTGGAACAATGGCAGTACTTCCATTCCAGCCAGGTCGGGGTCAAGGGCAGCAAAAACTACGCCGGTATTGCCAATCCGGTGGTCGACCATTTACTCGAACAATTGCTCGCCGCCCAGACCCGCGATGAACAGGTCGCCGCCGGCAAGGCCCTGGACCGGGTGTTGCTGTGGCAGCACTACAGCATTCCCAACTGGTACCTCAATTATCACCGCCTGGCCTACCGCAACCGGTTCGCCTTCGTTACCACGCCGCCCTACACATTGGGCCTGAGCGCGTGGTGGCTGAAATCTTCGGAGAAGGATCGATGAACCCCTTACGCAACCTGCTCTTGCAGGCCAGCGGTCTGTTGTTCGCCGGGCTGGCCTGTGCCGCCCCGCAACATGCCCTGACCCTGTACAACGAGCCGCCGAAATACCCGGCCGATTTCAAACATTTCGATTACGTGAACCCCGACGCGCCCAAGGGCGGGATCTTCCGTCAGGCCGGTTTCGGTGGCTTTGACAGCCTCAACCCCTTCATCAACAAGGGTGTCGCGGCCGACGACATCAGCATGATCTACGACACCCTGGCCAAACAGGGCCTGGATGAACCGTTCACCGAGTACGGCCTGGTCGCCGGCAAGATCGAAAAAGCCCCGGACAACAGCTGGGTACGTTTCTACCTGCGCCCCGAAGCGCGCTTCCACGACGGGCATCCGATGCGCGCCGAGGACGTGGTGTTCAGCTTCCAGACCCTGATCAAGGACGGCGCGCCGCTGTACCGCGGTTACTACAGCGATGTCGAGGAAGTGGTCGCTGAAGATCCGCTGACGGTGCTGTTCAAGTTCAAACACAACAACAACCGTGAGCTGCCGCTGATCCTCGGCCAGTTGCCGGTGCTGCCCAAGCATTGGTGGGCGACGCGCGATTTCACCAAGGGCAACCTGGAAATACCATTGGGCAGCGGCCCGTACAAGGTCAGTGAAGTGAAGGCCGGGCGTTCGGTGCGCTATGAGCGGGTCAAGGATTACTGGGCCAAGGACCTGCCGGCGAACCGCGGGTTCTACAACTTCGACGTGATGACCACCGACTACTACCGCGACAACACCGTGGCCCTGGAAGCACTCAAGGCCGGGCAGTTCGATTACTGGCTCGAAATGGCAGCAAAGAACTGGGCCAACGCCTACAACATTCCGGCCGTCACCGAGGGCCGGTTGGTCAAGGAACAGATCCCCAACGGCAACCCCACCGGCATGCAGGGCTTTGTCTTCAACCTGCGCCGCCCGGTATTCCAGGACGTGCGCGTGCGCCAGGCCCTGACCCTGTTGCTGGACTTCGAATGGACCAACAAGCAACTGTTCAACGGCGCCTACGCACGCACCCGTAGTTACTTCGAGAATTCGGAAATGGCTGCCAGCGGCCTGCCGGACGCCGATCAACTGGCGATCCTCGACCCGTTCCGCGGCAAAATTCCCGAGCAGGTGTTCAGCGAGGCGTTCCAGAACCCGGTGACCGACGCCAGCGGCATGATCCGCGCCCAACAACGCAAAGCCTATCAATTGCTGCAAGAGGCGGGCTGGCGGATCGTCGATGACAAGATGGTCGACGCCACTGGCAAACCGGTGACCATCGAGTTCCTGTTGGCGCAGACCGAATTCGAACGGGTGCTGCTGCCGTTCAAGCGCAACATGAGTGACCTGGGCATCGACCTCGTGATCCGTCGGGTCGACGTCTCGCAGTACATCAACCGCGTGCGTTCACGGGACTTCGACATGATTGTCGGCAGCTTCCCGCAGTCCAACTCGCCGGGTAACGAGCAACGCGAGTTCTGGATGTCCGACGCCGCCGACAAACCCGGCAGCCGCAACTCCATGGGCCTGAAAGACCCGGTGGTGGACCAGTTGGTCGAGCAACTGATCAACGCCGATTCGCGCAAAAGCCTGGTGGCCCATGCACGCGCGCTGGACCGCGTGCTGCAATGGGGCTATTACGTGATCCCCAACTGGCACATCAAGACCTGGCGCGTGGCGTACTGGAACCACATCGGCCACCCGAAAATCTCACCCAAGTACGACATCGGCATCAACACCTGGTGGGTCAAGCCCGACGCCAAACCGGCGGTAGAAGTCGAAACCAAACTGCAAGCCGACCCTGCGGGCACGGAGTAATCAATGCTGGCGTATATTTTTCGGCGACTGCTGCTGATCATCCCGACCTTGCTCGGCATTTTGCTGATCAACTTCGTGATCATCCAGGCCGCCCCCGGCGGGCCGGTGGAGCAGATGATCGCCAAGCTCGAAGGCTTCGAAGGCGCCACCAGCCGCATCGCTGGCGGCGGTGCCGAAGTCTCGGTGGCGGGCTCCGCCTATCGCGGTGCCCAGGGCCTGGACCCGATGCTGGTCAAGGAAATCGAGCACATGTACGGCTTCGACAAATCGGCGCCGGAACGCTTGTGGATCATGATCAAGAACTACGCCACCCTGGATTTCGGCGACAGCTTCTTCCGCGACGCCAAGGTCATCGACCTGATCAAGGAAAAGATGCCGGTGTCGATCTCCCTCGGGCTGTGGAGCACGCTGATCATGTACCTGGTGTCGATCCCGCTGGGGATCGCCAAGGCGACGCGACACGGCAGCCACTTCGACGTCTGGACCAGTTCGGCGATCATCGTCGGCTATGCGATACCGGCGTTCCTGTTCGCCATCCTGCTGATCGTGGTGTTTGCCGGCGGCAGCTATTTCGACTGGTTCCCGCTCAGAGGGCTGACCTCCAACAACTTCGACGAGTTGAGCATGGGCGGCAAGGTTCTCGATTACTTCTGGCACCTGGCATTGCCGGTGACGGCGCTGGTGATCGGCAACTTCGCGACCATGACGCTGCTGACCAAAAACAGCTTCCTCGACGAAATCAACAAGCAGTACGTGGTCACCGCCAAGGCCAAGGGCCTGACCAATCACCGCGTGCTCTACGGCCATGTGTTCCGCAACGCCATGCTGCTGGTGATCGCCGGGTTCCCGTCGGCGTTTATCGGCATCTTCTTCACCGGCTCGTTGCTGGTGGAAGTGATCTTCTCCCTCGACGGCCTCGGGCTGATGAGTTTTGAGGCGGCGATCAACCGCGATTACCCGGTGGTTTTTGGCACGCTGTTCATCTTCACCCTGCTGGGATTAGTGGTGAAACTCATCGGCGACCTCACCTACACCTTTGTCGATCCGCGTATCGACTTCGAAAGCCGGGAGCATTGAGATGAATCTGTCCCCTCTCAATCGCCGACGCTTTGAACTGTTCAAGGCCAACAAGCGTGGCTGGTGGTCGCTGTGGCTGTTTCTGCTGCTGTTTGGGCTGAGCCTCGGCGCCGAGCTGATCGCCAACGACAAACCGCTGGTGGTGCACTACGACAACGGCTGGTACTTCCCGGCGCTCAAGCGCTACCCGGAAACCGCGTTCGGCGGCGAATTCCCGCTGGAAGCCAACTACAAGAGCCCGTACATCCGCGAATTGCTCAAGGAAAAAGACGCCTGGGTGTTGTGGGCGCCGATTCCCTACAGCTATCAAAGCATCAACTACGACCTGAAAGTCCCGGCCCCGGCGCCACCCTCCGTCGACAACCTGCTGGGCACTGACGATCAGGGCCGCGACGTGTTGGCGCGGGTGATCTACGGCTTCCGGATTTCGGTGCTGTTCGCCCTGACGCTGACCATTCTCAGCTCGATCATCGGCGTTATTGCCGGGGCCTTGCAGGGTTTCTACGGCGGTTGGGTGGATTTGGCCGGGCAGCGCTTTCTGGAGATCTGGTCCGGGCTGCCGGTGCTGTACCTGCTGATCATTCTCGCCAGCTTCGTCCAGCCAAATTTCTGGTGGCTGCTGGGGATCATGCTGCTGTTCTCGTGGATGAGCCTGGTGGACGTGGTCCGCGCCGAGTTCCTGCGTGGGCGTAATCTGGAATACGTGCGTGCCGCACGGGCGCTGGGGATGCAAAACGGGGCGATCATGTTCCGTCACATCCTGCCCAACGCCATGGTCTCGACCATGACCTTCATGCCGTTCATCCTGACCGGCGCCATCGGCACCCTGACCGCCCTGGATTTCCTTGGTTTCGGTTTGCCGCCTGGTGCGCCGTCCCTCGGTGAGCTGGTGGCCCAGGGCAAGTCCAACCTGCAAGCGCCGTGGCTCGGCATGAGCGCGTTTGCCGTGCTGGCGTTGATGTTGAGTTTGCTGGTATTCATCGGCGAGTCCGCTCGCGATGCCTTCGACCCGAGGAAGTGAAATGAATCAGGACAATCTGATCGAAGTACGCGACCTGGCCGTCGAATTTGTCGTCGGCGAGCGCGTCCAACGGGTGGTCGAAGGTGTCAGCTTCGATATCAAGCGCGGGGAAACCCTGGCGCTGGTGGGCGAAAGCGGCTCCGGCAAATCGGTGACGGCGCACTCGATCCTGCGGCTGCTGCCCTACCCGCTCGCCCGGCATCCGTCCGGCACCATCGAGTATTCCGGGCAAAACCTGCTGAGCCTGAAAGAGAAAACCATCCGCCACATCCGCGGCAACCGGATCGCGATGATCTTCCAGGAGCCGATGACCTCGCTCAATCCGCTGCACTCGATCGAGAAGCAGATAAACGAGGTGTTGAGCACCCACAAGGGCCTGATCGGCAAAGTCGCGACCAAGCGCACGCTGGAGCTGCTGGAAATGGTCGGCATCCCGGAGCCCGAGAAACGCCTCAAGGCGCTGCCCCATGAATTGTCCGGTGGCCAACGGCAGCGGGTGATGATTGCCATGGCCCTGGCCAACGAGCCGGAACTGCTGATCGCTGACGAACCGACCACCGCGCTGGACGTCACCGTTCAGCTGAAAATCCTCGAATTGCTCAAAGAATTACAGGCCCGATTGGGCATGGCGCTGCTACTGATCAGTCACGATTTGAACCTTGTGCGAAGAATTGCGCATCGCGTATGTGTCATGCAGCGCGGTTGCATCGTCGAACAGGCATCGTGCGAAGAGCTGTTCCGCGCGCCGCAGCATCCGTACACTCGGGAACTGCTGGCAGCGGAGCCCAGCGGCAAGCCGGCAACCAATGTAATTGGCCCGCCGCTGCTGCAAGTCGAGGACCTGAAAGTCTGGTTCCCGATCAAGAAAGGCTTTCTGAAAAAGACCGTCGACCACATCAAAGCGGTGGACGGAATCAATTTCAGCCTGCCTCAGGGCCAGACCCTGGGGATTGTGGGAGAAAGCGGTTCGGGCAAGTCGACACTGGGTTTGGCGATTTTGCGGCTGATCGGCAGCAAAGGTGCCATCCGTTTTGAAGGCAAGCAGCTAGACTGCCTGACGCAGCAACAGGTTCGACCGCTACGGCGGGAGATGCAGGTGGTGTTTCAGGACCCGTTCGGCAGCCTGAGCCCACGGATGTGCGTGAGCCAGATCGTTGGCGAAGGCCTGCGGATCCACAAGATGGGCACCGAGGCGGAACAGGAACAAGCGATTATTGCGGCACTCAAGGAGGTAGGTCTGGACCCGGAAACCCGGCACCGCTACCCCCACGAATTTTCCGGCGGGCAACGGCAGAGAATCGCCATTGCCCGGGCATTAGTGCTAAAACCGGCGTTGATTCTGCTGGACGAGCCGACATCGGCCCTCGACCGGACAGTGCAACGCCAAGTGGTGGAACTTTTGCGTTCACTGCAAACCAAGTACAACCTGACGTATCTGTTTATCAGCCATGACCTGGCTGTCGTCAAAGCGCTGAGCCACCAGCTGATGGTGGTCAAGCAAGGCCAAGTGGTCGAACAGGGAGACGCGCAAAGTATTTTTGCGGCCCCCAAACATCCGTATACACAGCAGTTGCTGGAAGCCGCTTTCCTGGCTCCAGCCACTGCGCAATAACCTGAAAGAGAGGAGCAACACATGGGTTTTCTCGCCGGTAAGCGCGTACTGATCGTCGGTGTCGCCAGCAAGCTGTCCATCGCATCCGGCATCGCTGCCGCCATGCATCGCGAGGGCGCTGAGCTTGCCTTCACTTATCAGAACGACAAACTCAAGGGTCGTGTCGAAGAGTTCGCACAAAGCTGGGGTTCCAACCCTGACCTGTGCTTCCCGTGCGACGTAGCCAGCGATGAAGAAATCGCCAAGGTCTTCGTTGAGCTGGGCAAGAAGTGGGACGGCTTGGACTGCATCGTGCACTCCGTCGGCTTCGCCCCGGGCGACCAACTGGATGGCGACTTCACCGAAGCCACCACCCGTGAAGGTTTCCGCATCGCTCACGACATCAGCGCCTACAGCTTCGTGGCCCTGGCCAAAGCCGGCCGCGAAATGATGAAAGGCCGCAACGGTAGCCTGCTGACCCTGTCGTACCTGGGTGCCGAGCGCACCATGCCGAACTACAACGTAATGGGCATGGCCAAGGCTTCCCTGGAAGCTGGCGTTCGTTACCTGGCCGGCTCCCTGGGCCCGGACGGCACCCGCGTCAACTGTGTATCGGCTGGCCCGATCCGCACCCTCGCCGCCTCCGGCATCAAGAACTTCCGCAAGATGCTGGCCGCCAACGAAGCGCAAACCCCGCTGCGTCGTAACGTCACCATCGACGAAGTCGGCAACGCCGGCGCCTTCCTGTGCTCGGACCTGGCGTCCGGCATCAGCGGCGAAATCATGTACGTGGACGGTGGCTTCAACACCACGGCCATGGGCAGCCTCGAAGAGTAATCTTCGGTCAGCCAACTAAAAGACCCGCCAGTTTTGGCGGGTTTTATTGGCTGAGATTTCACGGAGAAAGCAATCCCTGTAGGAGTGAGCCTGCTCGCGAAAGCGGTGTATCAGTCAGCATCGATGTCGACTGACACGACGCTTTCGCGAGCAGGCTCACTCCCACAGGGTTTTGTGTTTAGCCATCGTTCTGGGTCAGGCATCGGGCAAACAGCTGCTGGATCGGCTGTGTGCGCTGGCTATAGCGCTGCAACAGGACGATCTCGCGGTAGAACGTCAACTCCCCCAACGGAATGATCCGAACCTTCGCCCCATGCTCAAGCCAGAGCCCTGCCTCAGGCAGCAGCGACACCCCCAACCCGCATTCAACCATCTTCACGATGGCTTCCAGCTCATCCAGCTCCAAAGCCACCTGCACATCAATCTGCTGCTCACGCAAAAACCGCGTCACCAATCGTCCACCGAACGAATTGCGGTCGTAACGCACGTGCGGATGGCTCGCGAGGATCTGCAACGGCTCATCGCCTTCAAGTTCTGCCGGCACGATCAATACAAACGGTTCCTTGCGGATGACCTGCGCTGACAGTTCTTTGGGTAACTCGAACGGCGGCTTGATCAGGATCGCCAGATCCACCTCACCGGTGTCCACCTGACTCAACAGGTTCAGCGACACACCGGGCACCAGTTTCGGCTCCAGCAATGGCGCCTGTTGCCTCAAACGCAGCAATGCCTGAGGCAGCAGTCCGGTCTGGGCCGTGGCCACCGCGCCTATTTTCAACTCGCCGCGATACTCACTGACATCATCGCTGACCGCCATGCGACTGAAGGTCTCGAGCATATCCCTGGCCATTGGTAGAGCCCGCTGACCCGCCGCGTTGAGCAGCGCCTGACGTCCAGTGCGGTCGAACAAACGAATACCCAGGGCCTGTTCCAGATTGCGAATCTGCGCGCTGACGGCTGACTGGGTCAGGCCAATGTGCATACCGGCCGCGGCAAAAGTGCCGTAGCGCGTCACCGCAATGAAGGTTTTCAGTTCTCGCAGCATGGCGTTCTCGACTGATCGAAATAATTTGAGCTCGACGCAAAAATTATCGTCTTTCAATCAAAAAGCACAGGACTAAACTCAATCTGAATCCAGACAGCCGAGGCACATCCGATGCAACTCTCCCCTTTTCACTTGGCCATCCCGGTCTACGACCTGACTGCCGCGCGCAATTTTTATGGCCAGGTATTCGGCCTGGAAGAAGGTCGCTCAAGCGATCATTGGGTCGATTTCAATTTTTTCGGCCATCAGCTGGTCATTCACCTGGCGCCGAAAAACGCCTCTCAAGAAGCCGCGCACACCAATGCTGTCGACGGTCATGACGTGCCGGTGCCGCATTTTGGTGTGGTGTTGGGGATGAACGAATGGGAGGCGCTGGCCGAGCGGTTGAAAGCCCTCGATACCCGATTCGTCATCGAACCGGGCATTCGCTTTCAGGGATTGGTGGGCGAGCAAGCGACAATGTTTCTGTTCGACCCTTGCGGCAATGCACTGGAGTTCAAGGCGTTCAAGGACATCACTCAGTTGTTCGCCAAATGATCCGCCCCGTCCCGGATGCCACGGCCCTCAGTCAGTCCGTGATCAAGGGTGAGGCGACCGCCGCCGTCATCGCCGAAACAGTCCTGGAACGCATTCAGGCGCTGGAGCCGGACATCCGGGCTTTCGTCTCGTTCGATGCCCGAAAAGTACGCACCGACGCTGCGTTGCACAACAGTCGTGGCTTGCTGGCCGGCGTCCCGGTGGGGGTGAAGGATGTCTTCGACAGTGCCGACCATCCGACGCAATTCAACTCGCCCATCTATGCCGGTCATCAACCTGCCCGGGATGCCCATGTGGTGACCCTGCTCCGTCAGGCCGGCGCGCTGATCATGGGCAAGACCCACACCACTGAATTTGCGTACATGCACACCGGCCCGACCCGCAACCCGCATGACCTGGACCGCACGCCGGGCAGCTCCAGCGCCGGTTCAGCGGCCGGGATGGCAGCGGATTTCTTTGCTGTGGCGCTGGGCACCCAGACTGCCGGTTCACTGCTGAAACCGGCGTCCTATTGCGGTCTGTTCGCGTTCAAACCTTCGTTTGGACTGGTATCGCTGGAAGGCGTAAAGCCGCTGGCGCCGAGCTTCGACACCGTAGGCTGGTACGGTCGCTCGGTGCGCGATCTGCACTTGGTGGCGCGGGTGTTGATTCCAGGTTTTGCAGTGCCTGAGGTTGAACCACGGCCTCTGCAATTGGGCTTCTGTCGCACAGCGCGCTGGGATCAGGTCGACCCCGAGGTGGCCAACGCGCTGGAACAGGCCGTGGACCACTTGCGCAGCGCCGGCCATCAGGTCAACGACGTGCAACTGCCGGAGGAATTTGCCGGGGTATTCGACGATCACCTGTTAATCAACGATTGCGAAGGCGCCCGTTCTCTGGCGAAGGAGTTTCAGCAACACCGCGCACTGTTAAGCCCTTCGACACTGGCAATGTTCGACCGGGCGGCGACGACAACCTGGGAACAGGAGTCCGCTGCCAAGGCCCGGTTGGCGGCGCTTGCACCGCGCCTGAATGAACGCTGCCAGCCCTACGACGCCATGCTCGGCCCCTGCTGCGGGATGGTCGCACCCGTGGGCCTGGAAAGCACCGGGCCATCGGATTTCATCAAGTTCTGGGGCGCGTTCGGCTGGCCGCAGGTGAATATCCCGCTGCTTCGCGCTGAAGGATCGATGCCTATCGGTTTACAGATGATCGGCCGGTTCAGAAATGACGGTTCGTTACTACGGGTGGCCGAACGGGTCGCTTGCGATTTGCTCACTGGTCGCAGTCAATAAGCCCTCGGCCGTCTCGTGGAGCGCAGGATGAAACTCGATCTGATCGATACTGAAGTGGATGTCATAACCGCGATGCACCGTGGCATTGCGCTCTTCGAGAATTTCTTCGAGTCGCGCCCTGATCGCGGGTATTTCCACAACGCTTGAGCCGGTCAGCAACGCAACGAATTTGTCGCTGCCCAACCGGCCGATCACATCGCTCTCGCGAAAGGCTATTCGCAGCACATCAGCGAAGGTTTTCAGGGCATTGTCGCCCTCGGAACGACCATAGAGATAGTTGATGTGCTTGAAGTCATCAATGTTGAAGAGCAGCAGCGTCGCTGGCTTTTTCAGCTGTAGGCAGACATCCAGCCCTTGTTGGGCCAGCGCTATAAAACCGTGTCGGTTGGAGAGCAGCGTCAACTCGTCCATGCTCGCCATCTGGACGCCCATTAACTCCTCCTCGGCCTTGCGGGCCAAGTCACGCAGCAGCTCGCGCTCCTGCAGTGGCGTGCGCAACGGGTCGGCGCACGCGCCTGGTTTTACCGGTTTGCCTGGGATCAGCATTACTCACTCCATGGGCGGGTATATTTCTTAGAGTGGCCCATACCCGCTTTGACTCCCTGTTAACAGACCGCCGGTCAACTACCCACGACCGGACATGGCCCTCCGGCGTCAGCCCAAAGCTTGAACTGGGTGACGAAAATGTCGTGCGGCACCGGGACCGGCGCCCTTCCCTGACCTGGATTCCAGCCCCAAAGCACCAATTTGTCGTCGCTGACATGCTTGATCAGCGCGGCGAAATCGCGGTCACCGTTGCTGGAACGGTCCTTGATCATTGCGCACAATTTATCGGCCGGCAGACCGATCCAGGCCATTTTGTGCGCGGCTGGCGGCAGGCTCCAGTGCGGCGCCCCCGGCGGTGCGTGAGCGCCGTAACTGGCCGGCGGATTATTCTCGGCGTGACAGGTAGCGCAGGGCAAACCCGCCGCACCCTTGCCGTCCATGCCCCGCACGACGTTCATTGCGTGGGGAATGCCGGCGTCGAATTGCAACGGCGAATCGCCGGGGATATGGCAGTTCTGGCACCGTGGGCTCTGAAAGACCTTTTGCACGGTATCGAACGCCTTGATGGCCTCCTTATCGTCAGCGAGCACGTGCTCGGCGTAGGCGACCAGGCCGATCAACACCACCGCGCCAAGAATCAGATGTCGTCTCATCTCACACCCCCGACAGTTGCAGCGGCAGTTCCCGCAAGCGCTGGCCGGTCAGGGCGAACACCGCGTTGGCCACTGCCGGCGCCGTGGGCGGCACACCGGCCTCGCCGATGCCACCGGGTTTGTCGCTGCTGGGCACGATATGTACTTCCACCACCGGCATTTCGTTGAGCCGCAGCACTTGATAGTCGTGGTAATTGGATTGCACCACCTGCCCATTCTTGAAGGTCAGTTTGCTGTGCAAGGTAAATCCGAGGCCGAACGTGATGGCCGATTCCATTTGCGCCGCGATGCTCATCGGGTTGACCGCAATGCCGCAATCCACCGCACACACCACCCGGTGTACACGGATCGCCAGGTTGTCCTGGGACACCTCGGCCACCTGCGCAACATAACTGCCGAAAGACTCATGCACCGCTACACCCAACGCATGGCCGTCCGCCAGTGGCGCCTTCCAGTTGGCTTTTTCAACGGCCAGGTTCAGCACGCCAAGATGCCGTGGATGGTCCTTGAGCAAGGTTCGCCGGTACTCCACCGGGTCCTTGCCGGCCGCCTCTGCCAGTTCGTCGATCAGCGACTCCATCACGAACGCGGTGTGGGTGTGCCCTACCGAACGCAGCCAGAGCACGCGGATGCCGGTTTGCGGGGAATGCAGATCAACCTGGTGATTTGCCAACCCCTCAAGGTAAGGACTGTCGGCAACCCCTTCGACAGACGTCTTGTCGATGCCATTCTTGACCATGGTCGCTTCGAATGACGTGCCAGCCATGATCGACTGCCCGACCATCACATGCTTCCAGGCGATCGGCAGCCCGCCCGCATCGAGGCCGATGCGGGCCTGATGGAGGAACGCGGAGCGGTAGTAGCCACCGCGAATGTCGTCCTCCCGGGACCAGACGGTTTTTACCGGTGCGCCCGCTGCCTTGGCGACTTCCACGGCTTCTGCAACAAAGTCCGAGGTCGGATTGGCCCGGCGACCGAAACCGCCACCCAGAAACTCGGTATGAATCTCCACCTGCTCGGGTTTGAGCCCGGTGATTTTGCCGGCGACCATTTGATCCAGCGTCTGGAACTGGGTGCCGGTCCAGATTTCGCATTTGTCCTGGGTGATTTTCACGGTGCAGTTGAGCGGCTCCATCGGCGCATGGGCCAGGTACGGCACGCTGTATTCGACATCAATGGTCTTCGCCGCTTTCCCCAGACCCGCCGCGACATCACCGGCCTGACTGGCAGACGCCCCAGGGGTGGCGGCGAGTTTGCGGAAGCTTTCCAGCAGTTTCTGACTGTCGAGCCCGGTGTTTGGCCCCAGGTCCCAATCGACCTTCAACGCATCTCGCCCCAGCTTCGCCGCCCAGTAATGGTCGGCAATCACCGCCACCCCGGTGGGCACCTGCACCACTTTGTGCACGCCCGGAATCGCCAGCGCTTCGGCGCCTTCGAAGGATTTGACGCTGCCACCGAACACCGGCGAGCGCGCGACCATGGCGGTCATCAGGCCGTCGAACTGCACGTCCATGCCGAACTTGGCGCGGCCGGTGATTTTTTCCGGGGTGTCCAGGCGCTTGGTCGGTTTGCCAATGATTTTCCAGTCCTTGGACTCCTTGAGCTTGATCGACGCTGGATCCGGCACCGGCAGCTTGCCGGCGTCATCGGCCAGTTCGCCGTAGGTGGCGCGTTGGTCGCCGGCAATCACTACACCCGATTCGGTGCGAATTTCGGAGGGCGCGACGTTGAAGCGTTTGGCCGCCGCGTCGATCAACATCAAACGCGCCGCTGCACCGGCCTGCCGGTAGCGGTCGAACTCCATCCAGGTCGAGGTGGACCCGCCAGTGATTTGCATCCCGCCAAACCCGGCCAGGCCATATTCGGCGGCCGAGGCAGGTGCATGTTCGACGCGGATCTTCGACCAGTCGGCGTCCAGTTCTTCAGCGATCAACATGGTCAGGCCGGTCCAGATACCCTGGCCCATTTCCGAATGGCCGAGCAGTATGGTGACGCTGTTGTCATTGCCGATCCGCAAAAACGCATTGGGCGCGAACACATTGCCTTGATTCTCGGCGCCGATCGCAAAGCGATGGCCACCGGGGATGACAAACGCCACCACCAGACCACCGCCCAGCACCGCGCTGCCCTTGAGGAAACCGCGGCGTGACAGAGGATTGAGGCTGTTCATTGTGCGGACTCCCTTCAACGTGGCATCAACCGATCTCGGCGGCGCGTTTGACCGCTGCACGGATCCTTGGGTAGGTGCCGCAGCGGCAGATGTTGCCGGAGAGCGCCTGATCGATGTCGCTGTCGGTGGGCTTGGGGATTTTCGCCAGCAACGCGGCGGCCGACATGATCTGCCCGGACTGGCAGTAACCGCACTGCACCACATCGAGTTCCGCCCAGGCTTGCTGCACCGGGTGCGAACCGTCGGTGGACAGGCCTTCGATGGTGAGGATTTTTTGCCCATTGGCCACCGCTGTGGCGGGCGTGATACAGGAACGCAGCGGCGCGCCGTCGACGTGCACGGTGCAGGCCCCGCACTGGGCGATGCCGCAACCGAATTTGGTGCCGGTCAGGTGCGCGACATCGCGCAGGACCCACAGCAGCGGCATGTCTGCGGGGACATCCAGCGCCTGGTCCTTGCCATTGATGTTGAGGGTCAGCATTGCGAATGTCCTCAGACTCACGGTGTTCTGAAGGGGTTCTCGGGAACCTCGGGTTATCCCTACAGCTAAGCGCAAATTGCCGGGCGAGACAGGTTCATCGACCACCGGTCACACAATGAAGGCGAACAGGATCGCGTTGTAGCAGCTGCCGAGCCCGCGAGGCTGCGTTCGGCGACGAAGTCGTCGTAAACCCTGCGAACGCAGTTTTCCTGGCACACCGCAGAGCCTGACTTCACGACGACTTCGTCGCCGAACGCAGCCTCGCAGGCTCGGCAGCTGCTACATAGAGCGGTTGGGGGCTTAGAAGTCGGTGGACACCGACAGCTCACGCCACGTCTGCAACTCATCGGCGACGAAGGCGTTCTTGGCTTCGATCGCTGCGACACAGTCGCTGCCCAGCGGTAAGCGCAGCGGGGCTTTTTCCGCTTGCACCAGGGTGATCATGGCCTGGGCGAGCTTGTCCGGATCGCCAGGCTGATTCAGGGTCACGGCCTTGGCAATTTTGCGCACCTCACCCGCCGTGCTGTCGTAGTCGGCAATCGAAGCCGGGGATTCGACCAGTGAATTGCCTTCGAGGAACTCGGTACGGAAATAGCCCGGCTCGACAATGGTCACGTTGATGCCCAGCGGTGCCAGCTCGGCGTGCAACGCCTCGCTCAAACCTTCGACGGCAAATTTGGTGGAGCAGTAGACGCCGAAGCCCGGCCCCGACCTGTAGCCGCCCACCGATGAGAGATTGATCACATGTCCACGGCGAGCCGCGCGCATGTGCGGCAGGACAGCGCGCGTGACATTCAGCAAGCCGAAGACGTTGGTTTCGTACACGCGTCGCACTTCATCGGCGCTGGCTTCTTCCACCGCGCCAAGCACGCCGAAACCGGCGTTGTTGACCAGCACGTCGATGCGCCCGAAGTGTTCAATGGCGGCGTTGGCGACCACGACGCCCTGGGCTTCGTTGGTCACATCAAGGGTGGCGGCCAGCAAGCCTGGCTGCTCGCCAAAACGCTGGGTGATGCTGCTGGCGTCACGAGCGGTGGCAACCACAGCGTCGCCATTGGCCAGCGCGGCGGCAGCGATCTTGGCGCCGATACCGCGAGAAGCACCGGTGATGAGCCAGACACGTTTGAAGTTTTGGGAGGTGGTCATGATCGCGAATCCTTGTAGGCAGTTGGGGTAAGCACAAGGTACGCAGGAACATTGGTCGGAAAAATGCCCTCGTGTTACAAGCACTATGAAACGCTCTTTCATAATGGCGCCGATATGAATCACGACCCGTTTGATGGTTTGACCGAGTTTCTCGCGGTCGCCGAGCACAAAAGCTTCACCCTTGCCGCGACTCGGCTAGCCGTGACGCCCACCGCCGTCAGCCATGCGATCAAGCTCTTGGAACGGCGCACCGGCGTGCTGCTGTTTCAGCGCACCACACGCCGAGTGGCGCTGACCGAAGCCGGCGCCAGTCTGTTTGCCCGCTTGCGTCCGGCGGCCAGTGAAATCGATGAAGCCCTGGCGGTGCTCAGCGGTTTTCGTGATCAGCCCATGGGCACGCTGCGACTCACGGCACCACGATTGTCCGGGGCATTATTAATGGAGCCGCTGATTCCGCTGTTCCTCGAGGCCTACCCGCAAGTCACTCTCGATATTTCCCTGGACGACGCCACGGTCGACCTGATGGCCGGCGGCTTCGATGCCGGGATTCGTCTGGGAGAGTCGATTGAAAAAGACATGATCGCGGTACGCCTGACACCTGACCTGCAATGGTCGGTGGTGGGCTCCCCGGCGTACTTTGCCAAGGCTGGCAAACCGGTCGTCCCGGAAGACCTGACCCGGCATCAATGCATCGGCTTTCGCTTCTCGACCTCCGGCAGCGCGCATCGCTGGGAGTTTCGCCGCGAGGATCGGGACTTCACCGTGGGCGTCGAGGGCGGCGTGATCGTCAATGACCGCCGGTTGTTGGTGGCGGCGGCACTCAGCGGTTCAGGCCTGGCCTATGCCTGTGATCTGGAGATTGCCGACGAGTTGGCGGATGGACGACTGGAACGGGTGCTGCAACCCTTTGTGCCACTCAGCTCTGCGTTGTACCTGTACTTTCCCAGCCGCACCCAGACGCAGCCGAAATTGCGGGCCTTTATTGATTTGGCCACCCGGTGGATCGCTGAAAAAGGAGGCCTGGGCCGTCGCTGAACCGGCGTCTTCAGGCCACAACGCCGACCAGATTTTTACCCAGCCGATGCTGCGCCAGAAGACGCATCACCCTACATCAGGGTTGTTTCACGTAAGCCGCGCTGTACTTCTGATACTCACCAAAACCGGTCACTTCAGCGGCGCCATTGAGCAACTGCAGGCGAAACAGCGGATCGCCCTTCGGGTCCTTTGCGATGACGAGGTTGCCGGCGAGCAATGGGTACTGATGATGGACCTCAACGGGTGGATCCTTGAGCTGAAAAATGCTCAGGTTGATGTCCGCCATCTCGGGGCCGTTGTCGATCCCCGGCAATACTTTGAGGGTCAACTCGCCGACACGCCGATCCTGGACATTGTTCACGAGGTAGCGCCCTTCTCGCTGACTGTCTGCTACCCGCTCAAGCTTTTGCGCGGCGACCTTGAACGCGGTCGGCCGCACATCGATGCTTAATTGACGAGAGCCGTTGATCCACGTGCCGGTCTGGCGGCCCTGCTCGTTCGGCGTGCCTTCGACAAACCAGTTGCCGATCATCTGACCATCGTCGTCCAGTTCACGCAGAACAATACCGCCATCCTCGTAGGTATTGCCCACCAGCCGGATCGGTTTACCGCTGCCGGTCTTGCTGTAGCGAACTTCGCCAACATAGACACCACCCTGAAGTTGCCACCACAGCTCAACGGGGATCTTGTTATCCAGGGTGCCGCGCAACATGACGGGCGCTTCACCGAAGGGCCCCTCGAGGCGACGATGCTCCGTCCACTGGCCAGACCTCAATTCACGATCGGTAACGTCCACATAGCCAGAAGGCATGAACGGGTTGGCTTGCGACGGCTTTTGCACCACCTCTATTTTCTCGGCCACCTTCACAGGAAGGTTGTCCTGGATTTTCCAGGTTGCGCTCTGGCGCCAACAGCAACCGCTTTTGGACTGGGTGTGCAGGCTTTTGGTGACCGGGTCGATCTCGAACATGCCCAGATTTGCGTCACGGGTCAGCGCGGAAAAAGGCTTGCTCAACACGAGCGTCGGGCGCTCGGGATCGAACAGGTAGATGTCGTAGGAAGGACCGCCATAGCCCGCGTCATTGCCATTGCGTACGGCAAGATCTTGTTGCCCGTCGAAATTGAAATCGCGGAACAACAGCAGACTCTGATCGGCATACGCCAGGTTGCGGTCGAATTCCGAAGCTTTGTGGCCAGGCTTGAACAGGGCGAACGCTTCGGCTGACTGGATGCGCTGCAGCACCTGCCCGCCGGCCCTTTTGCGCAACGTAATCAGCGCGGGAGCGCCGTCGAAAGTCTGGCTGGGCGGCTGGGCAAACAGCACGTCAATCACGTATTTCTTCGCGGGGTCCGTGAGGTGATACGTGTGCGGTTCGGCGCTCACCGCAGCGGCGGCCAGCAGACAGGAGACAGCCAACAAACGAGGAATAACCATAATGCAGTGCGTCCTTGCGGCAAACCAGGTCCGCAGTCTAGCGGTTATCGGGTCATGCCGACATTGTTGATTCCGTCGCCAAAGGAAACTCTTTCAACTTGTCGATCTACGGTACGGCCAGACGACCCGAGGCTGACTACGCTGAAAGTCCAGCCTGAGTAATCCGTAGAGGAGCGACGCCATGCACCGTGTTCAAAAACTCACGCCCTGCCTGTGGTTCGACGATCACGCCGAGGAGGCCGCGAAGTTCTACTGTGCAATCTTCGATCATTCGAAAATCACCGCCACTACCTACTACGGCAAGGCCGGTCAGGAGATCCACGGTAGGCCCGAAGGTTCGGTGATGACGGTCAGTTTCGAGCTGGACGGGCAGAGTTTTACCGGCCTCAACGGTGGCCCCGTTTTTACGTTCAATGAAGCGGTTTCATTTCAGGTCAACTGCGATACTCAGGAAGAAGTCGACCACTTCTGGGGGCGCCTGTCCGCGGGCGGACCCGCCGAGGCCCAGCAATGCGGCTGGCTCAAGGACAAATTCGGCGTGTCCTGGCAGATCGTACCGGTGGCCCTGATGGACATGATGAAAGACCCTGACACGGCGAAATCACAACGCGCCATGACGGCAATGTTGCAGATGAAAAAACTCGATATCGCTGCACTGCAACGAGCCTTTGACGGTGAGAGCTAATACACTTCGACGCTGACCTGCCGAGGACGCTGACCATGAAGCCCGCCGTTGCCAAAGACGCTGACAAAGCCCCGCGCTTCTGGCGCGACGACGCCCTGCCCTCCATCGAAGCCCGTTCCATCGCCGACGGCCGCGAGGTCTGCTACACCCGGCATTCCCACGAGCACTTCTCCATCGGTGCGATCACGGCCGGGCGCAGTACCTACCTCCACGAGCAATCGGAATTCCAGGTCAGTGCCGGCACCGTGGTGCTGATGAATCCCGGTGATGTCCACGCCTGCAATCCCATCGATGACCAACCGTGGTCGTACCTGATGCTGTACGTCGAGACACCCTGGCTGACCGATTTGCAGCACCAGCTCGGTTTCAGCCAGGACCTGGCGTTTCGCCGGTTTTCCATCACCCACACTCACGACAGCGAGCTGTTTGCCGGTCTGAAGGGTTTGTACGACGTGCTGGTCGATGCGCAACAAGACGTGTTGCGCAAGCAAAGTGCGGCCGTGGAGTTTTTCACCGACGTGCAGCAGCGGCTCAATCCGATCGATCAACCGCTGCGCGAGCCCAATTTCAAACTGGAACGGGCGGCCGATTACATCCGCGACAACTGCACGCACCTGCTCAAGCTCGAAGACATTTGCGAGGCGGCCCAGCTATCGCCGTCCTACTTGATCCGTGCGTTCAAGCAGCATTACGGCATGACGCCCCACGCCTTTCTGGTCAACCGGCGCATCCAGTTCGCCCGCGATCAGCTGCGCAGCGGCAAGCTGATCGCCGATGTGGCGCTCGAAGCCGGGTTTGCTGATCAGGCGCATTTTCAGCGAGCGTTCAAACAACATCTGGCGGCGACACCGGGGCAGTACCGCGGCTGACTCCAACGCCACAGGGATCCGCTTTGATTGTGCTTAAGGTATCAACAGGTACATTGCGCTCGCCGCCAGCAGCAACGCCATGCTCCGGTTGAACAGGCGCATGCCCGCCGGGTTGCTCAGATAGCCACGTAGAAACGTCCCGGCATAAGCCCAGCAACCGACGGACAGGTAGCAAATCACCAGATACACCGCCGCAAACTGCCAGACCAGCCGCGCCTCGCCATCCGCCACAAACGCGCCCATGCCCGCCACACAGGCCAGCCAGGCTTTCGGGTTGAGCCACTGCATGACCGCGCCGTACAACATCGACGGCGCCCGGCCTGACTCCTTCGCATCCAGATGCCCATTGTCGGCGGCCAACTTGAAGGCCATGTACAACAGGAACGCCACACCTGCCCATTGCACCACCTGCGTCAGCGCTGGCCATCGCTGCAACACCTCATGCAGCCCTAATCCCATCAACACCAACAACAGGACGAAACCCAACGTTGCCCCGGCGACATGCCGTTGACTGGCGCGAAAACCAAACTGCGCGCCGGAACTCAACGCCACGATGTTCACCGGCCCTGGGGTTATCGAGGCCACCAAGGCAAACGCCGCCATCGAGATAATCAGACTCATCACAGACCTTCTTCAATTCAGTTGAACGAGGCCTCAAGGTAAAGAGCGACCGGATGGCTGTATTGAACAAAACACCCCTCAGCTGTACCGCGCCCGACGTCCACCACTGTATGGGTCAAGCCACCCCACGCCTGTGATAAAAATACCGTTCCTGCGTTTGGAGCCCCGTCATGGACCTCGCCACCCTCACCCTGTTTCTGCCGGCCTGCTTCGCCCTGAACATGGCGCCCGGGCCGAACAACTTGTTGTCGGTCAGCAACTCGACCCGCTATGGCTATCGCATCGCCTGTGTCGCCGGCATCGGCCGGCTGCTCGCGTTCGCCGGCATGATCGCTCTTGCGTCGGCGGGGCTGGCGGTGGTGCTGCAAACGTCGGAATTGTTGTTCTACGGGATCAAGATTCTGGGGGCGGCGTATCTGCTCTACCTCGCCTGGCAATTGTGGCGCGCCGATCCCGGGGCGGAAAACGTGGTGGCGGGCGCGCCGGTGGGAATGTTGGCGTTGGCGCGGCAGGAGTTCCTGGTGGCGGCCGGCAATCCGAAGGCGATCCTGATCTTCACCGCGTTCCTGCCCCAGTTCGTCGACTCGACCCAAGCCGTATCGCCGCAATTCGCCGTGTTGGGCGCGTTGTTCCTTGTCCTGGAATGGATCGCCATCGGCGCCTACGCCTACATGGGCCTGCACATGCGCCGCTGGTTCGCCGAACCCCGGGGCAAGCGGCTATTCAATCGTTGCTGCGCGGGATTGTTGTCGGCGGCGGCTTCGGTGTTGCTGATGGCGCGGCGGGCCTGATCGGCGGGATCGCTGGAATTCTCTGTCGATTTTCCGGTGGAGGCGCTGGGCAACGCGTCTTATGCTCACCTCATGAACCTACAAAACGCTTTGCTTCCGCCCCACGCCGAGATGGTTCGCGCCATGCTCGAACGAGACACCGCCTACGAGGGGGTGTTCTTTACCGCGGTCAAAACCACCGGCATCTTCTGTCGCCCCAGTTGCACGGCGCGCAAGCCTAAACCGGAGAACGTCGAGTTCTTCGCCCATGCCGATGAGTGCATGTCCGCGGGCTATCGCGCCTGTCTGCGCTGCAAACCGCTGGACGCGGCGGCCATTGCCCCGGACTGGGTGCAGCGGCTGCTCAAATCCGTAGACGCCGGCCCCGACCAGCGCTGGACCGATGCGCAGCTGCTGGCCGAGGGCATCGAGCCGCTGAAACTGCGCCGCTGGTTCAAGCAGCATTTCGGCATGACCTTTCACGCCTGGCTGCGCACCCGACGCCTGGGCATGGCGTTGGGCGGGATCAAACAGGGCGATTCCATCGACAACGCCGCATTCGATTCGGGCTACGAGTCCCTGAGCGGGTTTCGCGATGCGTTTCAAAAGTCTTTCAACATCACGCCGGGCCGCGCCGCCAATAGCGAGCCGCTGCTGTTCACTCGCCTGACCACACCGCTGGGGCCGATGATCGCCATGGCTGAACGCCGTGGCCTGGTGCTGCTGGAGTTTCTTGATCGGCCAGCGCTGACCAAGGAAGTCGAAGAATTGCAGAATCGATACGGCTATGCGGTCGCGCCAGGGCATAACGCGCATTTGCAGCAGATTGAGGCCGAGCTGACGCAGTATTTCGCCGGCAAACTCACTGACTTCAACGTTCCACTACACTTGCCTGGCAGCGATTTCGCCCGACAGGTCTGGGCTGAACTGGCAAAAATCCCGTACGGCCAGACCAGCACCTACGGCGCCATCGCCGCGCTATTGGGCAAGCCCGGCGCCAGTCGCGCCGTGGGCCTGGCCAACGGGCATAACCGTCTCTCGATTGTCGTGCCCTGTCACCGGGTGATCGGCGCCGACGGTTCGCTGACCGGCTATGGTGGAGGACAACCGCGCAAGGCGTTCTTGCTCAGGCTGGAAAAAGCGGCGGTGCAGATCACGCAACAACTCGCATTCTGATCATTTGCAGGTTTCCCAAAAAGTCATAAGGAAGGGCATTCGATGGACACGCTCGGCAATCAATTTCACCAGTTGCACCAGGATGGCCTGCTGATTCTCACCAACGTCGGCGATGCCGCCGGGGCGCGAATCGTGGAGCAACTGGGCAGCAAAGCCGTGGCCACCAGCAGCGCCGCGGTGGCCTGGGCTCACGGTTATCCGGATGGCAATGCCCTGCCCCTTGAGCGCCTGATTTCAACGGTCGAGTCCATCGCCCGAGTGATCTCGGTGCCGTTGACCGTGGACATTGAGGCCGGCTACTCCGATGACCTGACGCGGGTGGCCGACCTCATCGATGCGGTGATTGCCGCCGGGGCCGTCGGGATCAATATCGAGGACGGTGCCTCCCCGCCCGAGCTGCTGGTGCGCAAGATCGAAATCGCTCGGCAGGTTGCCAGTCGGCGAAATGTGAAGCTGTTCATCAACGCCCGCACCGATGTGTACCTCAAGAGCCTGGTGCCCGCCGAAGACCGCGTGGCCGAAACGCTCAAGCGCGCCGCGCTGTATCAGGCGGCTGGTGCCGATGGTTTGTTTGCCGCCGGGGTCACCGCCGAATACGAGATCGCTGCGCTCTGCCAGGGCACCCCTCTGCCGTTGAACGTGCTCGGGCTCCCAGGCTTGCCATCGCCTGAAGAGCTGAAAGCGCTCGGCGTACGCCGTTTGAGCGCGGGTTCACGCATCGCCGAGTTTCTTTATGGCGCCATGAGCGCACTGGCCAAGAGCTTTCTGGAAACAGGGACACTCGACAGCCGTGAGCTGAAAGCCTTCACCTATGGCGAAGTGAACGCTCTGTTGGCGCCGTCCGGTAAAGCTTGACCCCATGCCCGACGCCTATCTGCCCGCCACCGAGTTTCTATCGTCCATCGATGAGGACTGGCGCCGCCACATCGCCGCCATCGGCCCTTGCCTGCATCAGCCCCATGCGGCTCGCGATCCTTATGAGTCGCTGGTGCGGGCAATTGCCTACCAGCAACTGCATGCAAAAGCCGGGGATGCGATTGTCGGTCGGTTGCTGGCGTTGTTTGGGACGGGCGCGTTCCCGAGGCCTGAACAGATTGTCGCGACCGAGTTCGACCAACTGCGCAGTTGCGGGTTTTCCGCCAGCAAGATCGCGACCATTCAGGGCATTGCCCAAGCGGCGCTGGACGGTGTGGTGCCTGATTACGCTGAGGCAGTGGCGATGGATGATGAAGCGTTGATCGAACGCCTGATCACCCTGCGTGGGGTTGGGCGCTGGACGGTTGAGATGTTGCTGATCTACAGCCTGGAACGGCCGGATATCTTGCCGGCCGATGACTTTGGCGTGCGTGAGGGGTATCGGCGGATGAAGGGGTTGGAGGTGCAGCCCAATCGCAAGCAAATGATTGAGATCGGGCTGGGGTGGAGTCCGTATCGGACGGTGGCGGCGTGGTATTTGTGGCGGGTGCCGAAACCACCCCTCACCCCAACCCTCCCGAAACGTCGGACCGCCCCAGAGGGTAGAGGGGGCTGACCGAGGTGTTCTACGTGATCCGTCGACCTGTGAAATCGAGTCGATTATGGATTCAATACAATACTTTCAGGTCGCAGTAATTCGTCAGGTCTTTACGGTCAGCCCCCTCTACCCCCTGGGGAGAGGGTTGGGGTGAGGGGGCGATTTCAAAGCCCCGACTTCAACCGACTGAACGCCCGAATCAAAGCCCGGTTAAACGCCTTGCCATTGTCATTCTTGCTATACAACGAAGCCCTCACCTCAGCCGACGGGTACGTCCCTGGATCATTGCGAATCGCCGGATCAATCAAGCCGTCCGCCGCCGTAATCGCATTGGCGTAGTGGATGGTATCCGTGATCGGCGCAATCACCTCCGGCGTCATCAGATAATCCATCAACGCCAGTCCCGCCTGAGGATGAGGCGCATCCTTGGGAATGACCATCGCGTCGAACCAGATCAACGTGCCCTCCTTCGGTATCCGATAACTCAGCTTGAACGGCTTGTTCGCCGCCTCGGCCTGTCCGGCGGCGATGGCCACGTTGCCGTTCCACGACATGGCGACGCAGGTGTTGCCATTGGCCAGGTCGCTGATGTTCAGGTCATTGTCGAAGTAGCGGATGTAGGGCCGGATCTTCGCCAGTTGCTGCTCGGCCCGCTTCAGGTCATCGAGGTCCTGACGGTTGATGTCCAGGCCCATGTACTTCATGACCGCGGCGAAAACCTCGTTGGGATCGTTGAGCAAACTCACCCCGCAATCGGCAAATTTCGACACTACGGCCGGGTCGAACAGCATGGCCCAACTGTCACGTGGTGCGTCGGGCAGACGCTGCTTGATCGCCTGTTCCTGATAGCCGACGCCAGTGGTGCCCCAGGCGTAGATCCCGGCGTACCGATTGCCCGGATCGAACACCGCCATGTGCTGGCGGAACTCGTCACCCACGCCGGCAAAATGCGGCAGCTGTTGCGGGTTCAGGGTTTGAATCGCACCGCTCTGGATCGCCCGGGACAAATGCTGGCCAGCGGTCAGCACCAGGTCATAGCCGCTGCGGCCGGTGAGCAGTTTGGTCTCTACGGTTTCCAGGGAGTCGAAGTGGTCGGCCACCACGTGGATGCCGGTTTTCTTCTCGAAATTGGTCAGGGTGTCCGGGGCCAGGTACTCGCCCCAGATGTACAGATTGACCACCGGTTTAGCGGTGTCGGCGGCCTGCACACACAGGGGTGCGAGCACCAGCAGTAATGCTTGAGTCAGTTTGTGCAGGCCCATTTTCAAACTCCCTTTTTGTTGCAGGCATTGCCTGCGTACTGCGGCATGGTGATGCAGGCGACATTGCCGCCGCCAAGGAGGATTTCCCGAGAGTTTTCGATACCGACGATTGTGTGTTGCGGGAACAGTTCGGCGAGGGTCGCCTGTGCGGCCTGATCGTTGCGATCGCCAAACAGCGGCACCACGATTGAGGTGTTACCGGCGTAATAGTTGATGTACGACGCACAGATTTTCGTCCCGGCCTGACGGGTGTGCGTGCTGTCTTGCTGATCCAGGCCTTCGGCTTCCTCGGCGGTCCATTCCAGCGCATCCGGTTGCGGCAGTTTGTGCACTTTCAGCTCGCGGCCACGGCTGTCGCGGGTGCTGCGCAGGATGTCGTAGGCCTCCTGGTAGATTTCCCATTGCGGGTCATCACGATTGTCGGTCCATTGCAGCACCACTTCACCGGGGCGCACGAAGCAGGCGAGATCGTCGACATGGCCGTCGGTTTCGTCGAATTTGCAGCCACGTGGCAACCAGATGATTTGCTCGGCGCCGAGGTAATCGGTCAGTCGGCGGGTGACTTCTTCCTTGCCCAAATGCTGGTTGCGATTGCGGTTGAGCAGGCATTGTTCGGTGGTGAGAATGCTGCCCTGGCCGTCGCTCTGGATGCCACCCAGTTCAGCAATCAGCGGCGCGCGGTAGCGGTCGAACCGTTCGATTTCGAGGATTTTGCTGGCGATCTGGTCGTCCTTGTCCCACGGGTAATAGAGGCCGCCGTCGAGGCCGCCGTAAGCGTTGAACTCGAAGTCCACGCCACGCACCTCACCGCTGTCGTCATTGACCACAAAGCAGGGGCCACTGTCGCGGAACCAGGTGTCGTTGCAGGTCATTTCCACGACCCGCACTTGAGGCGGCAATTGGCGGCGAGCGGTGGCGAACTGCGCGGCGGAGGCGCACACGGTGACCGGTTCGCTCCGGGAGATGGCGGTGACGATCTGCACCCAGACTTTCTGCGCAGGCTTGGCGCCGTTGCGCCAGACATCGGTGCGCTCCGGCCAGCCGAGCCAGCAACCGGACTTGGTTTCGAACTCGCCGGGCAAACGGAAACCATCAAGTTTGGGGGTGGAGTCGAGCAAACGTGCCATGGTCAAACCTCATCAGCGGGGATTGGAATGACCACAGGCTACGGTCGCTGGCGCCCTCCCCACCAACGATGAATATTTCGGAATACTTGAATTCAACTCATCAATCGATCAGCTGATCGTTGAACCATTCCAGCATCTGCGCCACGGCCGGGCGCTCCAGCCGCACTCGCTCACACACCAGCGCATATTGGCCGAGTGCCGTCATGCTTGAAGTGAACGGCCGGACCAGACGACCGCTGAGCAAATCCTCCTGCGCGGTCAAGTTATCGCCCATGGCCACACCCTGGCCTTGAGCCGCCGCTTCCAGCGCCAAACCGGCGTGAGCGAAATACAGCTGCCGTTCGGGGCGCTGATCGCCGGCATGGCTGGTGAGCCAGGCGGTCCAGGTCTTGCCGTCCTGATCGTCGTGCAGCAGACAGTGGCGCGCCAGATCCTTCGGGGTTTTCAAGGTGCCCTGGTTGAACAGTCCGGGGCTGCACACCGGGAAGAACTGCAACGCCGGCAAGGGCCGGACGAAGTAGGCGCTGCTGTCCACTGGGCCGGTGCCGTACGTGATTGCCAGGTCGATGTCTTCGCCCGGCGCCGTGGCGTCGATCGGTTGTTCGTAGAGGTGCAAGGTGATGTGCGGATAGCGCGCGTAAAAATCCGTCAGGCGACTCATCAACCATTTTTGCGCCAGCTCGGCAGTCACCGCCAGGCGCAACACCGCCAGCGATGACGGGTCACGCAACTCATCGCAGGCATCGCCGATCAGTTCGAAAGCCTGCTGCAAGCTTTGCATCAGGCGCCCGGCAGCCATCGTCGGGCGAATCTGCCGGCCTTCACGGATGAACAGCGTCACGCCCAATTGCTCCTCGAGCTGGCGAATCTGATGGCTGACCGCGCTGTCGGTGACGCACAACTCCGACGCCGCCCGGCCGAAATGGGCGTGACGGGCGGCGCATTCGAAGGTTCTGAGTGCTGCTAAAGAAGGCAGTCGTCGCATGATCAAGGTCCCGATTTCGAGGCGCCATGCTGACCCGGCGGACAGTGGGCGTCCAGTGGGACCGCGTTATCGTTCATCGCGAGCAAGCTCGGCTCCCACAGGGATTGTTGTCGTATACAAAACCTGTATTCACAGAAGAACCCTGTGGGAGCGAGCTTGCTCGCGATGGCGGCGGCACATTCACCACAAATCCAACGGCCCATCACCTTCCCTTATCCACCATGACTTCCCCCCAAACCCGGCGCATGTTGGTGCCTCAATCGGAGGGATTCGCCATGCTCAACGCACTCAAACAGATCAACTCAACCTCAGCCTTTAACCGCTGGGCCGGTTTTGAAGTCACTCGCGCCGAGAGCGGCGAAGCCGAGCTCACGATGGCTTTTCGCGAGAGCGATATGGCGCAGTACGCAGGTTTTCTGCACGCCGGACTGATCGGCGCACTGCTCGACACAGCCTGCGGATTCGCAGCCGGAACGGTCGCCGGCAACGTATTGGCTTCACATTTTTCAGTGAACTGCCTGGCACCTGCCATCGGCGAAGTGTTCATCGCTCGGGGTCAGGTGGTGAAGGCTGGCAAGAAGCAGGTTTTCGCACGCGCCGAGTTGTTCGCGCAAACCGGCGATCAACTGAAACTGGTGGCGACCGGCGATGCGATTCTCGTACCGGTCGAGGGTCGCTGAAGGTCTAGGCTGTCTTGGGTAAGTTCCAGACCTGTCGGAGGTTCCCATGCAGCTCGAAGGCTCCTGCCATTGCGGCGCAGTGTCGTTCAATTTGGACAGCGCCCACCCCTACCCCTATCAGCGCTGCTATTGCTCAATCTGCCGCAAGACCCAGGGCGGTGGCGGTTATGCGATCAATCTGGGCGGCGATGCCGGCAGCCTGAAGGTGCGCGGTCGCAAGCACATCGCGATTTATCACGCACGACTCAAGGGCGAAGGCGATAAACGCGCCCACAGCAGCACCGCCGAGCGGCATTTCTGTTCTCTGTGTGGTTCAGGCTTGTGGCTGTTCAGCCCGGAATGGCCGGAGCTGATTCACCCGTTTGCCTCTGCCATCGACACCCCGCTGCCGGTGCCACCGGAGCACACGCACTTGATGCTCGGTTCCAAGGCGCCGTGGGTGGAAGTCGAGGCGCATCCTGGGGATCAGCAGTTCGACGTCTATCCCGAAGAATCCATCGCCGAGTGGCATGAGCGCCTGGGTTTGAGCCGCTAAGCCGGTTCACAGTCTTTGACAGTTTCCGACACTGAAAAGGGTCTGGACTGGGAGTTTGACGAGGACGAGGTGTACTCGTTTTAGGATCGTTCCCACGCAGAGCGCGAGAACGATCATGTGCGGTCAGTCGAGGTGCGCCCAGGTCATGCGAAACGACGCCCCGCCCCACGGCGAGTCCGCCACTTCCACTTGCCCGCCATGGGATTGTGAGACTCGCCTGACCAATGCCAGACCGAGGCCGAAGCCGCCAGTGCGGCGGTCGCGGCTGGCGTCCAGGCGCGAGAACGGTTCGAAGATTTTCTTCCGCCCGTCCATCGGCACACCGGGCCCGTCGTCGTTGACCCGCACTTCGTAGTGATCACCGGTGCGCACCAACGACACTTCCACCCGCTCATCGGCATAACGGATGGCATTGCGCAGCAGGTTGATCACCGCACGGGCCATGAAACGTGGCTCGATGCGGACCTCATCGACCTGACACTCGACAATCAGCAATTGCACGCCGGCGGCTTCAGCTTCCAGCGCGACGCTGCCGACCACGCTGTCGAGCCAACTGCTGGCCTGAATGTTTTCCCGAGTGATCACTGTGGCGCCGCGCTCGAGGCTGGCATAGGTGAGCAGTTCGGACACCATCTCTTCCAGCTCGCCGAGGTCGGCGTACATGTCGGCAATCAGTTCACGGTTCTGGGTCGGATCGGGTTGCTGCTTGAGCTGATCGAGCTCGAACGACAGCCGGGCAATCGGCGTGCGCAATTCATGGGACACAGCGTTGGTCAGCTCGCGCTGATTGGCGATCAGGCCTTCGATGCGCGCCGCCATCAGGTTGAAGTGTTCGGACAGGTCGCGAATGTTCGAGCGCTTGGACAGCTGGATCCGTGAAGACAGGTCGTTATCACCAAAACGCTCTGCCGCCAGGCGCAGTTTCTCCAGATCGCGCCAATGCGGGCGGACCCAGAACAACAACACGAACCCGATCATCACGGCGATCATCAGATAGGCCGCGGCAATGTAGAACGGCATCAAACTGGGCTCAGCCGGTAGCTTGATGCTGAGCAACTGCGAACCGTCGTCAATGCGCGAGATAAATTGCGTGTACTTGTCGCGAATCACCAGCAGCCCCCGGGCCAGCTCGGCTTTCTCCAGATCGGTCAGAGACAGTTGACCGCTCTGGACCAAGGTCAGACCCAAGCCATAGTGGGGGCGCACCGCCGCCAGTTGTTGCTCCCTATCCGAAGCGTCAAGCTCGCGCAACTGCTCGGCCAGCGACCAGGCCTGGCCACGCACCGCCTCGCGGTTGTAACTCTGCATTTGACCGTCGAGCAGCGCATCGAACGTGCGCTCGACCGTTTGCAGCCCCAGTACCAGGCCAATCGTCATCACCAGAAACAACCCCAGGAATAACCGCAGCATTTACAACTCCCACGCAAACGGATTGAACAGGTAACCCTTGCCCCAGACGGTCTTGATGCACATCGGTTCTCGAGGGTTGTCCTTGAGCTTGCCCCGCAGTTTGCTGATGTAGACGTCAACGCTGCGGTTAAGACCGTCGAACGCGATACCGCGCATGCGGTTGAGGATGTCGTCGCGGGACAGAGTCTTGCCGGCGGCGCTCGCCAGCAACCACAGCAGTTCGAACTCCATGGTGGTGAGTTCGATGCCCTCACCCGCCAGCCGTACTTCCCGGCAGCTGCGGTCGATGCTCAGATGGCCGAATTCCAGAGCGCTGCACACGCCGCTGTCCGGCGTTTGGCGACGTTGCAAGGCACGCAACCGGGCCAGCAGAACCGGCGGTTTGATCGGTTTGATCACGTAGTCATCGGCGCCGGACTCCAGCCCGAGGATGTGATCAAGGTCGTCTTCCTTGGCGGTAAGAATGACGATCGGTGTGTCGGACACGCTGCGGATCTCGCGGCACACGTGCAGGCCGCTCTGGCCCGGCAGCATCAGGTCGAGCACGACGACTTTCGGTTTGAATTCGAGGAACGCGGCCAATGCCAGGTCGCCGCGGTGCACCTGCCGGACCTCGAAGCCATGTTGCGACAGGAAATGCGCGATCAGCCCGGCGAGCTTTTCGTCGTCTTCCACCAGCAGTACTTTGCCAAAACCCAGGTTATCCATAACGACCGTCTGCCAGCCCTTGCGTGAAGTGGCCGGCATTATGGCGCCAATCGGTGACCGGACGGTTATCGCAGGCAGCAAAAACCGGCCTCGGGGGCCGGTTTTCGGAGATGTTTCATTCTTTTAAGAGTTTTTTACACTTTCGGTCGAAAGCGTCAGGCCGCTGCTGGCACACCGCTGTGGAAACGAAACTCCACGTCCGGTGATTCGATCAGCTCCTGCTCGGCAGCGCGGACCTTGTCGATCACCTGGGCGATATCCTTGGCGTCACCGTACTGGTAGGCCAGTTTCAAGTAACCCTGGAAATGCCGGGCCTCGCTCTTCAGCAGGCCGAAGTAGAACTTGCCCAGCTCTTCGTCCAGATGCGGCACCAGCGCTTCGAAACGCTCGCAGCTACGGGCTTCGATAAAGGCGCCGACCACCAGGGTGTCCACCAGTTTGACCGGCTCGTGGCTGCGCACCACTTTGCGCAGGCCCGAGGCGTAGCGCCCGGCGGACAGCTGACGCAGCCCGATCTTGCGCTTTTTCATCAGGCGCATGACCTGTTCGTGGTGCACCAGCTCTTCCCGGGCCAGACGCGACATCAGGTTGATCAGATCGACGTGGGAGTGATACTTGGCGATCAGGCTCAACGCGGTACTGGCGGCCTTGAATTCACAGTTTTTGTGATCGATCAGCAGGGTTTCCTGATCGGCCAGCGCGGCTTGAACCCAGCCATCGGGGGTGCGGCAGCCGAGGAACTCGTGAATTTCGGGAAGGATCATGGGGCTCACGGATAAGAGGTTCAAAATCGAAGGGCGCCGATTATACCGGCCTGCCGGCAGACCACCAGTCGCGACCGTTGATATACATCAAGTCCCGAAAGGCCAACCAGCAACTATAGTTGTCCAACGCAGTATTTTTTACTTCATGGAGATCCCGATCATGCAAGCCATTCGCAGCATTCTGGTGGTCCTCGAACCTGAACACTCGGAAAGCCTGGCGCTCAAACGGGCCAAGCTGATTGCTGGCGTGACCCAGGCTCATCTGCATCTGCTGGTCTGCGACCGCAAGCATGACCACAGCGGCATGTTGGGCGTGCTCAAGGCCGCGCTGATCGAGGACGGCTACAGCGTCACCACCGAGCAGGCGTGGAACGAAAGCCTGCACGAAACCATCGTCGATGTGCAGCAGGCTGAAGGCTGCGGACTGGTGATCAAGCAGCATTACCCCGACAGTCCGCTGAAAAAAGCCCTGCTGACCCCGGCGGACTGGAAACTGCTGCGTTACTGCCCGACGCCGGTGCTGCTGGTCAAAACGTCGAAACCCTGGACTGGCGGGGTCATTCTGGCGGCGATCGATGTCGGCAGTACCGATGGTGAACACCGCACCTTGCACGCTTGTATTGTCGATCACGGTTACGACATCGCCAGCCTGGCCAAGGCCCATTTGCACGTGGTCAGTGCCCATCCGTCGCCGATGCTGTCGGCGGCCGACCCGACGTTGCAGCTCAGCGAAACCATCGAGGCGCGCTATCGCGAACAGTGCAAGGCGTTTCAGGCCGAGTTCGACATTGATGACGAGCACCTGCATATCGAGGAAGGTCCGGCGGATGTGTTGATTCCGTTCATGGTCCACAAGCTGCAAGCGGCGGTGACGGTCATCGGTACCGTGGCGCGGTCCGGGTTGTCAGGGGCGTTGATCGGGAATACGGCGGAGGTGGTGCTGGATGCGGTGGAGAGCGATGTGCTGGTGCTGAAGCCGGATGCGATCATGGATCATCTGGAGGAGATCGTGACTCAGCATTGAGGCTTACCAAGCACTTGTGGCGAGGGAGCTTGCTCCCGTTGGATTGCGAAGCGACCCCAAATCTGCCGGCACGGCGTTTCAGACAACATTCGTTGGCCGATTTGCGACTGCTGCGCAGTCGAGCGGGAGCAAGCTCCCTCGCCACAGGTCAGGTTTAGCCGCCGAAGGCATCCCGGAGAAAGCCCGGGGCAATGTAGCGCTGGTAATGCGCCTCGGAGAGCAAAAAGAACTCCCGATCAATGGCATCCCGCAGTTCCGGCAGGTTCCAGTCGCGAAACTCCGGCATCAGCACCATCCCGTAGGCTTCCAGGTTGTTGATGACCCGCGCGCCCCGCGCAATCAACTGATACGCCCAGCAATACTCCGACTGATGCGGCACAAAGCGGATTTTGCGCTGTTCCAGTTGCAGACGCAGGCGCTGGGGATCGAAAACCTCCAGCTTGCTGGCCATCACTTGGGACAGCAGCAGCTCAAGACGCAGCCACACCGCGCGTTTTTCCTCCTCGTTGTAACCATTCCAGTTGATCACTTCATGGTGAAAACGCTTGCAGCCACGGCACACCAAATCACCGTAAACAGTGGAGCAGAGGCCGACGCAGGGGGTCTTGATGGTCTGATTGGGCATAGGTTGGGAAAGCACGGGAAAGCAGAACAGGTCGGCATGTTAGCCCTTTGTCTAACATTCATCACCCCTCAAAGTTCAGAGCCTAACTTACCTTTCCATTTTTTTTGCCGTAGAATCAGCCAGCCTTTTAAGGCGCCAATGTCCGTTAGAAGCTGTTTTCAAAGCGTCACGAGCACAGTCGTTCCTTCAGAGCGGTGTTGGCGAAGGGTTTTTCCAGCGGGGAAAAGCCCAACGCCAACCCTCATCAGCTCCCCGTTCTGCAGGCGTAAAACTTTGAAAGCAGCTTCTGTAAGGAATTGTCGGTAATTCTGGCTAAGTGGCCCACAACGCCACGCAGCGCATGAGTACGGCAATTTCGGGATGAGCGTCCCGGACACCCAGATGGGACCACTGATGAGGGTAATAACTGTGCTTGAAGCCTACCGCAAACATATCGAAGAGCGTGCAGCACTGGGTATCGTTCCCCAGCCGTTAAACGCCGAACAAACTGCAGGCCTGGTCGAGCTGCTGAAGAATCCCCCGGCTGGCGAAGAAGCTTTCCTCGTTGACCTGATCACCAATCGCATTCCACCAGGTGTGGACGAAGCAGCCT
Organism: Pseudomonas silensiensis; assembly: GCF_050434865.1. Lineage (NCBI taxonomy): Bacteria > Pseudomonadati > Pseudomonadota > Gammaproteobacteria > Pseudomonadales > Pseudomonadaceae > Pseudomonas > Pseudomonas silensiensis. Next base: position 34,130 of record NZ_JBNDJH010000015.1, read on the forward strand.
ATGTAAAGGCCGGCTTCCTGTCTGCCCTCGCCAAAGGCGAAGCAAAATCCCCTCTGATCGACAAGAAACGCGCTGTTGAACTGCTCGGCACCATGCAGGGCGGCTACAACATCGTGACGCTGGTCAATCTGCTGGACGACGCCGAACTGGCGCCAGTCGCTGCCAAAGAACTCAAGCACACCCTGCTGATGTTCGACGCTTTCCACGACGTCGCTGAAAAAGCCAAGAACGGCAACGTTCACGCTAAAGGCGTGCTGCAATCCTGGGCTGACGGCGAGTGGTTCAAGAACCGCCCTGTCCTGGCCGACAAGATCAGCCTGCGCGTGTTCAAGGTCACTGGCGAAACCAACACCGACGACCTGTCCCCTGCTCCTGATGCCTGGTCCCGCCCGGACATCCCGCTGCACGCCCTCGCCATGCTGAAAATGGCCCGTGAAGGCATCGTGCCTGACGCCCAGGGCGTCACCGGTCCGATGAAGCAGATCGAAGAAATGCGCAACGCCGGCTTCCCGATCGCCTACGTCGGCGACGTGGTGGGTACCGGTTCCTCGCGTAAATCCGCCACCAACTCGGTGCTGTGGTTCTTCGGCGACGACGTTCCTTACGTGCCGAACAAGCGTGCCGGCGGTTTCTGCTTCGGCAGCAAAATCGCTCCGATCTTCTACAACACCATGGAAGATGCTGGCGCACTGCCAATCGAATTCGACGTGACCAACATGCACATGGGCGACGTGATCGACCTGTACCCGCATGCTGGCAAAGTCTGCAAACACGGCACTGACGAAGTCCTGACCACCTTCGAAATGAAGACCCCGGTGCTGTTGGACGAAGTTCGTGCTGGCGGCCGTATCCCGCTGATCATCGGCCGCGGCCTGACCGACAAGGCTCGTGCCGAATTGGGCCTGGGCCCTACCGACCTGTTCAAACTGCCTGAAGCACCTGTCGACACCGGCAAGGGCTTCACCCTGGCACAGAAAATGGTCGGCAAGGCTTGCGGCCTGCCAGAAGGCAAAGGCGTTCGTCCAGGTACTTACTGCGAACCGAAAATGACCACCGTCGGCTCTCAGGACACCACCGGTCCTATGACCCGTGACGAACTGAAAGACCTGGCGTGCCTGGGCTTCTCGACCGATCTGGTGATGCAGTCCTTCTGCCACACCGCGGCTTACCCTAAGCCGATCGACGTGACCACCCACCACACCCTGCCAGACTTCATCATGACCCGCGGCGGCGTTTCCCTGCGTCCGGGCGACGGCATCATCCACAGCTGGCTGAACCGTATGCTGCTGCCGGACACCGTCGGTACCGGTGGTGACTCGCACACCCGTTTCCCGATGGGTATTTCGTTCCCGGCCGGTTCCGGTCTGGTAGCGTTTGCCGCAGCCACTGGCGTTATGCCGCTGGACATGCCGGAATCGATCCTGGTGCGCTTCAAAGGCAAAATGCAACCGGGCGTCACCCTGCGTGACCTGGTTCACGCCATTCCTTACTTCGCGATTCAGGCTGGCCTGCTGACCGTCGAGAAGAAAGGCAAGAAAAACGCCTTCTCCGGCCGCATCCTGGAAATCGAAGGCCTGGACAACCTGAGCATCGAGCAAGCTTTCGAGCTGTCCGACGCCTCGGCCGAACGTTCGGCTGCCGGTTGCACCATCAAGCTGTCGAAAGAGTCGATCACCGAGTACCTGAGCTCCAACGTCACCCTGCTGCGCTGGATGATCGGCGAAGGCTACGGCGATGCACGTACTCTGGAACGTCGTGCTCAAGCGATGGAAGCCTGGATCGCCAACCCTGAGTTGATGGTTGCCGATGCTGACGCCGAATACGCTGAAATCATCGAAATCGACCTGGCCGACATCAAAGAGCCTGTGCTCTGCGCGCCAAACGATCCGGACGACGCCCGTCTGCTGTCCAGCGTTGCTGGCGAGAAGATCGACGAAGTGTTCATCGGTTCGTGCATGACCAACATCGGTCACTTCCGCGCTGCCGGCAAGTTGCTGGAACAGGTCAAAGGTCAGCTTCCAACCCGTCTGTGGCTGTCGCCGCCGACCAAAATGGACGCTCACCAGCTGACCGAAGAAGGCTACTACGGCATCTACGGCAAGGCCGGCGCTCGCATGGAAATGCCGGGTTGCTCGCTGTGCATGGGTAACCAGGCACGTGTAGAGCCGAACTCGACTGTTGTGTCGACGTCGACCCGTAACTTCCCGAACCGTCTGGGTGACGGCGCTAACGTCTACCTGGCTTCGGCCGAGCTGGCGTCTGTTGCTTCCATCCTGGGTCGCCTGCCGACCGTCGAGGAGTACATGGAATACGCTGGCAAGATCGACAGCATGGCGGCCGATGTTTACCGCTACCTGTCCTTCGACCAGATCGCCGAGTTCCGTGAAGCTGCTGCGAACGCCAACATCCCGGTCGTTCAAGCCTAACGCTGCAACGCAATAAAAAACGCCGCCCATCGTGAGATGAGCGGCGTTTTTTTATGCCTGCAAGGTTTGCACAAACCCCTGTGGGAGCGAGCCTGCTCGCTCCCACAGGTTATGCGGATGACTTGAGTGCTTGTTGCACTGCGCCGTCGACACTCAAATCACTGAAAATAACCTGTTCGCGCTCCTGCGCCGGCAACTTCGACAGAACGGCCTGAGCCTCGTGCTTGAGCCGCGCCAGAATCAGCAATTTGCCTTCGGCACGCACCTGCAAAAAGAAGGTTTCCAGCGCTTCAATGCTGGTGCCATCCAGGTTGGGAGACTCTTCCAGACTGAGAATAATCGTATGAACCGGCGTTAACGCGTGGCGGGCCAGATGCAATGCACCGCCGAGAATGCGCTCCACGTTCGCGAAAAACAGCGCCTCGCTCGGCCTGACGATCAGTACACCAGGTATCTCGCTGGCCTGGGGATGGCGTTGCAGATCGACAAAATCATGACCGCTACCTATCTGCCCCAGCACCTGAATATCCGCCGATGACATCTGTTTCAACATCAGGACCACACTGATCACCACCGCCACCAACAGACCGTCCAGTACCCCTAGTACCAGCACCGCAGCCACCGCGCAAATCACCAGCAGACGATCGCGACGCCAGACGAAATACCGGCCCAAGGGCTGCAGGCTCAAGCCTCGCGCCAATGCGTGAATGACAATGGCCGCCAGCACTGGCTCAGGGGTCAGGGCAACCCAAGGCAACACCGTCAAGACGATGAGCAACACCACCCCCGCCGCTACCGCGCCCGCCAGACGCGAGCCGGCACCCGCCGCCTCATTGGCCGACGTCGCAGAGTAACCAGCGCCTGCCGGCATGCCATGGAACAGGCCCGACAGCAGATTGGCCGCACCGAGAGCCAGCAGATCGCGGTTCGAGGACACACGGTCGCCGTGCTTGAGCGCAAACGAGGTGATCGACCCATAAGACTCGGCATACAGAATCATCACCATGGCAAACGCCAGTTCGCCCAGGCGCAACCAGTCGCTAAACGGCAACACGGGAAGGCGCGGCACTTCCAGGCTCAGATCAATCACGCCGATCAGTTTCACCCCATAAGCGGGCAAGTTCAGCCATTGGCCGGCCGCGATGCCGAGCGCCACCACCAGCAAACCTCCCGGCAAACGCCTGACCCGCGCGCACAGCCACAACACCAGCAAGGACACGGCCGCCACAAGGGCGCCAACCCGGTTCCACTGTGGTAACTGCTCAAGCAGTTGCGGCACGAAACGGATCAGGTTGCCGCTGCTCAAGTGCACATCAACGATGCTCGCTACTTGCTTGAGGATGATCGTCACGGCGAGGCCGAAGGCAAAGCCTCTCAGCACCGGTTTGGCAATAAACGACGTCACGCTGCCGAGTTTGAACAATCCGGCCAGCAGAAAAAATCCACCCGTCACCAGCACCAGACCGATCGCCAGGGTCATGCGCAGGCCCGAGTCACCATTGGCCAACGTGGCTGTGGCGGCGGCCAGTACCGCCGCCGAAGACGACGTAGCAGAAACGATGGCAAAACGACTGGTGCCGAACAACCCGTAGCACAGCAGGCCGGCAAATAGCGCAATCACGCCCGCCTGTGGCGGCAATGCAGCAATGCTTGAATAGGCGACCGCCTCGGGCAACAACAAGCCGGCAATCGACAACCCGGCCATTACGTCCAGCCAGCGGTTTGGCCTGTCGGCACGGGGTTGCGCCGATGCGCCGTGGGCAAGAGCCATGAAGCGTCTCCAGAGAAAGATAGACTGGCCGGGGAAAGTCCTCGGCAAACGCTCTACGACGCGCTAATGCAGTCGCAAGCTTAGTCGCTAATCCCCACGGGATGTGTGTTCTGGGTCAGGTGCCGAGCTTTACGCCAGGCAAAAAAACGGCCGCACTGTGCGGCATGCACAGTGCGGCCGTTTTTTCACCCAATCAGGCAGTCAGCGAATAGATCAACGCCGAGATCGCCACCAGGCCCACCGCCGTCACGAAGACGTTGGAAGCCTGCCCGCGATAACGCGCCATGGCTGGAACCTTGCGGATCGCGTACATCGGCATCAGGAACAGGATCGCGGCGATGATCGGGCCACCGAGGGTTTCGATCATCCCGAGAATGCTCGGGTTCAACGTGGCAACGATCCAGCAGACCACCAGCATGAAGGCGGCAGTCATGCGATCCAGGGTCTTCGGTGCCGGGCGTTTGCCGCTCTTCACGATCAGACCTTTAAGACCTTCGCTGGCGCCGATGTAGTGGCCCAGGAATGACTTGGAAATGGCCACGAACGCAATCAACGGTGCCGCGAAGGCGATGGTCGGGTTGCTGAAGTGGTTGGCCAGGTACGACAGGATCGACAGGTTCTGCGCCTTGGCTTCAGCCAATTGCGCTGGCGACAGGGTCAGCACGCAACTGAACACGAAGAACAGCACCATCACCACCATCAAGGCGTGGGCGCGGGACAGGATCTGCGAGCTGCGTTCTTCGGCGTGATCGCCATAACGACGCTTCTGGTCCACCGCGAACGCCGAGATGATCGGCGAATGGTTGAACGAGAACACCATCACCGGAATCGCCAGCCACAGCGTGTGCAGCAGTGCCGACGGTTCTGGCAGCGTCGACGCGGTGGCGAGAATGCCGCCGTTCCAGTGAGGAATCAGGAACACCGCGAGGAACAGCAGCGCAACAATGAACGGATACACCATCAGGCTCATGGCCTTGACGATCGCTTGCTCGCCGCAACGTACCACCGCCAACAGGCCAAGGATCAGCACCAACGACAGCACGGCGCGCGGTGGCGGCATGATGTGCAGTTGATGCTCGAGGAAACTGCCCACGGTGTTGGTCAGGGCCACACTGTAGATCAACAGGATCGGGAAGATCGCGAAGAAGTACAGCAAGGTGATCAGCGCGCCAGCCTTGATCCCGAAGTGCTCTTCCACGACTTCAGTGATGTCCGCGCCTTCGCGTCCGGACAACACAAAACGTGTCAGGCCACGGTGTGCGTAAAACGTCATAGGGAACGCCAGCACCGCCAGGACCAGCAACGGCCAGAAGCCGCCCAGGCCCGCGTTGATCGGCAAAAACAGCGTGCCAGCCCCGATGGCCGTGCCAAACAGGCCCAGCATCCAGGTGGTGTCATGGCGATTCCAGCTCTCAAGCGTCGCTGGTGCCGCCGATACATAGCGTTCGTCGACGCTATTGGCCTGATCATTCATCCGGTGGGATCTCCGCATTCCGGTCAGTTGCTACCCGGTCAGGACGAGTCGGAAAAATCCGACAGGCAGCGCCCTGGCCGAAACAGGGGCGCGATTGTCCGGGATTAATGAGCAGAAGCAAAGACTTAGCTGAGGAGTGGTTGTGCGGATCAGATCCATTGGCACCTTTTATTAAATAGATGTTTGAAAAAATCTATTCAATAAAGGATTGCCGTCATGTAATTTCGATCCCGACAGCTTGACCGGCAACCCTAATTTCGGAGCCCTCTCATGCCACTCGTTCGCGTCGACATCAAAAAGCATCAAGACCCTACTTTTGCCAAACGTGCCGGGCAATTGATCTACGCCGCCATGCACAGCGCCATTGGCGTGCCGGAGAACGATAACTTCCAGATTCTTGCCGAGCACGATGAACAGCATTTCATCTTTGATCCCGGCTATCTGGGCATCAATCGCACCGACAATCTGGTGGTGATTCAGATCACCCTGAGCGAAGGCCGCACCCTCGAGCAGAAAAAACTGCTCTACAAAACCATTGCCGAGAGCCTTAACGCGGAACTGGCGGTGCGCCTGGAAGATGTGTTCATCAATCTGGTGGAGGTCAAGAAAGAGAACTGGTCGTTTGGCAACGGCATCGCTCAATACGCCCTCTGATTTCTACCTTTTGTATTCCTGTGAGCCGCCAATGCCCCGAGTCTCCCGCAAACAAGCCGAACTCAACCGCGAGATCATCGTCGAGGCCGCCACGCGTCTGTTTCGCGAACGCGGCTTGCACGGGATCAGTGTCGTCGATGTGATGGGCGCAGCCGGCCTCACCCATGGCGGGTTCTACGGTCACTTCGAATCCAAGGAAGCGCTGGCGCAAGAGGCGTGCAGCCGGGCGTTCACCCAATCGATGGAGCGCTGGAAGCAGAAAATAGAGGATAACGACGACAGCCTCTCGGCCCGCGAACGCATCATCGCGCCCTACCTGTCCGCGGCCAATCGCGATAATCCGGGCGAAAGCTGCCCGGTGACCGCGTTTGCCGGCGACATGTGTCATGAAACAGCTGAAAGCGGATTGCACCAGACCTACACCCAAGGGCTGGAGGCTTTGTTGCAGATGCTGGCACCACTGATGGGCGCGGATCAGCCCGGCACCAATCGGCAAAAAGCGCTGGTGGACTATTCGCTGATGGTCGGCGCCCTGACCCTGGCCCGTGCGACCCGGGGTGACGCTTTGTCCGATGAAATACTCGACGCAGCGCGGACGTTTCTCACCTCGGAAACGGCCGTTAAATAAACACAGCGCAGTGAACTCAAGGCCCCGCCAGCAATGGACGGGGCCTTGTCGTTTCTGCCGTCCATTCGGCACTTTTCGTACGCCCCCCAAGAAAAAGGTGTTGCACACCGTGGATAGGTAAGCGCTCCTACACTGAGGTCGAAAGCCACAAGCCTGCTATCTTTGGTAAATGCCAAACCGTTGCGGAATCAGCTATTTGAAGCAACGTTTTGAAGCAACTTTCGAGCCCCGATTTACTGATGCCCTCAGGAGCCCAGCATGCCCGCAACCGTTCTGGTACTGGTCGAAACCATCAATGATTACCTGCCGATTCTTGAACATCAGGGTTTTCACCTGATTCTGGCTCCCACACCTGCCGAGCGCGCCGATGCCATTAAACGCCATGGCGCGCAGATCGATGCGGTGCTGACCCGCGGCCCATTGGGCCTGTATGCCGACGAAATAGCCGCCCTGCCCAATCTCAAGATCATCTGCGTGATCGGCGCCGGCTACGAACACGTCGACCTGCAAGCCGCCGCCAACCGGGGCATTACGGTCACCAACGGCGCCGGAGTCAATGCCTCTTCAGTCGCCGACCATGCCATGGCGATGCTGCTGTCGCTGGTGCGTGACATTCCCCGTTGCGACGCCGCCGTGCGCCGGGGTGAGTGGCCGAAAATCATGCGCCCTTCCCTGGCGGGCAAGCACTTGGGCATCCTGGGACTCGGTGCGGTCGGAATGGCCATCGCCAAACGCGCCGCCCACGGCTTCGACATGACGGTCAGTTACCACAACCGCCAGCATCGCAGCGATGTGCCGTACAGCTTCCGCTCGACGCCCACCGAGTTGGCACGGGAATCAGACTTTTTGGTCGTCGCCACCCCCGGCGGCCTGGGCACCAAACACCTGATCAACCGACAGGTACTCGACGCCCTGGGCCCAAACGGGTTCATCGTCAACATCGCCCGAGCCAGTGTGATCGTCACCGCAGACCTGATCAGCTCGCTTGAGCAGCGCAGGATTGCCGGCGCTGCGCTGGATGTCTTCGACACAGAACCCCAAGTACCCAATGCCTTCAAGACGTTGGCCAATGTGATCCTCACCCCGCATGTCGCCGGTTTGTCCCCGGAAGCCACTCAAGGCACCGTGGAGCTGGTAGGTCGCAATCTGGTGGCGTTCTTCACCGGCAATCCGGTATTGACCCCGATTGCCCTGCCCTCGTCGACGAGTATGATCTGAGCACCATTCAAACAGGTGTATCAAAAACAATGATTGCCCGGCAACACGCTCGCCTATAAGGGCGTTTCGTGGTTGTGGGTGTCGGGCGTGCGCATTAGATTAGCCAATAGTCTCAGGCCTCCAGAATAAGCAGAAGGGATAAGCATGGCGCTTACTGACCAGTCCACCCGTATCCGCACCGGCGAAGAACTCGATGCCAGCCTGATCGATCCGTACCTCAAGGCCCACATTCCGGGCCTGAGTGGTTTGCCGCAGATCAGCCAGTTTCCAGGCGGTGCGTCGAACCTCACCTACTTGCTGGAATACCCCGAACAGGAGTTCGTCCTGCGTCGCCCGCCCTTTGGCCACAAGGCCAAGTCCGCCCACGACATGGGCCGCGAATTTCGCATCCTCAATCAGCTTCGTGATGGTTTCCCGTACTGCCCGAAAGCCTACGTGCACTGCACCGACGAATCGGTGATCGGCGCCGAGTTCTACGTGATGGAACGGGTCAAGGGGATCATCCTGCGCTCCGAACTGCCGCCGGAACTGGGGCTGGATTCGGCGAAAACCGAAGCGCTGTGCAAGAGCTTCATCGACAAATTCGTTGAACTGCACCGGGTCGACTACAACGCCTATGGCTTGGGCGACCTCGGCAAACCCGAAGGCTATGTCGCGCGGCAGATCAAAGGCTGGAGCGATCGCTACGAGAAAGCACTGACGCCGGACGCGCCGAAGTGGGAAGCGGTCAAAGCCTGGCTCAACGACAAGATGCCGGCCGATCACCCGACCTCCAGCATCGTCCACAACGATTACCGCTTCGACAACGTGATCCTCGACCCGAACAACCCGATGGACATCATCGGCGTGCTCGACTGGGAACTGACCACCCTGGGCGACCCGCTGATGGACCTGGGCAACACCCTCGCCTACTGGATCGAAGCCGCCGACCCGGCTCCGGTGCAAATGATGCGCCGCCAACCGAGCCACGCCCCGGGCATGCTGACCCGCCGTGAGTTCGTCGATTACTACGCCGAGCGTTCAGGCATCCAGATTGACAACTTCGACTTCTACTACACCTACGGCCTGTTCCGCCTGGCCGGCATCGTGCAGCAGATCTACTACCGCTTCTTCCATGGTCAGACCCAGGACAAACGCTTCGCGCAGTTCATTCACATGAACAAAATGCTGGAGCAAATGAGCCTGCAAGTCATCCAGAAATCCAGCCTCTGATCACGCCACGGGCCCCAATAACAAAACTTTTTATAAGAGAATCCCATGTCCAAGACTCAGTTGTTCGACCTCGACGGCAAAATCGCATTTGTATCCGGCGCCAGCCGCGGCATCGGTGAAGCCATCGCCAAACTGCTGGCCCAGCAAGGCGCCCACGTCATCGTCTCGAGCCGCAAACTCGACGGCTGCCAGCACGTGGCCGATGCGATCATCGCCGCTGGCGGCAAAGCCACTGCCGTGGCTTGCCATATCGGTGAAATGGAGCAGATCAGCCAGGTCTTCGCTGGCATTCGCGAACAATTCGGGCGCCTGGACATCCTGGTCAACAACGCGGCGACCAACCCGCAGTTCTGCAACGTACTGGACACCGACCTCAGCGCTTTCCAGAAAACCGTCGACGTGAACATCCGCGGTTACTTCTTCATGTCGGTGGAAGCCGGCAAGCTGATGCGCGAAAACGGTGGCGGCAGCATCATCAACGTCGCCTCGATCAACGGCATCTCGCCGGGGATCTTCCAGGGCATCTACTCGGTGACCAAAGCGGCGGTCATCAACATGACCAAAGTGTTCGCCAAGGAATGCGCACAGTTCGGCATCCGCTGCAACGCCCTGCTGCCAGGTCTGACCGACACCAAGTTTGCTTCGGCACTGGTGAAAAACGAGGCTATTTTGAACACCGCATTGCAGCAGATCCCACTCAAGCGTGTGGCGGATCCGAGCGAGATGGCCGGTGCGGTGTTGTATCTGGCCAGTGATGCGTCGAGTTACACCACCGGGGTTTCGTTGAATGTGGATGGTGGGTTCTTGTCCTGATCCGATTTACCGGATGAACAAAAGGCAGCCTTAGGGCTGCCTTTTTTTGCCCTGCCTTATCGTTCCCACGCAGTGTGGAAACGATTACACGAAAGAATTTTAATTCCATCATTTGCAAATAATGAATATTTATTCCATAAATAGCCCTCCTGAAAATAAAATCCAAAAGGACCCCGGCTATGCGCGAACTCGGTATCGGACTCATCGGCACAGGTTTCATGGGCCGCGCCCATGCCTTGGCGTTTCGCAACGTCAGTGCGGTTTTCGAACTGCCCCTCAAGCTCAAACTCGCCGCGCTGGCCGACGCCGATCCGCAGCGTGCCCGCCACTGCGCCGATGCCTGGGGTTTCGACACCGCTCATAGCGACTGGCAACAACTGATCGATGACCCCAAGGTCAATCTGATCGCCATCACCACACCCAATCACCTGCACTACCCCATGGCCATGGCCGCCCTCGCCGCCGGCAAACCGGTCTATTGCGAGAAGCCGTTGGCGGTGAGTCTGGAGCAGGCCGACGCCATGCGCCTGGGGGCCAAAGCGGCAGGCGTGGTGACGCGGGTGGGTTACAACTATCAGCACAACCCGATGATCGGGCTCGCCCGGCAGCTGATTGAAAACGGCGATTTGGGTCAGATCATCAGTTTCCAGGGTGAATTCAGCGAAGACTTCATGGCCGATCCCGCATCACCCTGGTCCTGGCGTTGCGATTCCGATCATGCCGGTGGCGCACTGGCCGATCTGGGCAGTCACCTGTTGGCCATGGCCCGCTATCTGGTGGGCGATGTCGAGGCAGTGAGCGCCGACACCCAGACCGTGCACCGACAACGTCCCGCCAAGGCTGGCAGTCACGAGCAACGCAATATCGCCGTCGACGATCAGGTCCACGCCTTGTTGCGGTTTGCGAATGGCGCCCGGGGCACGTTCAGCAGCAGTTGGCTCAAGCACGGCTACAAGAATCACCTGAGTTTCGAAATCAGCGGCACCCGAGGGACTTTGGTGTTCGATCAGGAACGCCTGAATGAATTGCGACTGTTTCGTGCCGGTCAGGATGGTTTCCAGCGCTTGCTGGCAGGGCCGAATCTGCCGGGTTATGCAGCGTTCAGCCCGGCGGCAGGGCATCAGTTGGGTTACAACGAACTCAAGACGCTGGAAGTCCATGATCTGGTGATGGCGCTGGCAGGCTTATCTCAGGATGGAACAGATTTCGAACAGGCATGGGAAGTCGAACGGCTCGCGAAGGCGATCCGGTTGGCAGCGCAAGAATCGCGGTGGGTCAGGATCGAGGAGGTCTGAGCGAAACGCACGAATACCCGCCAGCAGCACAGCGCCGCTGGCGGTTCAACGTGAGCGGATGGACGCTTACTGAGTGACGCAACGAGTGAGCGTCGTTTCCCGGGTCACCTGCCCTTCAGCCCTCATATCACCTTGCACATCGGTGTTTTCAGTGGTCTGGCAGGTGCGTACAGGAGGTGGAGGCGGCGCGGCGGGAGGTGGCGGCGGAGGACTCGCACAACCACCCAGAATCGCTATCCAGAGTGCGAACGACAGTGTTGCAAAAGTGCGTTTCCCAAGACTTTTCATAGGTTGACCCGCGGTAAGTGATCGACATATTTCCGCGACCCAACTGCCTCACCGCGAACCCGCGGACCGGTCACAGAAAAAATACTCTCGTATTCTTTATACGACCGCCGGCAAAACCCGACAGTTCCTATGACGTCTCGCGACGATGCAACGTATTGCACTCGAGTTCATAACGCAGCTCTTCGATCAACGCTGCCACCGCCTCCGGTGTTCTTAGCTTGGCCACGCTCAACCCGGTGACCACCAGATCCACCTGCCCCGACACCGGATGATAGAGCTTCACCGTCAGTGAACGAGCCCCCGTAACAGTGCAGTCACAGGCCAGCGGCGAAAAGCTCCGCTCCAGCTGCATACGCAATTGCGCCACATAAATCATCCGGCAGTTCCTGTAGCTGTTTCGAAAGGGAGGCGATACCCGAAGACCTGTATCGCACCCTGATAGCCTAAGAACTGCTGCGCCCGGCCAGAACATGAATTTGCACCCCCTCAAGTAGTGCATTTGCACCTAACGCTGGGCCTTGGGCCGCCACTCGCTGGAGAACAAACCGCGCTCGCGAGCCCAGACAATCGCCTCGCTACGACTGTGAACGTCGAGTTTGGAATACACCGTCGACACATGGTTGCGCACCGTGTTCGGCGCGAGCTTGAGCCGCGCGGCGATTTCCTTGTCGGCCAGGCCTTCGCAGATCAGGCCGAGCACATCGCGCTCGCGAGCGGTCAGGTCGGTGAAAGACACACTAGGCAACCGTGGCGAGTTGACGTTTTTGACGTTAGCGAGCTTCTCGATGAGCGTGCGGCTGAACCAGGAGGCGTCTTTCATCACCTCTTCGATCGCCGACACCAACTCCAGCTCCGTGCGTTTACGCTCGGTGATGTCCATGAACACCAGCAGGTAGCAGGGACGGTCCTGAATGTTCACGGTGTCGGCCGAGACCGCGCAATCGATCAATCCGGCGCCTTTCTTGCGTACCTGAACATCGACACGATCCACGCGTCCGGTTTTTTCCAGCGCCGTAAACAGCCGCGCGCGGGCGCCTGCGTCATCGATAAAATCGATCTGCGTTACCGATTGGCCAAGCACTTCTTCACTGGAATACGCGAGCGTATCGAGGAAGGCTTCATTGACGTCCATCACCACCTGATCGCTGGCGTTGCACACCAGGATCGGCACCGGGGTCAGTCGAAAAGCCTTGGCGAAGCGTTCCTCGCTCTGACGCAAGGCGAGTTCGGCCTTATGCCGAGGCTCGATGTCCACAAACGAAAACAGCATGCAGGCTTCGTCGTGCAGCTCAAGGGGCTGGCCGGCGACGATCACCTGTTTGCTGCCACCGTCGTGTAACTTCAACTGAGCCTGCATCTGCGGAATGGTTGCCCCTTCGAGCAAGCGCTGCTTGGCCAGGTCTTTGTTTTCGGCGCCCTCCAGCACGTCCAGTTCATAGGTCGAACGGCCGATCACCTGATCACGGGCATGGCCGGTCATCTCCAGGAAGCCCGGGTTGACTTTGATGTAACGCAAATCGCTCAGGCGACAGATCACCGCCGGGGCCGGGTTGGCATTGAAGGTTTTTTCGAAACGCTGCTCGGCGCTGGCCCACTCCGAGACATCGTTCATGATCAGCACCAGCGACTCCGGCTTGCCAGCGCTGTCGGCCAATACCATGCTGCGCACGCTGTGGACCCAGGTGCGCTCTTCGTCGTCCACCGGTGTCACCTCAACCAGCACATCACTGAAGGACTCGCCTCGGGCAACGCGGCTGATCGGATAATTGTCGACCTGAACCGGATGATTATTGCGATAACGCAAGGCGAAGCGCTCGGCGAACTCCCTGGCATTCGCCCCCAGCTCGCTGAGCTGCCCGACACCATGCATGGCCAGCGCGGCGTCATTGGCCCATAGGAGGGTCTGGTCGAGTTCCAGCAGAATCACCCCATCGGACAGGCCGGCGATGATCTGCTGCAACTGGCGGCGATTGGTTTCGGTGATCAGGACGTCCTGGCTCATTGGATCTCCACGCTTGCGGCGGCGCATTCATGCGCCGCCCTGTGAAGATTACGACCGCAGGCAATCATGATCGTGCAGATATGCCGGGGGATACGGGTGCAGGAGCTGGCGCAGCCTGCGATCTTTTGATCTTCAGGCCGCCAATTGACCACTGGCAATCGCCGCCGAAGCCGCCAGCATCGCCCGCAACAACACCGCACACCCGGCCGCCAGGTCATCTGGCGCGGCGTTTTCGATTTCGTTGTGGCTGATGCCGCCTTCGCACGGTACGAAGATCATCCCGGCCGGGCCGAGTTCGGCGAGGAAGATTGCGTCGTGCCCTGCTCCGCTGACGATGTCCATGTGCGACAGGCCCAACCCTTGGGCGGCGCCGCGTACCGCTTCGACGCAACCTTTGTCGAAGTACAGCGGCGGGAAATCCGCAGTGGGTGTGAGTTCGAAGGTCAGGCCGTGTTCCTCGCAGGTGGTTTCGATGACTTCGCGGACTTCGGCGATCATCGAATCCAGGCGCGCCGGTTCCAGATGACGGAAGTCCAGGGTCATACGCACTTCGCCGGGGATGACGTTGCGTGAGCCGGGATAGGCTTGCAGGCAGCCAACGGTGCCGCAGGCGTGCGGTTGATGACCGAGAGCCGCGCGGTTGACCGCACCGACGATCACCGAAGCACCGACCAGAGCATCCTTGCGCAGGTGCATCGGCGTCGGGCCGGCGTGGGCTTCGACGCCGCGCAGTTTCAGGTCGAACCATTTCTGCCCGAGTGCGCCCATCACCACACCGATGGTTTTGTGTTCGTCTTCAAGGATCGGGCCTTGCTCGATATGGGCCTCGAAATAGGCGCCGACGGCATGGCCGCTGACCTCGCGTGGGCCGGCGTAGCCGATGGCGTTCAACGCTTCGCCGACGGTGACGCCCTCGGCATCGACCTTGGCCAGGGTTTCTTGGAGGGTGAATTTTTCTGCAAATACGCCGGAGCCCATCATGCACGGAGCGAAGCGTGAACCTTCCTCGTTGGTCCAGACCACGACTTCCAGCGGCGCTTCGGTTTCCACGCCCAGGTCATTGAGGGTACGCAGCACTTCGACGCCGGCCAGTACGCCGAAACAGCCGTCGAACTTGCCGCCGGTGGGTTGGGTGTCGATGTGGCTGCCGGTCATCACCGGCGGCAGGTTCGGGTTGCGACCGGGGCGGCGGGCGAAGATATTGCCGACGGCGTCGATGCTGACGGTGCAACCGGCCTCCTCGCACCAGTTGACGAAAATGTCCCGGGCCTGACGGTCGAGGTCGGTCAGGGCCAGGCGACAGACGCCACCCTTGACCGTGGCGCCGAGCTTGGCCAGGTCCATGAGCGACTGCCACAAGCGGTCGCGGTTGATGTGCTGATGGGTGGACTGCAGAACGTCTACGGCAGCGTTCATGATGATCTCCTCAGGCAGTTGTTATAGGTTACTTCAGGCATTTTTTGGTGTCTTGGAGGCCGTCATCGCGGGCAAGCCCGCTCCCACAGTGGATGGTGTGTACATAGCATTTGTGTACGACCTCAATCCCTGTGGGAGCGGGCTTGCCCGCGAAGAGGCCATCCGCTAGACCGCAGATTTCGCAACAGACGGACTGGGGCGCATCGAGCACAACCCGTAATAAATCAGCCCACCCAGCGCCGAGCCGGTGAACCAGCCATAGTCGTAGAACCAGCTGAATGCAGTGCTGCCGAGCGACAGCAGCGTCAGCGCCACCGGCACACCGAACGCGATAAACCCGAACCAGTTCCACGCCGGGTAAACGTCATCGCGATAGAGGCCGGCCAGGTCCAGTTGCTGTTTCTTGATCAGGAAATAGTCCACCACCATGATCCCGGCGATCGGGCCCAACAGGCTCGAATAACCCAGCAGCCAGTTGGAATACACCGTCTCCAGGCTTAGATCCGAGACGATCAAACCGAGCTTCTTCAACAGCTCATGGGCCATCAGCGCCAAGCCTACAAGACCGGTGAGCAACACCGCTTTGGTGCGGTTGATGAACTTGGGGGCGACGTTCTGGAAATCGTTGGTCGGCGAAACAATGTTGGCCGCTGTGTTGGTCGACAGCGTGGCGATGATGATCAGCGCCATGGCCAGTGCGACCCAGACCGGGCTCTGGATATGACCGATCAAGGTGACCGGATCGGAGACGGTGACGCCCACCAGTTTTACCGAGGCGGCCGTCATTACTACGCCGAGGGAGGCGAACAGGAACATGGTCAGGGGCAAGCCGATGATCTGCCCGACGATCTGATCCTTCTGGCTTTTCGCATAGCGGCTGAAATCCGGAATGTTCAGGGACAAGGTGGCCCAGAACCCCACCATGGCGGTCAGCCCGGCAGCAAAGTAACTGACCACGCTCGCGCCTTCCGGACGCTTGGCCGGGATGGCCATCAATTCCGTCATCGATACGTTTGGCATGGCCCACACCAGCAGCCCCACGCCTACCAGCACCAACAACGGCGCCGAGAGGGTTTCCAGCCATTTGATCGAGTCCGCACCGCGAATCACCACCCACAGGTTCAGCGCCCAGAAGATCATGAAGCCGATCACTTCACCGGTCCCGCCAAGGGCTTTCCATCCGTCGAATACCGAGCCCAGAAACAGGTGAATCGCCAGCCCGCCGAACATCGTCTGAATGCCGAACCAGCCGCACGCCACCAAGGCGCGGATCAGGCACGGAACGTTGGAACCGAGGACACCGAAGGACGACCGCAACAACACCGGAAACGGAATGCCGTACTTGGTGCCGGGGAAGGCGTTCAGGGTCAGGGGGATCAACACGATGATGTTGGCGAACAGAATCGCCAGCAGCGCTTCGCCGACGCTCAGGCCGAAATACGCGGTGAGCACGCCGCCGAGGGTGTAGGTCGGCACGCAGATCGCCATGCCGACCCACAACGCGGTGATGTGCCATTTGTTCCAGGTTCGTTCGCGCACCTTCGTCGGTGCCATGTCGTGGTTGTAACGGGGACTGTCGAGGACATCACTGCCAGCCTCGAGCTCAAACAAGCCGTCGCGCTCGGTCACTTGCGATCTGATCTGTTGCATGGCCGCTCCACTGTTCTTTGAATTATTTTTTGCTCATCAGGGGGCTGGCGGCATCAAAAAACGTGCCGGGCACCCCGTTTGCGCATCGGGCAGTTCCATAAAAACTTTGTAACCAACTGATGTTTATCAATTTTATTTATATAGCCGATGAGTCACCGGTTACTTGCTTGTTCACTCAGGCCAAATGCCAGGCAAGTTGTCCGAATCGTCAGGACTCAATCTGGTGCATAGCACTTTTTTTCAACGTTGCGCATCAACCATAGACCATCCTCAAGCGGCTGATTTCACATAAGAAATCTCGTCTATTTTTACAACCTGTCAAGTGCGTCAAAATGGTGAGAGGCCTCACCATTTTGGTGATTTTCAGTTTTAATCGTTAATTATCAATAACTTAAAATAGATATAAGCTTATAAAAAATATTCTTGCTCAATCCTTAAACTCAGACTAGCGTTTATTCCTGACAGCGCTGACAGGAATACACCCGTTTGCGTCGGCTTCATATAAAACATTTAGAACCGGCACAAGTCGGTCATTGCCTGCGAGGAACTCGGAATGTCTCTGTTGATCCGTGGCGCCACCGTTATTACCCATGATGAAAGTTATCGCGCCGACGTCTATTGCGCCGACGGCGTGATCAAAGCCATCGGCGAAAACCTTGATGTTCCCGCCGATGCCGAAGTGCTCGACGGCAGCGGCCAATACCTGATGCCCGGCGGCATCGATCCGCACACGCACATGCAACTGCCCTTCATGGGCACGGTGGCCAGTGAAGACTTCTTCAGCGGCACCGCGGCGGGACTTGCCGGTGGCACCACGTCGATCATCGACTTTGTGATTCCCAATCCGCAGCAATCCTTGATGGAAGCCTTTCATCAGTGGCGCGGCTGGGCCGAGAAGTCGGCGTCGGATTACGGTTTCCACGTCGCGATTACCTGGTGGGGCGAACAGGTCCGCGAGGAAATGGCCGAGCTGGTCAGCCAGCACGGGGTCAACAGCTTCAAGCACTTCATGGCCTACAAGAACGCGATCATGGCCGCCGACGATACGCTGGTGGCCAGTTTCGAGCGCTGCCTGGAACTGGGCGCAGTGCCGACCGTGCATGCGGAAAACGGTGAGCTGGTCTATCACCTGCAACGCAAATTGATGGCCCAGGGCATGACCGGTCCGGAAGCGCATCCGTTGTCGCGCCCTTCGCAGGTTGAAGGTGAAGCGGCCAGTCGGGCGATCCGCATCGCCGAAACCCTGGGCACGCCGCTGTACCTGGTGCATGTCTCGACCAAGGAAGCCCTCGACGAAATCACCTACGCCCGCAGCAAGGGCCAACAAGTCTACGGCGAGGTCCTGGCCGGGCATCTGCTGCTGGACGACAGCGTCTACCAACACCCGGACTGGCAGACCGCTGCCGGTTACGTGATGAGCCCGCCCTTCCGTCCACGCGGCCATCAAGAAGCACTTTGGCACGGCCTGCAATCGGGCAACCTGCACACCACCGCCACCGACCATTGCTGCTTCTGTGCCGAGCAAAAAGCCGCGGGCCGTGACGACTTCAGCAAAATCCCCAATGGCACGGCCGGTATCGAAGACCGCATGGCGGTGCTCTGGGATGAAGGGGTGAACACCGGGCGTTTGTCGATGCAGCACTTCGTGGCGCTGACCTCCACCAACACGGCGAAGATCTTCAATCTCTATCCACGTAAAGGCGCGATTCGCGTCGGGGCCGATGCGGACCTGGTGCTGTGGGATCCAGAGGGTACGCGGACCATCTCGGCCAAGACGCATCACCAACAGGTCGACTTCAACATCTTTGAAGGCAAGACCGTGCGCGGTGTGCCGAGCCACACCGTCAGCCAAGGCCGGGTGGTATGGGCCGATGGTGATTTGCGCGCCGAGCGTGGTGCCGGGCGGTATGTCGAACGGCCGGCGTATCCGGCGGTGTTTGATTTGCTGAGCAAGCGGGCTGAGTTGAACAGGCCTGTTGCCGTGAAACGCTGATCTGCCCTTTGTGGCGAGGGAGCTTGCTCCCGCTGGACTGCGCAGCAGGCCCAAAGCCAGTCGACTTGGGGGTCAGGACAACCGAGTTGGCAGGATATGGGGCGGCTTCGCCACCCAGCGGGAGCAAGCTCCCTCACCACAGGATGATGCGAAAAAACCAATGCCCATCAGAGGCAGTACCTCAATAACCGTGAGGCCAACACCGTGATCAAGACCCTGAACCACCTCCCGCATCCGCACGAGAATGCGGCCGCCCTCGCCGGCCATTTCACCGACCTGGCGCCACCGCTCAACGATCGTCAGGCGCATCTGGAAGCCTCGCGTTGCCTGTACTGCTACGACGCGCCGTGCGTGAATGCCTGTCCGAGCGAGATCGACATTCCGTCATTCATCCGCAATATCCATCAGGAAAACGTTCAGGGCGCCGCGCAGAAAATCCTCTCGGCGAACATCCTCGGCGGCAGTTGCGCCCGGGTGTGCCCGACGGAAGTGCTTTGCCAGCAAGCCTGCGTGCGCAACAACGACCATGAATGCGCACCGGTGCTGATCGGCCTGTTGCAGCGTTATGCCGTCGACAACGCACACTTCAGCGAACACCCCTTTACGCGTGCTGCATCAACCGGCAAGCGCATCGCCGTGGTTGGCGCCGGACCGGCCGGTTTGTCCTGCGCTCACCGCAGTGCCATGCACGGTCATGACGTGGTGATTTTCGAGGCGCGGGAAAAGGCTGGCGGCCTCAACGAATACGGGATCGCCAAGTACAAACTGGTGGACGACTACGCGCAGAAGGAGCTTGAATTCCTATTGGAAATCGGCGGGATCGAAATCCGCCACGGGCAGAAACTCGGCGAAAACCTCACCCTCAGCGATCTGCATCAGCAGTTCGACGCGGTGTTCCTCGGCCTCGGTCTGGCCGCCAGCAAACAGCTGGGGCTTGCTCATGAAGAGGCACCCGGTCTGCTGGCCGCCACCGATTACATCCGCGAACTGCGTCAGGCCGATGACCTGACCCAACTCCCCCTCGCTGACCGTTGCATCGTTTTGGGTGCCGGCAACACCGCCATCGACATGGCCGTGCAAATGGCTCGCCTCGGGGCACGCGACGTCAACCTGGTGTACCGCCGCGGTGTCGAGGAAATGGGCGCCACCGGCCACGAACAGGACATCGCCAAAGCCAATCAAGTGCGCTTGCTGACCTGGGCACAACCCGAAGAAGTCCTGCTCGATGCTCAAGGCCAGGTACGCGGCATGCGCTTCGCTCGGACCTGGTTAGTCGAAGGTCGCCTGCAAACCACCGGCGAAACCTTCGAACTGGCCGCCGACGCCATCTTCAAAGCCATCGGCCAGGCCTTTGACGCCAGCGCCCTCGTCGACCCGCTGGCCCGTGAACTCAAGCGCCAGGGCGAGCGGATTCAAGTGGACGAAAACCTGCGCACCAGCATCCCCGGCGTGTACGCCGGCGGCGACTGCACCAGCCTCGATCAGGACCTCACCGTGCAGGCCGTGCAGCACGGCAAACGGGCCGCCGAGGCCATCAACGCCCAACTCATGCTCAACGTGGAGGCTGCGTAAATGGCCGATCTCTCGATTGTCTTCGCCGGCATCAAAGCCCCCAACCCGTTCTGGCTGGCCTCCGCGCCACCGACCGACAAGGCCTACAACGTGGTCCGCGCCTTCGAGGCCGGTTGGGGTGGCGTGGTCTGGAAAACCCTGGGTGAAGACCCGGCGGCGGTCAACGTGTCGTCCCGCTACTCGGCGCACTTCGGTGCCAACCGTGAAGTGGTGGGTTTCAACAACATCGAGTTGATCACTGATCGCTCACTGGAGATCAACCTGCGGGAAATCACTCAGGTCAAAAAGGACTGGCCGGACCGTGCACTGATTGTGTCGCTGATGGTGCCCTGCGTTGAAGAATCCTGGAAATTCATCCTGCCGCTAGTGGAAGCCACCGGCGCCGATGGCATCGAGCTGAACTTCGGTTGCCCGCACGGGATGCCGGAGCGCGGCATGGGCGCGGCGGTCGGCCAGGTGCCGGAATACGTCGAACAGGTCACCCGTTGGTGCAAGACGTACTGCTCGCTGCCGGTGATCGTCAAGCTCACGCCGAACATCACCGACATTCGCGTCGCCGCTCGCGCAGCTCATCGTGGCGGCGCGGATGCGGTGTCGCTGATCAACACGATCAACTCGATCACCAGCGTCAACCTGGAGCGCATGGTCGCCAATCCCGCCGTGGGCAACCAGAGCACCCACGGTGGTTATTGCGGTTCGGCGGTGAAGCCGATTGCGCTGAACATGGTCGCCGAAATCGCCCGTGACCCACAGACGCAAGGCCTGCCGATCTCCGGCATTGGCGGCATCAGCAGCTGGCGCGACGCGGCGGAATTTATTGCGCTGGGCAGCGGCTCGGTGCAGGTGTGCACGGCGGCGATGCTGCATGGCTTCCGGATTGTCGAGGAGATGAAGGACGGCTTATCGCGCTGGATGGACAGTCAGGGCTACGCCAGCGTGTCAGAGTTTTCCGGGCGTGCGGTGGGCAATACCACGGACTGGAAGTACCTGGACATCAACTATCAGGTGATTGCCAAGATTGACCAAGAGGCGTGCATTGGTTGCGGTCGTTGCCACATTGCTTGCGAAGACACTTCGCACCAGGCGATTGCGAGCCTTAAGCAGGCGGACGGGACGCACAAGTATGAAGTGATTGATGATGAGTGCGTGGGGTGCAACCTGTGTCAGATCACGTGCCCGGTGCAGGATTGCATTGAGATGGTGCCGATGGAGAACGGGAAGCCGTTTCTGGATTGGAATCATGATCCCCGCAATCCTTACCACGTTACCCTTTGAATGTTTGATTGATCTGAAATCCACCCCTCACCCTAACCCTCTCCCCAAAGGGGCGAGGGGACTGACCGAGGTGTTCTTAGCGCTACATCGACCTGAAAGATCGAGTCGAACTCAGGTTTGAATACAACGAAGATCGGCTCCCTTTCCCCCTCTCCCCTCTGGGGAGAGGGGTGGTTTTCAAGGCTCCAACCCAATCCCCCGCAAGATCACACTCGTCACCGTCTGCACCGCCCGCTCGAACTGCATGTCCGACAACGGCTGATGGTCATTCAGAATATTCACCTGATGATCAAAGTCGGCGTAGTGCTGGGTCGACGCCCAGATCATGTACAGCAGGCTCGAAGGTTCCACCGGCAGGATGCGTTTGTCGTCCACCCACTGGCGAATTTTCGCTTCTTTCATCTTGGCCCAGTCGTACAGACTGACGTCCAGTTTCTCACCCAGGGTCGGCGCACCATGGATGATTTCGTTGGCCCAGACTTTGGAGCCGTAAGGCCGGCTGCGGGAGTGGTTCATCTTCGCGCGGATGTAGCTGCTGAGCACCACGCGCGGGTCGTCGAACATCTCGAAGCACAGGGCGTCCTGTTTCCACACTTCCAGCAAACCCAGCAGTACGGCGCTGTACAGCTCACTCTTGGTGCTGAAGTAGTAATGCAGGTTGGAGCGCGGCAGTTGCACTTCGGCGGCGATGTCGGCCATGGCGGTGCCGCCGAAACCTTTTTCGGCGAAAACCTTTTCGGCCCCCAACAGGATTTTCTCGACGTTACTGCGACGAATCTCGATCTTGTGATTGCCCATGAGGGCTCCCTGACTACAGCGTTGATCAAGACTAGCATCCGCTCTAGCTCGCGGCGACAAGGGAAAACGAAACTTCGTACACCCAGCGTCTCGCAGGTAAACTGACCGCCTTTTCGAACCCGCCTCAGAGGTATTCCACGATGCTGCTCAAGAAAACCCTGACCACCGTCGCCCTGCTCGGCTCGCTGTTCGCCGCTTCATCGGTGTTTGCCCACGCCCATCTGAAAAGCCAGACCCCGGCCGCCGACAGCACGGTGAGCGCGCCGTCAGAACTGCGCCTGGTATTTTCCGAAGGCGTTGAAGCGACCTTTTCCAAGGTCACAATCAGCAAGGACGGCAGCAACGTGGCGGTGAAAAGCCTCGCCACCGAAGGCAGCGACAAGAAGACCCTGATCGTCACCCCGGCCGCACCGTTGGCAGCGGGTGCCTACAAAGTCGAATGGCACGCGGTGTCGGTCGATACCCACAAAAGCGAAGGCGCCTATGGCTTCAAGGTTGGCCAGTAATTCATGACGAGCGCGATGGTGCTGTGCCGCTTTCTGCATTTCACCGTTGTGCTGATGCTGTTCGGGGCGTGGGTGTTCAGGCCGCTGCTGGTCAATGGCGACGCTGGACATCTGGATCAGCGACTGACGAAGACAAGCCGCTGGCTGGCGGCGCTGGCGTTGGTCACTGGCGTTAGCTGGTTGCTGTTGATCACCGCCAGCATGGCCGGTTCGTGGGACGCGGCATTCGATCCGTCGACCCTGCGACTGGTGCTGGGCAAGACATTTTTCGGCCAGGTCTGGCGCTGGCACTTGCTGCTCAATGCGTTGTTGGTCGCGCTGCTGATGACGCCCTTGCGTTCAAACCTGCCCCTGCGAATCGGCCTCGCCAGCCTGCTGCTGGCCACCCTCGCGCCAGTCGGCCACGGCGCCATGCTCGACGGCCTCAACGGCCAATTGCTGATCCTTAATCAAATCATTCACCTGACCTGCGTAGGCGCCTGGCTCGGCGGTTTGATGCTGCTGGTGATGATTCTGCGGCAGCCGGCAGCGCATTCAATCAAGGCGACCTTGCAACGCTTCAGCGGCGTTGGTTACGTCTTGGTGGCGGGGTTGGTGATGACCGGTTTGGTCAACGTTCGCGTACTCACCGGGCAGTTCTGGCCGACGCCGTTGTGGTCCGGGTTTGCGCTGATTCTGTTGATCAAGATGGTGCTGGTCGCCGCGATGCTGGGGCTGGCGTTGTTCAATCGGCTGCGGATCAACGACTGCGAGCAGCGTCCGACTGCTCTGGAAAGCAGCGTCATCTTCGAATGGTTGCTGGGGATGGGAGCGGTGGCTGCCGTTTCTTTACTCGGCACTATGCCGCCGATGATCACTGGCTAAAACACAGAACCCTGTGGGAGCGGACTTGCTCCCACAGGGGTTCTTCGACATTCCATAAAATCGCGCCAAGTCATCGTACAACTTCTGATTGACATTCCCCGTAACACTTGCAAATAATCCGCCCCGACGTTGTACGACGACGTATAACAAAAAATAAAAACAACAAGAAACACGGGAGCGTCACTGTGAGCAAGCTCGTCCGCAATTCCTCCGTCTGCACCCCTCGCCCAACCTTCGCACGCCGTACTGCCCTGAGCCTGATCGGTTGCAGCAGCCTGGCCCTCGCCCTGCCCATGACCAGTCATGCCGAAGGTTTCGTCGATGACGCCAAAGCCACGTTGAACCTGCGCAACTTCTACATCAACCGCAACTTCACGAACCCGGCCTACCCGCAGGGCAAGGCTGAAGAGTGGACACAAAGCTTCATCCTCGACGCAAAATCCGGATTCACCCAGGGCCCCGTCGGTTTCGGCATGGATGTGCTGGGCCTGTACTCGGAAAAACTCGACGGTGGCAAAGGCACGGGCGGTACCTCGTTGCTGCCGATTCATGATGACGGCCGCCCGGCCGACAATTTCGGGCGCCTGGGTGTGGCGCTGAAAGGCAAAGTCTCGAAAACCGAATTGAAGGTCGGCGAATGGATGCCGGTGTTGCCGATCCTGCGCTCCGACGACGGCCGCTCGCTGCCGCAAACCTTCCGTGGTGGTCAGGTGACGTCCACCGAGATCAGTGGCCTGACGCTCTATGGCGGCCAGTTCCGCGCCAACAGCCCGCGCAACGATGCGAGCATGGAAGACATGTTCATGAACGGCAAATCGGCTGCCTTCACCTCGGACCGTTTCAACTTTGGCGGCGGTGAATATGCGTTCAATGAGAAGCGTACCCAGGTCGGCGTCTGGTACGCGCAACTCAGCGACATTTATCAGCAGCAGTATTTCAACCTGAGCCACAGCCAGCCCATCGGCGACTGGACCCTCGGCGCCAACCTTGGCTACTTCATCGGCAAGGAAGACGGCAGCGCCCTGGCCGGCGACCTCGATAACAAAACCGCGTTCGCCATGCTCTCGGCCAAATACGGTGGCAACACCTTCTATGTCGGCCTGCAAAAACTCACCGGCGACGATGTCTGGATGCGGGTCAACGGTACCAGCGGCGGCACCTTGGCCAACGACAGCTACAACTCCAGCTACGACAACGCCAAGGAAAGATCCTGGCAGCTACGCCACGACTACAACTTTGTAGCGCTCGGCATTCCCGGCCTGACCATGATGAACCGCTACATCAGCGGCGATAACGTGCACACAGGCACCATCACCGACGGCAAGGAATGGGGCCGCGAATCAGAACTGGCTTACACCGTACAGAGCGGCGTGCTGAAGAACCTCAACGTCAAATGGCGTAACGCGTCTATCCGCAAGGACTTCAGCACCAATGAATTCGACGAAAACCGCATTATCATCAACTACCCGATTTCGTTGCTGTAAGGCGGGTATCACGACAAGGTTGAATCCCCGATTTGTGCCGCAACTCACCCTTTGTAGCAGCTGGCGAAGCCTGCGTTCGACTGCGAAGCAGTCGTAAATCCTGCGCACGTGATTATCCTGATTCACCGCGTCGACTGATTTTACGACTGCTCCGCAGCCGAACGCAGGCTTCGCCAGCTGCTACATCGATCGTGGGGCGGCCAGACCCTTTGTCAATTTCAATTGATGTGTCGTTGACAACCACCAGAAAGGCTAACGATACTTCGATCTAGTCGTACGACAACCTACAACGAACTCAATAACAATAACTGCTTGTGCAGGGACTTCCATGACAACCACTTCTACAGCCCGCGCCCCTTTCAATCGTCTGTTGCTGACCGGTGCCGCCGGTGGCCTTGGCAAAGTCTTGCGCGAAAGCCTGCGCCCCTATGCCAACGTGATTCGCCTGTCGGACATCGTCGACATCACCCCGGCCCCCGATGACCGTGAAGAAGTCGTGCCCTGCGACCTGGCAGACAAGCAAGCTGTCCATCAACTGGTCGAAGGCGTGGACGCGATCCTGCACTTCGGCGGCGTGTCGACGGAGCATTCATTCGAAGACATCCTCGGCGCCAACATCTGCGGCGTGTTCCACATCTACGAAGCCGCTCGCCGCCACGGTGTGAAGCGGGTGATTTTCGCCAGTTCCAACCACGTGATCGGCTTCTATAAGCAGGATGAAGTCATCGACGCCCACTCCCCTCGCCGCCCGGACAGCTACTACGGCTTGTCCAAGTCCTACGGCGAAGACATGGCCAGTTTCTACTTCGATCGCTATGGCATCGAGACCGTCAGCGTGCGCATCGGCTCCTCGTTCGCGGAACCATTGAACCGCCGAATGATGAGCACTTGGTTGAGCTTCGGCGACCTGACCCAATTGCTCGAATGCGCGCTGTACGCGCCGAACGTCGGCCATACCGTGGTCTACGGCGTGTCCGATAACAAGAACGTCTGGTGGGATAACCGTTTCGCGGCCGGCCTGGGTTACAAGCCCCAGGACAGCTCCGAAGTGTTCCGCGAAAAAGTCGAAGCCCAACCGATGCCGGCCGCGGATGACCCGGCGATGGTTTACCAGGGTGGCGCGTTTGTCGCGTCTGGCCCGTTCGGCGACTGACCTTCCTCACTCCAGATAAAACCCCGAGGTTGCCATGCAAGCCGAATTGATTGTCGATGCCCGTAACGCAGTCGGTGAATGCCCGGTCTGGGTCCCCGAGGAAAACGCCCTGTATTGGGTTGATATTCCTGTCGGAGGCCTCCAACGCTGGAGCGCCGAAACCGGTCATGTCCATGCCTGGACGGCGCCGCAGATGCTCGCCTGCATTGCACGTCACAGCAACGGCGGTTGGGTGGCCGGGATGGAAAGCGGGTTCTTTCATCTGCACCCGCATAACGATGGCAGCCTCGACAGCAACCTTCTGGCTCCGGTCGAACACGCCCGTACAGATATGCGCCTGAACGATGGTCGCTGCGATCGTCAGGGGCGTTTCTGGGCCGGCAGCATGGTGCTGAACATGGGCGCCAACGCTGCCGACGGCACGCTGTATCGCTACAGCGCCGGTCAACGCGGGCCACTCAAGGCGCAACTCAGCGGGTTTATCGTGCCCAACGGCCTGGGTTTCAGCCCGGATGGCCGGACGATGTACCTGTCTGACTCTCATCCTCTAGTGCAGCAAATCTGGGCCTTTGATTACGACACCGACAGCGGCACGCCGTCCAACCGGCGGCTGTTTGTCGACATGCATCAGTTCCCTGGTCGTCCCGACGGGGCGGCGGTCGATGCCGAAGGCTGCTACTGGATTTGCGCCAATGACGCCGGGCTGATTCACCGTTTCACTCCCGACGGCCGACTGGACCGCTCCCTCTCCGTACCGGTGAAAAAACCGAGCATGTGTGCCTTCGGCGGCAGTTGCCTGGACACACTGTTCGTGACCTCGATCCGCCCCGGCGACGACCATGACGAACAGTCGCTGGCCGGCGGTGTGTTCGCCCTCAATCCGGGCGTGCAAGGCTTGCCGGAACCGCAGTTCCAGGGATGAACCCGGTCCCCATGTAGCAGCTGCCAAAGGCTGCGTTCGGCTGCGCAGCAGTCGTAAAACCATACGGCGCGGTGTATCAGGAAAATCGCATTCACCGGATTGACGACTGCTACGCAGCCGAACGCAGGCTTCGCCAGCTGCTACAAGGCTCAGCGGTGTTCTTACATCAGAGTTCAATTGAAATGACGCCAATGTTGCTGAACCTTGAAGACGAATTCACCCACCTCACCCTCGCCCCGCAACTCGGTGGCAGCATCGTCAACTGGAGCGTGCGTGGCTCGGGGCAGCCGCTGTTGCGCCACAGCGATGCTCACGCGCTGAACACCGGCCGGCCGGGCAAGCTCGGGTGTTTTCCCTTGGCGCCGTGGTCGAACCGCATTGCCGAAGGCGGCTTTGAATGCCCCGATGGCTGGCTGGCACTGACACCCAACAGCCTCACCGATCCCCTGCCGATTCACGGCAGCGCCTGGCAACAGCCGTGGCAGGTGGTTTCGCAGACGCGCGATGAAGTCATCCTGCAACTCGACAGCACCACGCCCTTCGCCTATCGCGCCCGGCAACGATTCCACCTGCGCAACGGCAAGCTGAGCCTTGATCTTAAGGTCACCCATCTGGCCGAAAACCCTGCCTGGCATGGGCTGGGTTTTCATCCTTACTTTCCGCGTACCACGGGCACCCAGTTGCAGGCGCAAGCCCGGCAAGTCTGGTTGTGTGACGTAACCAAACTGCCGACGCACCTCAGTGCGTTGCCGGCCGAATGGGATTTCCAGTCGATCAAGGCGCTGCCCGAGACATTGGTCGACAACGGCTTCTGCGAATGGGACGGCCGCTGCCTGATCCGCCAGCCAGCGCTGGGCTATGAGCTGGAATGCCAGGCCACCGGCAGCGATTACTACC
The DNA here is from genome assembly GCF_050434865.1 of Pseudomonas silensiensis. NCBI lineage: Bacteria > Pseudomonadati > Pseudomonadota > Gammaproteobacteria > Pseudomonadales > Pseudomonadaceae > Pseudomonas > Pseudomonas silensiensis. The sequence goes on from NZ_JBNDJH010000015.1 coordinate 62,441, forward strand.
TGCTCTACTGCCCGGTGGGCCTGGATTTTTTCTGTATCGAACCGGTGAGCCACCCGGTCAACGCGCATCACCTGCCCGGTCGACCGGGGTTACGATTGCTGGAGCAAGGCGAGTCAGCCGAGCTCGGCTTCAGCCTGCACTATCGCTACCCCAGCAACTGACTCAGCACCGCACGCAACTTGCCGGGTTTCACCGGTTTGTTCAGCAGCGGTGCGTCGAGTTTCTGCAATGAGCGCCGACATTGATCCGTGCGGTCTGCGGTGATGATGACCGCCGGAATCGCCCGGTGGTAATGCTCGCGCAAATGCCGAACCACATCACAGCCCACCACCCCGTGATCGAGGTGGTAGTCCGCCAGAATCAGTTCCGGTGGTCGCCCCTGCAAGGCGGCCAGTGCGGAGAATTCATCGGTGGCCGTGACCACTTCGCAGCCCCATTGCCCGAGCAGCGCGCTCATGCTTTCGAGGATACTCACTTCGTTGTCCAGCACCAGCAAGCGCCGGCCCGGCAATGGATTTCCGGTGCCCGGCAGGGGTGCGGCCTGACTGATCGGCAGCGGAACCTCATGGGAAATCGGCACGTCGATGCTGAACATCGAACCGCGTCCCGGCAGCGAATGAACCCCGACTTTATAGCCGAGGATCTTGGCGATCCGTTCAACGATCGCCAGTCCCAGGCCCACACCCTTGCGGTCGGCGGCGCGTCCGACATCCAGTTGGTTGAACTCGAGGAAAATCGAATCCAGTCGATCCGCCGCGATCCCGCGCCCGGTGTCCCAGACTTCCAGGCGCAGCATTTCACCCCGGCGTCGGGCACCCAGCAGGATGCTGCCCTCATCGGTGTAGCGGCAGGCGTTGCTGAGGAAGTTGCGCAGAATCCGCGTCATCAGGCGCAAGTCGGTGCTGATGGCGTAATCGCCCATGTGCACCCGCAGGTTCAACCCTTCAGCCTGGGCCACTGACTGGAACTCCGACACCAGCGGCGCGAGCAATTCATCGAGGCGGTACAGCGCAATGTCCGGTTTGACCGCCGCCTGATCGAGCCGGGAAATATCCAGCAAATCGGTGAGCAAATCTTCCGCGCCTTCCAGCGCCTGATGCGTACGCTCCACCAGCACTTGCTCGACGTCGGGCAGCTTGCGCTCGCGCAAGGTGGAGATCAGCAAACGCGCGGCATTCAGCGGTTGCAGCAGGTCATGGCTGGCGGCGGCGAGGTATTTGTCCTTGCTGCGGTTGGCGGCCTCGGCGGCGTCCCGGGCATCGCGCAAGGCCTGGGCGATCTGTTTACGCTGGGTGATCTGCTGTTGCAGGTTACGGTTGGCCTCAAGCAACTCGTCGGTGCGCGCGGTGACGCGCTGCTCCAGTTCGTCGTTGAGTTGCTGCAGGCGCTGCTGGGCGAGTTTGCGTTCGGTGATGTCGGCGACAAACCCCTCCACCAGCCCTTCCTGATCGGGCTTGAGCAACAGGTTCATCAGCACGTCGAGACTGCTGCCATCCTTGCGCCGCAATTGGGTTTCGTAGCCGTGCAGGCTGCCCTGGTGCCGGAGCATTTCGCCGATGTTTGCAAGCTCCTTGGCACCGCCGACAAACAAGTTGCTGGCCAGATCCGCCAGCGAGAACAACACCTCTTGAGGGTTGTCGTAGCCGAGCATCCGCGCCAGCGCCGGGTTGGCAGCACGCATGCCTTCCAGGAGACTGGCCTGGAAGATCCCGTGGACCGCGTTTTCGAACAGCCATTTGTAGCGATTGCGCTCGGCTTCCAGCTCGTCGAGGCGCGCGGCCAGTTCCGGGTAATGACTCTTGCGCGCCGAGTGGCTGCCTAATCCCAGTAACCCCGCCAGCGCCCGTTGCTGCTCGTCAGAGGGCTTCGCCATAGACGACCTCGACATCACGCTGACTGGACTCGCGCGGGTTGGTCAGGATGCACGGGTCGTGCATGGCGTGTTGCGACAGGAACGGAATGTCCGCCGTGCTGACCCCGTGCAGTCCGAGGGTTTCGTGGAAGCCGATGGCGTGTTTCAGGGCGATCAGGTGTTCGACCAGACGCCCGCAAATCTGCCGGTGATTCAAGCCACGGCAATCGATGCCAAAAGTCTCGGCGATCACCTTGAAACGCTCCGGTGCGGAGCTGTAGTTGAACGCCACCACGTGCTCCACCAGCACCGCGTTGCACAGCCCATGAGGCAAGTCGAGAAAGCCGCCGAGGCTGTGGGACATGGCATGCACCGCGCCGAGGATCGCGTTGGAGAACGCCAGCCCGGCCTGCATGCTGCCGAGCATGATTTTCTCGCGCAGGGCGATGTCGTTCGGGTTGGCGATCATCTGCACCAGGTTGCCGTTGATCAGGCGCATCGCCTCCAGCGCATGGGGGTCGGTCAACGGCCCGTGACCGGTGGAAACAAACGCTTCGATGGCATGCACCAACGCATCGATGCCGGTACAGGCTGACAGGAACGGGTCCATGCTCAGGGTGGTTTCCGGGTCGATCAGCGACACGTCCGGCACCACCGCCTTACTGACGATGGAGAACTTCATGCGTTCTTGCTGGTTGGAGATGATCACGAATTGCGAGACATCGGCTGAAGTCCCGGCGGTGGTCGGAATCAGGATCAGCGGCGGGCTGGGGACACGGATGGTGTCCACGCCTTCGAATTCGAGGATGCTGCGCCCGTGGGCGACGACAATGCCGATGCCTTTGCCGCAATCCATCGGGCTGCCGCCACCGACGGCCACGATCACATCGCAATGATTTTCCCGGTACAGGTCGGCGCCGAGCATCACTTCTTCGACCCGCGGGTTGGGCGAGACCGCACTGTACAGGACGTACTCGATGCCCTGGGCTTGCAGGCTGGCCTCGACATCGGCGACCCAACCGGCGGCAATCACCCCGGGATCGCTGACCAACAGCACCTTGCGCGCACCAAAGGTTTTGGCGCAATTGCCGACGTTGTGCCGGCAGCCGGCACCAAAGATGATTTCAGGCGAAACGAATTTACGCAGCTGGCTGAGACTCTGGCTCATTGGAAAGCCTGTTTTTATTGTTTTGGAAGGTAATGTCCACACTAAAGCATCCGGCGGTGAATGCAATCAGACCAATGGGTAGCCCCGGGCTCACCCGCGATAGATCAGTCGCGAAGCTTTCTCGTTACGCAACGTCAGGTGTTCCATGCCCAGCCCCGGTGCGTCGGCTTCCTCGCGGGCCTTGAGTATCACACCGTGGTGCGGGGATTTGCTGCACACCGGGTCCGCGTTGGCGGCATCGCCGGTCAGCATGAATGCCTGGCAGCGGCAGCCGCCCAGGTCCTTGTGCTTTTCATCGCAGGAGCGGCACGGCTCCTTCATCCAGTCATCGCCACGAAAGCGATTGAAACCGAAAGAATCAGTCCAGATGTGCTCGATGCTGTGCTCGCGCACGTTGGGAAACTGCACCGGCAACTGGCGGGCGCTGTGGCAAGGCAATGCCGTGCCGTCGGGGGTGATGTCGAGAAACAGATTGGCCCAGCCGTTCATGCAGGTCTTGGGGCGTTCTTCGTAGTAATCCGGGGTGACGAAGATCAGCTTGCACGGGTGACCCTGCGCTTCAAGACGCTCGCGGTATTCGTTGGTGATGCGCTCGGCACGCTGCAATTGTTCGCGCGTGGGCAACAGGCCAACCCGGTTGAGCTCGGCCCAGCCGTAAAACTGGCACGTCGCCAATTCGACGAAATCCGCTTCCAGTTCCAGGCACAAGTCGATGATCTGCGCGATCTGGTCGATGTTGTGCCGATGGGTGACGAAGTTCAGCACCATCGGGTAGCCCTGGGCCTTTACCGCCCGGGCCATCGCGAGTTTCTGGGCGAAGGCCTTGCGCGAACCGGCGAGCATGTTGTTCACCGCTTCGTCGGCGGCCTGGAAGCTGATCTGGATATGGTCCAGCCCCGCGACCTTGAAATCGCGCACTTTCTGCTCGGTCAGGCCGATGCCCGAGGTGATCAGGTTGGTGTAGTAACCCATGTCCCGGGCAGCCTTGATCAGTTCGGCCAGGTCCTGGCGAACCAACGGCTCACCGCCGGAAAAGCCCAGTTGCGCGGCGCCCATCTCACGGGCCTCGCGGAACACCCGGATCCATTCTTCGGTGCTCAACTCTTCGCCTGATTGGGCAAAGTCCAGGGGATTGGAGCAATACGGGCATTGCAGCGGGCAACGATAGGTCAACTCCGCCAACAGCCACAGCGGCGGCCCCGGACGCGAGTCATTCGATCCAGAATTGAGCATGGGCCACCTCCAGAAACGCCAGCACATCTTCATCGATCCCCGGTACGCCGGGGAAACTCTCAGACAGTCGATCAATGATCGCCGCGACACTGCGCTGGCCGTCCACCAGACCGAGGATCTGCCCGGCACTGGTGTTGAGTTTGATCATGCCTTCGGGGTACAGCAGCACGTGACAGTCCTGACGGGGTTCCCATTGCAGGCGAAAACCCTGGCGCAGCGACGGTGATTGCTCGCGGTTGATCAGGCTCACAGGGCAATCCCCCGATGCCAGACCTGCTCCGTGGTGACGCTGTGATACGGCGGGCGCTCCAGCTCGTAGGCCATGCTCATGGCGTCGAGCATGCTCCACAGCACGTCGAGCTTGAATTGCAGGATTTCCAGCATGCGCTGCTGGCCCTCGACCGTGACGTAGTGCGCCAGGGTGATGCGCAAGCCGTGCTCGACATCCCGTCGTGCCTGACTCAGGCGAGTACGGAAATAGTCGTAACCGCCGACGTCGATCCACGGGTAATGGGTCGGCCAGGCATCGAGCCGGGATTGGTGGATCTGTGGCGCAAACAACTCGGTCAGCGAACTGCTGGCAGCTTCCTGCCAACAGGCGCGACGGGCGAAATTGACGTAGGCGTCCACGGCGAAACGGACACCGGGCAGCACCAATTCCTGCGAAAGGATTTGCTCGCGATCCAGCCCCACCGCTTCGCCCAGCCGCAGCCAGGCTTCGATCCCGCCATCGCTGCCGGGGGCACCGTCGTGATCGAGTATCCGTTGCAACCATTCCCGGCGTACGTCGCGGTCCGGGCAGTTGGCGAGAATCGCCGCGTCCTTCAGGGGGATGTTCACCTGGTAATAGAAGCGATTGGCGACCCAGCCTTGAATCTGCTTGCGGGTTGATCGGCCGGCGTACATGGCTTGGTGGAATGGATGGTGGATGTGGTAATACGCGCCTTTGGCGCGCAGGGCTGCTTCGAATTCGGCTGGGGACATGGGTGTGTCAGTCATTGCGGTTCTCCGGGGAATCTGCGGTGTCTGGTCTGGCCTCATCGCGAGCAGGCTCGCTCCTACAGGGGAATGCGATCGACTGTGGGAGCGGGCTTGCTCCGGGCGGCGTTCCGACGAAGGGGCCCTCCGCTACAGCTCAATACTCATGCCGTCATAGGCCACTTCGATCCCGCGCCGATCCAGCAGCGCCCGCTCGGCCGAGTCTTCATCGAGGATCGGGTTGGTGTTGTTGATGTGGATCAGCACCTTGCGCTGGCGGGTGAAGCCTTCAAGGATGTCGAGCATGCCGCCAGGGCCGCTTTGCGACAGGTGCCCCATTTCACTGCCCAGGTTCTGGCCGACTTCGCAGACGCGCATCTCGTCGTCGCGCCACAAGGTGCCGTCCAGCAACAGGCAATCGGCACGTTGCATCCAGCTCAGAACCTCGTCGTCGACCTGTCCCAGGCCCGGCGCGTAGAACAGCGAAGCGCCGCTGCGCCGGTCTTCGATAAACAAGCCAATGGTGTCGCCCGGCTGCGGATTGCCGCGATTGGGCGAGTACGGCGGTGCGTTGCTGACCAAGGGGATCGCACGAATTCGCAGGTGCGCGCACGCCGGGATGCTGAAGGGCTCGCGGTCGAGCCCGACCGGTTGCCACTGCAACCCGCCGTTCCAATGCTTGAGCATGGTGAACAACGGGAAGCCGCTGCTCAGGTCTTCATGGACCCGTTCGGTGCACCAGACCTGATGCGGGCAACCTTCGCGAAGGCTCAACAGGCCGGTGCAGTGGTCGATCTGGCTGTCCAGCAGGACGACACCAGCGATTGCAGTATCACGCACTCGACGTGCCGGTTGCAGCGGCGCGAAACTCTCGAGTTGCGCGCGAATGTCCGGTGAAGCATTGCACAGCACCCAATCCACACCGTTGTCGCTCAGGGCAATCGAGGACTGGGTGCGCCGTTGGGCCCGCAGGCTGCCATTGCGCATCGCGGCGCACTGGCGGCAGTTGCAATTCCATTGCGGAAAACCACCGCCAGCGGCGGAACCGAGAACGCGAATGTGCATGGGCAATGCTCCAGAAGGCAGGCCCGGCCAACATGACGGCTGGCCGGGTGAACAATCAGCGGTTGGCGAAATACATCGTCACTTCGAAGCCAATGCGCAGATCGGTAAACGCGGGTTTAGTCCACATGGGTCAATCCTCTTCTTATGCCGGACGATTCCGGTAAAGCCATTAATGCACGGGGCGCCAGGCACCCGAATGCTACTTTCGAACGAGGTGGCGGCGTGCATTGGTAGGGGGTGTCGCGGAGTGTCAGACACGGCCATTCGCGGGCAAGCCTCGCTCCTACAGATCACATAAACCTGTAGGAGCGAGGCTTGCCCGCGAAGGTCGTTACACGGTCTCGTGTCGAATCAGAAGAACCCCATCGGATTGATGTCGTAGCTCACCAGCAGGTTTTTGGTCTGCTGATAATGGTCGAGCATCATCTTGTGGTTTTCACGGCCGACACCGGACTTCTTGTAGCCACCGAACGCGGCGTGGGCCGGGTACAGGTGGTAACAGTTGGTCCAGACACGCCCGGCCTTGATCGCCCGGCCCATGCGGTAGGCGCGGTTGATGTCGCGGGTCCACAGGCCGGCGCCGAGGCCGAACTCGCTGTCGTTGGCAATGGCCAGGGCTTCGGCTTCGTCCTTGAAGGTGGTGATACCCACCACCGGGCCGAAGATTTCTTCCTGGAACACGCGCATTTTGTTGTGGCCCTTGAGCAGGGTCGGCTGGATGTAATAACCCGTCGACAAGTCGCCTTCAAGACGCTCGGCTGCGCCGCCGGTGAGCAGCTCGGCGCCCTCTTCCTGGGCGATTTTCAGGTACGAGAGGATCTTGTCGTATTGCTGCTCGGACGCCTGGGCGCCGACCATGGTTTCGGTGTCCAGCGGGTTGCCGCGCTTGATCTTGACGATCTTCTTCATCACCACTTTCATGAAGTCGTCGTAGATCGACTCCTGCACCAGCGCTCGCGATGGACAGGTGCAGACTTCGCCCTGGTTGAAGAACGCCAGCACCAGACCTTCGGCGGCCTTCTCGATGAACTGCGGCTCGGCTTGCATGATGTCTTCGAAGAAGATGTTCGGCGACTTGCCGCCCAGTTCGACCGTGCTCGGAATAATGTTCTCGGCCGCGCATTTCATGATGTGCGCGCCAATCGGGGTGGAACCGGTGAAGGCAATCTTGGCGATGCGCTTGCTGGTGGCCAGCGCCTCACCGGCTTCGCGACCGAAACCCTGAACGATGTTCAGCACGCCGGGTGGCAGCAAATCGGCGATCAGTTCAGCGAAGACCATGATCGACAGCGGCGTCTGCTCGGCGGGTTTGAGCACCACGCAGTTACCGGCGGCCAGGGCCGGCGCGAGTTTCCAGGCGGCCATCAGCAGCGGGAAGTTCCACGGGATGATCTGACCGACCACGCCCAATGGCTCGTGGAAGTGATAAGCCGTGGTCAGCTCATTGATCTCGGCGGCACCGCCCTCTTGAGCGCGGATGCACCCGGCGAAGTAACGGAAATGGTCAGCGGCCAGCGGCACGTCAGCGTTGAGGGTTTCGCGCACGGCTTTGCCGTTGTCCCAGGTTTCGGTGACAGCGAGGATTTCCAGGTTCTGCTCGATGCGGTCGGCGATTTTCAGCAGCACCAGGGAGCGGTCCTGCGCCGAGGTCTTGCCCCAGGCATCAGCCGCGGCATGCGCTGCGTCGAGGGCTTTTTCGATGTCGGCGGCGCTGGAGCGGGGGAATTCGGCGATCACTTCACCGGTGACCGGCGAAGCGTTGGTGAAGTACTCACCATTGACCGGAGCGACGAACTCGCCGCCGATGAAATTGCCGTAGCGCGGTTTGAACGTAACGACGGCGCCAGGTGTACCAGGTTGTGCGTAGATCATGGTGGGCCTCTGTCTGGGTCGATGCCTGTCGGGCAAACAGGCGATGAACCGATAGTAGAGAGCCCTGCGCGTCAGACGAATGCGCCGTTGGCAGGAGGACTCTCGTTATTTGGTAGTAGGTTTGCGCGAATCTATCTGTGGCGAATCTCACTGTAGGAGTGAGCCTGCTCGCGATGACGGAGTGTCAGTCAGCATCACTTTTGACTGGAAGTCCGCTATCGCGAGCAGGCTCACTCCTACAGGGGTTAAGCGGTGAGCTCAGGGTTAGTGTTTGGCCACTACAAGGTCTTTCGGCAGCTTGAAGGTCCAGAGCATGCCGCCCTGGTTGAAATCCTTGATGCGCTTGGCCACTTCGCCGCCCCACAGCGGTACGGCGCCACCCCAACCGGAGAGAACCGAGACGTACTGTTCGCCGTCCATTTCCCAAGTGATGGGCGAGCCGAGTACGCCGGAGCCGGTCTGGAATTCCCAGACTTTCTCGCCGGTCTTGGCATTGAACGCCTGCAGGAAACCTTCTGGCGTACCGGTGAACACCAGGTTGCCCTTGGTGGTCAGCACTCCGCCCCACAACGGCGCGAAGTTCTTGTGGCGCCAGACTTCCTTGCCGGTTTTCGGGTCGATGGCACGCAACACGCCGATGTAGTCTTCATTCAATGGCTTGATGGTGAAACCGGCACCGAGGAACGCCGCGCCTTTCTTGTAGGCGATGCCTTCGTTCCAGATGTCCATGCCCCACTCGTTGGACGGCACGTAGAACAGTCCGGTGTCCCTGTTGTAGGCCATCGGCATCCAGTTTTTCGCGCCAAGGAACGCCGGGGCTACAAATACCGAACTGCCTTTGGCTTCAGTGCCGGGCGCGCCTGGGCGGCTGGCTTCGTTGTAGATCGGCCGGCCGTCTTTATCCAGGCCGGTGGCCCAGGTGATTTTGTCCACGAACGGGAAGCCGCGAATGAATTTGCCGTTGGTGCGGTCCAGCACGTAGAAAAAGCCGTTACGGTCCGCGGTCGCGGCGGCTTTGATCTCTTTGCCGCCTTCGGTGTAGTTGAACGAGACCAGCTCGTTTACGCCGTCATAGTCCCAGCCATCGTGAGGCGTGCTCTGGAAGTGCCATTTGATGGTGCCGTCATCCGGATTGAGCGCCAGACGCGACGACGAATAGAGGTTGTCGCCAGGACGCAGGTGCGAGTTCCACGGTGCCGGGTTGCCGGTACCGAACAGCAGCAGATTGGTTTCAGGGTCGTAGTAACCGCCTAGCCAAGGGGCGGCGCCGCCGGTTTTCCAGAGATCGCCGGGCCAGGTCTTGCCGGCTTCACCGCCGGAGATACCGTTCTCTATCGCTTTGCCGTCCTTGTAGGTGTAACCCATGTGGCCTTCGACGGTTGGACGGGTCCACAGCAGGTCGCCGTTTTTCGGGTCGTAGGCTTCGATTTTGCCAACCACCCCGAACTCGCCACCGGCGACACCGGTGATCAGTTTGCCGTTGATCACCAACGGCGCGGCGCTGATGGAATAGCCTTCCTTGTGGTCGGCGACTTTCTTGCTCCAGACGACCTTGCCGGTGTCCTTGTTCAGGGCCACGAGCTTGGCGTCGAGGGTGCCGAAGATCACCAGGTCGCCGTACAGCGCGACACCACGGTTGATCACGTCGCAGCAAGGGCGAATGTCATCGGGCAGGCGTGCATCGTATTGCCAGAGTTTCTTGCCGGTGCGCGCGTCCACCGCAAACACCCGCGAGTAAGAACCGGTCATGTACATCACGCCGTCCTTGATCATCGGCTGTGCTTGCTGACCGCGTTGTTTTTCACCGCCGAAGGAGAACGCCCAGACCGGCCGCAAATCCTTCACGTTGTTGACGTTGAGCGTGTCCAGCGGGCTGTAGCGTTGACCCTGGACGCCCAGACCGTTGGTGACGACCTGCTCCGGGTTCTTGGGGTCCTGGAGGATGTCTTTATCAGTGACGCCGGCCAATGCCGAGCCAGACAACAGCATGGCACTGAGCAGCACACTCAAGACGAAGGGTTGGCGACGTGCGGGTTGGGTCATGACGGCTACCTCTGCAGTTTTTGTTATACCCGGGAAATTTTCCCGGTCTGGTGCAGATTCTTGGGCGCCGCCGCCCTTGGAACAATTGCCCGCAGTGCTGAGTTTGCTAGTTCCTTAGTACCGGGTCGGATGATGCCAACGAGTTAGGACTCACCTCGACCTGTAGCAGCTGGCGGAGCCTGCGTTCGGCTGCGTAGCAGTCGTAAAATCAGCGCTCGCGGTGCATCAGGAAAACCGTGCAAACCGGATTTACGACTGCTGCGCAGCCGAACGCAGGCTTCGCCAGCTGCTACAGGGGGTTGTGTCGCCGCTAGGTCACTGGTTCGCGGCGGAATCGACTCGGGTCATTTGGCCGCGTTCGTAACGCGGATACAGATGGCTGACGCTGCGGATCAGCTCGTAGCGGCTCAGGCTGATCCCGGCGAAACGCTCGGGAATGGGGCTGCGGATCATCTCGGCCATGTCGCTGCCATTGGCGGCGCCGTCGCGCATGAGCTGATCGAGCCAGCTAAGGTAGTCACGCATTTGCTCGAACGGCAGTTGATCGCTGGCCACGGGGCCGTGACCGGGGACGATCAGCGTCCACGGCAGGCCTTGAAGGGTGGCGATGTCCGCCAGCCACACCGACAGCCCCGGACTGTTGGGCGTGGTCAGCGCCCGTTGGTAAAACACCAGATCCCCGGCAAACAACACACCGGTTTTCTGGTCGAGAATAGCCAGATCCGCGCCCGTGTGCCCACCCAGGCCCAGCAGACGCAGGTCGTGATCCCCAAAACTTCGCACGCCAGGCGTCAGCGCCTCGGTTGGCAACACCACTTCGGTGCCGCGCATCCAGTCGCCCACCAGGCGGTACATGTTCTCGGCCATGGCATCGCCCTGCTGATGCAACAGCTCGGTGGTGCCGGCCAATGCGCCGATCGGCACGTCACTGAAGGCCTGGTTGCCGAGCACATGATCAGGATGATGATGGGTCAACAACACCTCGATCACCGGTTTGTCGGTGATCGAGGCAATCGCCTTGCGCATCGCTTCGCCGTAGCGTTTCGACGGCCCGGTGTCGATCACCACCACGCCGCGCTCGGTGACGATGAACGCAGTGTTGACAATGTTGCCGCCGTTGGCCTTGGCGAAATTGTCGGTGCTGCCTTCCAGCAGCCAGGTGTCTTCGGCGATCTGCCGAGGCTTGAGTGAGTACTCGAGATCGGCCAGGGCCGGCAGGCTCAGGCTCATGAACAACAGCAGCATCCAGCGCATGACGCGCTCCTTTGGGTCAGGGTATGGCCGCATCGAATTGATTGCCGCTGTTGTCGCGCAGCATCAGGCGCGTCTGCCCTGCCCCTTCGATATCAAAGGCCAGGTTGGGGTTTTCACTGACAGCGGGAAACAGCTCCAGACGGGCCAGCAGTTGATCGTTCTGATCCCGCAGTTCGGCATGGTTGATGAAGAATTCCGGGATGCCGCTGACCATGCCGTTGTCCATCGGGTGCGCCACCTGCAAGCGCACACGGCTGAATTCGCCCCGGGGATAACGACCGCCCAGCACTTCGCCGATGTGCTCTTCCCATCCCGGCTGAGTGCGCACCACACTCGGCGCCGTGCAACCGCCGCCCGCCGCATCGATCAGCGTCGAGCCGACATGCCAAACCCCATCGCGAGTCAGTACCGCCGCACGCAACGGCGTGGCCTGTTCGATACGGATGCGGATCGACAGCCAGGGCAGCACGCGGTCCAGCGGCTGGAAATCGACAATTTTCGGCAAAGGGTTGAGCTCGGCCCAGGCGAGGATTTTCACCACCTCGCCCTTGAACGCTCGCGCATCGATTTCCAATGGCACCTGCCGGGCATCTTCGGCGAACGGTGGCGCCAGCAGCTTGACCCGCTCGTCGAACACGAACGGCGCATCGCCGAGCATTTGCTTGTGATAGAAGGCCCACATCACCGAGGGCACCGGGTCTTTGCCCGGCTCGATGTCTACCGCGTGCGCGGCGATGGGTAACCAACAGGCCAACAGGCAACTCGCTCGCCAGTTCACTATTGATACATCTCGGGCACGTCATAGCGCAGGCCGTAATGGCCATAAATGGTTTTGACCGCGCCCTCGCGGATCAAGGCTTCCAATGCCTCTTCCACGGCATAGGCCAGTTGCCGGTTGCTTTCGTGCACCGCCATGCCGATCTCCCAAAGTTGCTTGCCCATGTTCGGGTAGGCGTTTTCCGCCAGCGCCACTTGCGGGTCCGCCGCTTCATGCACTTGCCAGTCGATCTCGCCGCGCATGGCCATGACCGCGTCGACTTCACCGGCCTTCATGGCCGCGAAAGCCTGGGGCACGCCGGGGTAGTGGTGGGTTTTGCCGGCAAGCATGCCGTTGAACACCGAGGTCAGGTAGAACGACGGCACGCTGTCGACTTCGACGCCGATCGGGTGGTGCTCGAACACGGCCACGCTGCCCACCTTGTCCAGCCGGCGACGGTCATAGGCGACCTGCCATTGTTCGTTCTGGTACGGCCCGAACATCACCACATGGCCGTTTTCCAGCTCGCCCAGTTCATTGCGTTTTTGCGCGTAATCGCGGTCATACGGCACGCGCATCATCAGGTCGGCCAGTTGCAGATCATGCAACTGACTGGCACGCCAGATGTAATCGCGCAGATCGTCATCGAGCTTCTCGCCGGCCGGCGCCCAAATCAACGTCAGGCGTACGCCGAGGGCCTTGGCCAGCGCTTCGGCGAGCTCGACATCAACGCCACGGGCCTGGCCGGCGTCCTCGAAACTGTAGGGGGCGAAGTCCTTGTAGACCGCTATTTTCAGCTCCCCGGCGGCGATCATTTCGTCATAGGTACGAACCTGCGCCTGCACTGCCTGGCAGCACAGCAACACAGCACTGATCAACACAGCGAGCAGGCGCATGGGTTACTCCTCGACGTGAACGCTGTCCAGATAAGTGCGTACCGCCCACAAGGCTTCCTGGCTCAGGTAGTCGGCCATCTTCGGCATGTAGACCCGGCCGTCACGCACGGCGCCATGGCGCACGCGTTCGACGAACCACTCATCACCGGCATCAGCGACATCGAGCATGCGCAAATCAGGGGCGATGCCGCCGGATTTGGCTTCCAGGCCATGACAGGCCGCACAGTTCTGGTTGTACGCCGAAGAGCCGATTTCCAGGGCCTTATCGTGTTCCGGGGAGGTGCGGTAAGGGTTCACCGATGCCCAACCATCGGCATCCACCGGTACGCCAGCGTCCTTGATCGGAGTCAGGCCCGGGGTGGCGACAGCCTGGGGAACCACATTGCCGTGGGCCCAGACGGAACCTGCGCTGATAAAACCGGCCAGCAGTCCGGCAACGAGTAAGGCGTTGCGTTTTGTTTTCATTGTTATGCCCTCTTGATTGCACGCAAAACCTCTTTGAAGAGGCTATGGCACCCATCTTAGGAAGGGCTTCGCACAAGCCCCATGCTGCTTTGGTGGGCGCGGTCTAGTCCCTTGGTAGTAGGGCGTGTGGCGTGCATCCGAGTACGCTTCCGACGCCTTTACTACCTTGGTACTGGCTCACTGGTACTTTCTGCATATTTCCTTCTGCCTCACAGCATTCCTATGCTGGCGCTACCTGTAATGGAGTGCCTTATGCGCCAGCTTGCCCCTTACGCCCTGATCTACCTGTTGGCGATTGTCTGCGCCGCCGGGCTGCCGACCCAGAGCCAGGCCGCGGACGCGCCGTTGCAGGTGCAGATCGGCTACCTGGGCTATCGCCCCGACCCGGGACCGTTGCTGTCGAACGTCATTCCCGAGCCGGTCGATGCCGGGTTGCGTGGCGCCGAACTGGCGATCACTGACAGCAACAGCACAGGGCGTTTCCTCAACCAGAGCTACAGCCTGGTCAGCGCCACCGTCGACAATCCCGATGCCTTGGTCGAAGCGGCCAAGGCTCAACATGAACAAGGTCTGCGCCTGTTTGTCGTCAACGCACCGGCCGCCAGCCTGCGCCGGCTCAGCGCCGTGCTGCCCGACAGCTTACTGTTCAACGCCGGCAGCCCCGACGACAGCCTGCGCACCACCGACTGCCTGCCGAACGTGCTGCACAGCCTGCCGAGTCGGGCGATGCTCGCCGATGCGCTGGCGCAATTTCTGGTGGTGCGCAAATGGCAACGGGCGCTGCTGATCGTCGGCCCGACCCCGGACGATCAAGCCTATGCCGCCGCCCTGCGCCGCGCCGCCAAACGCTTCGGCCTGAAACTGGTCGCGGAAAAAGCCTGGAGTTTCGACAACGATCAGCGCCGCAGCGCCCAGGCCGACATGCCGCTGTTCACCCAGACCGCCGAGTACGACGTGGTGCTGGTGGCGGATGAACGCGGTGATTTCGGCGAATACGTGCCCTACCAGACCTGGTACCCACGGCCGGTCGCCGGCACTCAGGGCCTGACCCCGGTGGGTTGGCACAAAACCGTGGAAACCTACGGCGCCGCCCAGTTGCAGAAACGCTTCGAAGCCCTGACCGGGCGTTGGATGAATGACCGCGATTTTGCGGCCTGGATCGCCGTGCGCAGCATCGCCAGTGCGGTGAGCAAGTTGCGTCAGGTCGATGCGATGGCGATCCGTACGCTTGAGATCAGCGATCAATTGCCGCTGGACGGTTTCAAGGGGCGCAAGCTCAGTTATCGGCCGTGGAACGGTCAGTTGCGCCAACCCATTCCCATCGTGCAGCCCCGGGCGCTGGTCAGCACGTCGCCGCAAGACGGCTTCCTGCACCCCTCCAACGAGATGGACAGCCTCGGCTACGACAAGCCCGAGGTCAGTTGCCGCTTTCCCTGATTCAACTTCCACAACAATGAAAAAAAAAGGAATCCGCCATGCGCCGCACCCTGCTCTCTTGCGCCCTGCTGCTCGCCGCCGGACAGGCCGCGGCCAGCACCGCCTGGGTCTCCAACGAAAAAGACAACAGCCTGAGCCTGATCGACCTGCAGACCCTGCAAGTCACCGACACCCTGCCCGTCGGCCAGCGCCCGCGCGGTCTGCTGCTGTCCCACGACAATAAGCTGCTGTACATCTGCGCCAGCGACTCGGACCGGGTCCAGGTGATGGACGTGGCTACGCGCAAGATCATCAAGGAACTGCCCTCGGGCAAGGATCCAGAGCAGTTCGCTCTGCACCCGAATAATCGCTGGTTGTACGTTTCCAACGAAGACGATGCGCTGGTGACAGTGATCGACACCGAAACCTCCAAGGTGCTGAGCCAGATCAACGTCGGCGTCGAACCCGAAGGCATGGCCGTCAGCCCCGACGGCAAGTGGGCGGTAAACACCAGTGAAACCACCAACATGCTGCACTGGATCGACACCAGCACCCAGACCCTGGCCGACAGCACCCTGGTGGATCAACGACCGCGCTTCGTCGAGTTCACGCCAGATGGATCGAAGCTTTGGGCCTCGGCGGAAATCGGCGGCACGGTGACCATTCTCGACGTCGCGACCCGCAAAACCCTCAAGACCCTGACCTTCCAGATCAAGGGCGTGCACCCGGATAAGGTTCAACCGGTGGGGATCAAACTCAGCGCCGACGGCAAGTACGGTTTCGTCGCCCTCGGCCCCGCCAATCATGTGGCGGTGATCGACGCCAAGACCTTTGAGATTCTTGATTACCTGCTGGTCGGCCGGCGGGTCTGGCAGATGTCGTTTACTCCGGATCAAAAGCAATTACTGGCCACCAACGGTGTCAGCGGCGACGTGTCGGTGATTGATGTCGACAGCCTCAAGGTCACCCAATCGATCAAGGTCGGGCGCTATCCGTGGGGCGTGGTGGTGACGCCATGAACGCACTCGAAGTCAGCGAGCTGAGTTTCGCTTATGGTGCGAAAGAGGCATTGCGCCAGGTGAGTTTCAGCCTCGCGCCCGGCCGGTTTGCGGCGCTGCTGGGGCCGAACGGCGCAGGCAAATCGACGCTGATTGCCCTGCTCACTCGACTCTACGATTTGCAGCGTGGCGACATCCGTGTCGGCGGCTGCTCGTTGCGCAACGCGGCGCGTCCGGCGCTCAAGCAATTGGGTGTGGTGTTTCAGCAAAGCACCCTGGACCTGGACCTCAGCGTCGAGCAGAACCTGCGTTATCACGCCGCGCTGCATGGGATGTCCCGGCGCCAAACCGGCCTGCGGGTCGACGCCGAACTGGCACGGCAAGCCTTGACCGAACGCCGCCGCGAACGGGTCCGCGAACTCAATGGCGGCCACCGTCGCCGGGTGGAAATCGCCCGCGCCTTGCTGCATGAACCGCGTCTGCTGCTGCTCGACGAGGCCAGCGTCGGCCTCGACCCGGCCAGTCGGCTGGCGCTCAATCAGCACATTCGCAGTTTGTGCCGCGAGCAGAACATCAGCGTGCTCTGGACCACTCACTTACTCGATGAAGTACAGCCCAGCGACGACTTGTTGATCCTGCATCAGGGCCGGCTGGTCGCCAGCGGACAAGCCGATGCCCTGAGCCTGGAGCACGGCGGCGACCTGGGTTCGGCCTTCACTCGACTGACCACTTCAGGAGCCGCCCAATGAATGCCTACTGGCAATGTTTCAGCGGCATCGTGCTGCGTGAATGGCTGCGTTTTGTATTGCAGCGCACGCGGTTTCTCAGCGCTTTGGTTCGGCCATTACTGTGGCTGCTGGTGTTCGCCGCCGGTTTTCGCGCGGCACTCGGGATCGCGATCATCGAGCCCTACGACACCTACATTCCGTATGAGGTTTACATCATCCCCGGGCTGGCGTGCATGATCCTGCTGTTCAACGGCATGCAAGGTTCGCTGTCGATGGTCTACGACCGGGAAATGGGCAGCATGCGCGTGCTGCTGACCAGCCCCCTGCCCCGGACTTTCCTGCTGTGCAGCAAACTGTTGGCCACCTCGCTGATCTCGCTGATGCAGGTGTACGCCTTTCTGGCGATTGCCTGGGTGTACGGCGTGCAACCACCGGCCATGGGGCTGTTGATCGCGTTACCGGCGTTGCTGCTGGTGGCGTTGATGCTCAGCGCGCTGGGTTTGTTGCTGTCGAACGCGATCCGTCAGCTGGAAAACTTTGCCGGGGTGATGAATTTCGTGATCTTCCCGCTGTTTTTTCTGTCGTCGGCGCTGTATCCGCTGTGGAAAATGCGCGAGTCCAGCGAGTGGCTGTACTGGCTGTGCGCCTTCAACCCGTTCACCCATGCGGTAGAACTGGTGCGGTTTGCCCTGTATGAACGCTTCAATCCGTTGGCGCTGGCGGTGTGCGTGGGGCTGACGCTGGTGTTCGCCCTGCTCGCCGTATTCACCTTCAACCCGCAACACGCCGCCCTGCGCAAAACCAACTGACAACACAAATCCCCCTGTGGGACTTGTGTTGAACGGGGTGAAATTACTACTTTAGTACTGGTTTTCCTGTCTATCGTCGCATTCCAATCGCACCGAGACTGGCATGTAATAGGTTCATAACTATAAGGATTGAACCCCATGCCGCGTGCCCGACGTCGTCTGCTGCGCCCTTCTCTCGCTGCGCTATCGCTGAGCCTGTTGCTGGGTGTCGCGCAGGCCGAAACCCCGCTGTTCTCCGCTGACGGCTATCGCATCGGTCTGTACCGCAGCCCGACCCCGAATCAAGTCCAGGGCGCCGGCATCATCGATACCGCGGCCCTGCAAACCCTGCTGACCCAGACGCCGCGTCCAGTGCTGATCGACGTCTACCGCCGCCAGTGGTTGCAAGGACGTTTCATCGAGGACCAGCCCCACGAGAACCTCCCCGGCAGCCATTGGCTGGCCAATACCGGCGACGGTGACCTGACGCCCGACTGGCAGGACTATTTTGCGCGTAAGCTGAATACATTGACCGAAGGTGATCTCGCGCAACCGCTGGTCTTCTACTGCCGCTCCGATTGCTGGCTGAGCTGGAACGCCGTGAAGCGCGCCGCCGCCATGGGCTATAAGACGCTGTATTGGTATCGCGACGGCCTGGACGCCTGGCAGGCAGCCAATCTGCCCGTGACGCCGGCTCAGCCCGAGCCCTTTCCCTGACCTTTACGCGTGCGTGTTGTTGCCACACCCTAATCAAAATAATGAGGTGAAAGGCTATGTACAAAATTCTGATTGCCGACGATCACCCGCTGTTTCGCGAAGCCATTCATAACGTCATCAGCGATGGTTTTCCGGGCAGCGAGGTGATGGAAACCGCCGACCTGGACAGCGCCCTGGTGCTGACACAGGAACACGATGATCTGGACCTGATCCTGCTCGACCTGAACATGCCCGGCATGCACGGCCTCAATGGCCTGATCAACCTGCGCAACGAAGCGCCGACCATTCCGGTGGTGATCGTCTCGGCCGAACAGGACAAACAAGTCGTGCTGCAAGCCATCACTTATGGCGCAGTGGGTTTCATCACCAAATCCTCGCCACGGGTACAGATGACCGAGGCCATCCAGCAGATCCTCAACGGCAATGTCTACTTGCCGCCGGACATCATCCGCACGCAAAAATGCGGTACACGGCGCATGAACGATGCCCCGAGCTTCCCACCGGAATTGCTCCAGGCCTTGACCCGCAAGCAATTGCTGGTGCTCGAACGCATGACCAAAGGCGAGTCGAACAAACAGATCGCCTACACCCTGGAAATCGCCGAAACCACAGTCAAGGCCCATGTCTCGGCAATCCTGCGCAAACTCAATGTGCACAATCGGGTGCAGGCGATTTTGAGCGCGGGCGACATAGATTTCGGGTCTTATTTACGGCGCTGAGTGCTTGGGCTTTCCCCCGATTCCTGTGGCGAGGGAGCTTGCTCCCGTTCGGCTGCGAAGCAGTCGTAGTCCAGACGACTCGGCCTATCTGAAGTTTTGTAAGGGGCCGCTCCGCGACCCAGCGGGAGCAAGCTCCCTCGCCACAAGTTCAGGCCCGGCTCAATTTATCGGGACGGGCCGAGCAAGTGACTCATCGCTGTCTTGAGCTTCATCGGCCGCACCGGTTTGTGCATCAAGGTGTGGCCCAGTTCGCGGATTTGCTGTTTGAGTTCATTGCTGTAGTTGGCGGTAATCATCATCGCCGGAATGGCTGAACCGCGTCGGGCGTTAATCCGGGCCACGGCATCGACGCCGTTCTGATCGTCGTCCAGGTGATAGTCGGCGATCAGCAAATCGGCTTCTTCGTGATAGTTGTCCACTTGCCGCGCCAGGTCCTGCTCCGACAGTGCAGTGACCACCAGACACCCCCACCCTTCGAGCAACGTGCGCATGCCGGCACAAATGGCCGCGTCGTTGTCCAGCACCCACACCCGCGCCCCACGCAGACGTTCAAGCATCGGCTCACTCATCAGCAGACTCGGCAGCGCCTTGGGTGCCGTGGCGCTGAGCGGCACTTCAACAGAGAACATCGAGCCCTTGCCCGGCCACGAACGCACATGAATGCGGTGACCGAGAATCCCGGCAATCTTTTCGACGATCGCCAGGCCCAGGCCCAAACCGCGATCCTGATCAGGACGCTGCACGTCACCCCGTTTGAATTCCTGAAAAATCTCTTCCAGGCGGTTTTCGGCGATGCCCATGCCGCTGTCCCAGACCTCGATCGACAGGCGCTGGTGATGACGCCGGCAACCGAGCACCACACGACCGCTGTAGGTGTAGCGAATGGCGTTGCTCAACAGATTTCGAAGGATCCGCGCCAGCAACTGAATGTCGCTGCGCACCAGTGCCGAACAAGGGATGAAATGCAGCTCCAGACCTTCACTGCGAGCCACCTGGGTGTACTCGGCCGCGAGGTTCTCCAGCAATTCGCTCAGAGCAAACGGCGCAATATCGGGCTTGATCACCCCGGCATCCAGTTTGGAGATATCGACCAGCGTGCCCAGCAGGTTCTCCACATCTTCCAGGGAGTTGCTGACATTACGCACCAAAATCGCATTGGCCACCGGCTCCCTCCGTTCAAGCAACGCGCTGGTAAACAGCCGCGCAGCGTTGAGCGGTTGCAGCAAATCGTGACTGACTGCTGCGAGAAACTTGGTCTTCGACAGGTTGGCCTGTTCGGCCTCGAGTTTGGCTTCACGCAGGCGAGATTCCGCTCGCCGACGCTCGTCGATTTCACGCAGTAACTGGTCGTTGAGCGTGGTCAGTTCCGCCGTACGTTCGCGCACCCGCAACTCAAGATTCTGATAGGCCTGGTGCAGTGCCTCGGCGGTGCGGCGGCGTTCGGTGATGTCGCGGATCAACACGAAAATCCCCACCACTTCCCCGGTAGCCAGGCGATTGGGTACGTAGGAGCGCAGCATGTAGCGCTCCTGATTGTTGATGTTGGTTTCGGCGAACTCGAACGTCACGCTCTCACCGGCCAAGGCCCGGGCCACGTAGGCTTCCAGGCGTTGGTAATGCTGTTCGCTGTGGACTTCGCGCAGGCTCTGTCCAAGCATCACGCCCCGAGGCCAGCAGTACCATTCTTCATACACCTTGTTGGTGAACTCGTAGACCAGGTCGGCATTCAGGTAGGCAATCAGCGCCGGCACATGGTCGGTGATCAGACGAATCCAGCGCTCGCTTTCGCTCAGTGCTTCGGCGTGTTGATAGCGTTCGGTGATGTCGGTGAAGGTGTTGACGAAACCGCCGGTGGGTAACGGATGGGTGCGGATTTCCAGCACCCGGCCATCGTAGAGGCGCTGCTCGCATTCCTGCACGTGCCGCCCGTTCAGATCCCGACTGGCCGGGGTCAGCAGGTTCAATTCGCTGTCGCCAATCACTTCGGCAAACGGACGATGGGCCGCCACCGGTGCCAGCCCGCTCAGCTCGAGGAAACGCCGGTTCCACAACTCCAGAATGCCCTCGGCGTTGACCATCGCCACGCCTTGGGACAGGTTGTCGACCGCCCGTTGCAACAAATGGGATTTCTGCGCCACCGCCTGCTCGCGGCGCACGGTTTCGCTGAGTTTGACGTCGGTAATGTCGGTGAACAGGATCACCCGCCCGCCTTCCTGGGTAGGTCGTTCGCTGACTTGCAACCAGCGACCGTCCTGCAGGCGATAGAGCAGGTTTTCGTCGGCGTGCCCGCGCGGCTCTTCAGTGAACAACCCGGTGGCGGACATCAGCCGCTTGACCTCGGCCAGGCGCATGCCGGCGTTGATCCGCACCCGGCTGTTGCCCCAGAACGCCTTGAAACGGCTGTTGAACAGCACGATCCGCTGGTCCGCATCGAACAGCACAAACGCATCGGAAATGCTCTCGATCGCATCGATCAAATGCTGATGCGCGGTTTCCGCCCGCAGGCGTGCCTCGCTGAGCAAGTGATTGCCCGACTTGAGTTCAGCCATGGCCTGGTTCAAGGCGTCGGTGCGCTCACGCACCTGCTCGGCCAGCACCACCGAATGCTGGAACGCCGCGTACGGATCGTTGCCGCGAGTGATGCCGGACTCGATCCGCTCGATCAGCGCGCCATTGATGCGCTGCAGTTTGTGGTTGTCGCGCTGCAGGCTGGCGATCTGTGCCTGAAGCTCAACGGTGTCCAGGGGACCGACCTCGGGCAATGGCAACCCCGGTGAAGGTCTGGTTGATGTGCATGCCATTGAACTGTTCTCCGTAGGTGTTGAAACCCATCACCCGTTGGTCACGCAAAAACGTTCCGATCTGCTCCAGACTGCCGCCGTCTTCCAGTTCCAGACGCCTGAGAAAGCAGTCGCAGCCGATGGTCAGCAACAGGTCGCCGAGGCGCTCCTGCAAGCCTTCGAACAGGGTTTGCAGGTTCGGCAGCATCGGGCCTGGCGTCATGACCGTGAGGACGATGCCGTTTTCCACCGCGCAGTAGAAACTCAGGCTCAAGTCCGGGTGAACCTGCTGGATCGCCCGTACGTAATACTGATCGTTGATCCGCACGGCCAACGGGTGCGCGGCGAAGATCCGGTGATCGAGCTCGGCCACCGGCACGCCAATGTGCCGGGCATACTCCTCGGCGGCTGGCTCGGCATTCAGTTCAAAGACCCGGCGCGAGGCGCTGTCGGCCCCGGTGACCACCAGTTTTTCTGCCCTCGGCAAGATGTGGTGAGTGGTGAACACCTCGAAATCCAGCCAGGTATTGACCAGTACCACCACCGCCGCGCCGCTGTGGAACTCGCCATTAAAGTAGACGTGGGTGTGGGTCAGGTAATTGTCGTCGCCGGCCGAACCGCCGAAATGCGGAATGTCGCCCAACGCCGCGCTCAGAGCCGCAAGGACCATTTCTTCACGACTGGACAAGCCATCGAGCAGGGTCAACGCAAAGCTGTTGCCCTTGATCGGCGCCAGGGTATTGCTGCGACAGCCACTGACCAGGCGCTCGACCATTTGCTGGGCGTCGATCAGGCTGAAGCGTTCCATTTCGCAGATCAGTTCGGCGTCGATGGAAAAATGCCGGTGGTCGAAGCCCACCGCGGTCACGCAATTGCGGCCGTAGCCAAGGGGCGTGATTTCCCCGGCGCTGGTGCAACCCACCAGGCGAATGCCGCCGAAGCTTTGTTGCAAGGCCTGGCCCAGCGCCTGCAAGTCGTACTCGGCGGAACAGAAGAACAGCACGAAACCCAAGTGCGGGTGCAACAGTTGCCGCGCCAGCTCCTGGGCCACTTGCTGGGCATCGGTGGCCTGGGACATTGCACTGACCACACCTTCATCACTCTGGACCTGCTGCATCGTCGCCTCCCGCAGGTGCGCATGTATGAGGTTCGAGTGTACGAAGCCTGTGAGCGGCTACGTATGCTACTTGGGTAGCGGGTAGCCGCTTCGATGGGATGAGAGTGGACGGATTGCGGCGTGGTGACCGACGCTTTGTGGCGAGGGAGCTTGCTCCCGCTGGACTGCGAAGCAGTCCCAACCGGCCGATGCGCGACCAGGATCGGGACCGCTACGCGGTCCAGCGGGAGCAAGCTCCCTCGCCACAGGTATCTGCGTCGCTACAGGCTTACCAGGTCAGCACCGCCCCCACCGCAAAGGTGTCGGTGTCTTCGTTCTGGTCGCTGGTGTCGTGGCCGTTGATTGCGAACTGGTTGTACTCGGCCACCAGCTTGAGGTTGTCGTTGACGTCATGGAACAGCGCAATGCCGCGCGTTTCATAGTCCGCGCCGCTGCCGACCACGCCATTGCCGTCGTCGTTGGTCTTGCCGTAAGACAAGGCCAACCGGTTCTTGCCCAGTTTGTAGGAGCCCTGCAGCAGGTAACCGTCGCTGTCGACATTGCGCAGGGTCGGTTCGCCGGCGTTGTTGGTGAAGAACGGGTTGATGCCCTTGGCCTGGAAGCCGGAGCCGGTGAGGGACAAGCCGCCCATTTTCGCCTGCACGCCATAGCCGACCCCTTTGGAGGTGACGGACGCGACGGTGGAATCGGTATTGTCCGACGTCTGGTAGCTGCCGTTGACCCAGCTGTAGATCTTCGCGCCGGCAACGTCGAACTGATAGGTGATCTCGCTCTCGGTGCGCGGGTTCTCCTGATAGGCCTTGCCCAATGGACTGCTATCGTTGGTGTCCACCGGGTCCATGATCCCCACGGCCACCCGCAAGCCCTCCATCACCGGCGTGCGATAGGTAATCTGCGACGTCGGGAACGGATACGGATAACCCGTGCCGATGTTGCCGAACGACACCCCGCCACCGTCCACCAGCCCCAGGGAATCGCTGACCTGACCGTAACCGGCGAGCATTTCATCCAGCAGGATGTTGGAACGGGCAAACAGGCCAAAGTCCTTGCCGATCAGCACTTCGCCCCACTCCGGGTTGGCCACCGTGCCGTAGAACTGCCGCACGTCAATGGCGGTGTCGGTGCCGTTGGTTTCGCTGTCGTTGATGGTCACCCAGAAGGAGGACCGGGCGCCGAGCTTGAGGTCATCGACCTGCTTGCTCATGTTGAAGCCCAGGTAGTTGGGCAGAAAACCCATCTTCACACGCGCCTGTCGCCGGTCGAACTGGTCACCAGCACGGTCCACTTTGCTGTTCACATAGAAAGCGTTGATGTAGCCGTCGGTGGAAAACGTGGTCTGGTCCTTGTCGTACAGCACGATCTCGGCTTCGGCCATCGAGCTCAAACCGAGGGTCGACAGGCTGGCGATGAAGGCAGGCAAGAAACGATGCTTGATGTTCTTATTGTTGTGCATGACGCGCTCCGCAGCGGGGGACTGGATGTCGGAGGCGATTATCGAAAGCTGACCGGCGGCGTCATACGCTGCCTTGGCGGCGGTTTTGAAGTGCTTTGGAGTGGCAGGTGATGCGCGGCAAGTTCGGTGTAAGACCGCCCGTCGACGAGGCCCGGAACTTAAGGTGTACGCCTGTGGAACGGACTGGCGTCCACAGGAACCGGTACTTGCTAGACGCCCGCTCTAAACAGCATGTAAGCGGCGACCAAGACACAGATGCTGG
The DNA here is from genome assembly GCF_050434865.1 of Pseudomonas silensiensis. Lineage (NCBI taxonomy): Bacteria > Pseudomonadati > Pseudomonadota > Gammaproteobacteria > Pseudomonadales > Pseudomonadaceae > Pseudomonas > Pseudomonas silensiensis. Next base: position 87,002 of record NZ_JBNDJH010000015.1, read on the forward strand.
CGAAGCCGATCTGTAATCCCCGGGCCGGTATTCGCGCGCAAAGTCTTCGGCCAATGATCATGCCGACGATGCTCGCGACGATAAACGCCACGCCCCAAGCAATCCTTAATAGTGCTCAAGCGTCGTACAAAGAAAAGAAAAACCTTACAAAAAAAACAGAGCTGCCTGAAAGAATTTTCCGAAAGATCAAACAAAAAACAAGAGTTCTTGAAATTTCAAACATCAAAAAATATACATACACCTACACAACACCAATCTCAGAATCACACGCTGTCTTTTCAAAGCCGGGGCAATATGAAAAACGCAATATCACCTACAAGAAGTGAAAACTTTTCCGACTGGTATCAACAAGTCATCAGTCAGTCTGAACTGGCTGAAAACTCTCCCGTTAGAGGTTGCATGGTCATCCGCCCATGGGGCTATGGCATATGGGAGCAAATTCAACGAGAGCTTGATCAAAAATTCAAGGATACAGGCCATGTGAACGCATATTTCCCACTTTTGATCCCATTATCCTTTCTTCAAAAAGAAGCAGAGCATGTCGATGGTTTTGCCAAGGAGTGCGCAGTCGTAACCCATCACCGTCTGGAACAGACCGCAGATGGAAAACTCACTCCCGCTGGTGAACTGGAAGAGCCTTTGATCATCAGGCCTACCAGCGAAACGGTGATCGGTGCCTCCTTTTCACGATGGGTGCAAAGTTATCGGGATCTGCCGCTACTCATCAATCAGTGGGCCAACGTCCTGCGCTGGGAAATGCGTCCAAGGATCTTCCTGCGCACCTCAGAGTTCCTATGGCAGGAAGGCCACACCGTTCACGGTTCTAGTGAAGAGGCCTTGGACGAGACGCTGAAGATGCTGGATATCTATGAGCGGTTTACTGTCGAGCACCTGGCCATACCAGTAATCAAGGGTGAAAAGTGCTCATGGGAACGTTTCCCGGGCGCTGTCAGTACCTACACCATAGAGGCAATGATGCAGGACGGTAAGGCCTTGCAAGCAGGCACCTCACATTTCCTGGGACAAAATTTTGCCCAGGCATCAGACATCCGCTTTGTTAATAAGGAAGGGGTAAAAGAACTGGCTTGGACCACTTCGTGGGGTGTTTCCACGCGTTTGATTGGGGCCATGATCATGGCCCATGGCGATGACGATGGCCTGGTGATCCCACCGCTGGTTGCACCGACGCAGGTCATCATTGTTCCGATCGTACGCAGTGAACAGGATGCCGAATTAATCCATGCTTACTGCGACAAGCTGCAAAAGCAGATCTCCCGAAAGAAACTGAAGGGACAAAACCTGCGTGTAAGCGTTGATAAGCGGGACATGAATGGCGGCGAAAAAAAGTGGTATCACATCAAGCGCGGTGTGCCTGTTCGGGTCGAGATCGGGATAAAGGAACTGGAGCAGAACATGGTTTCTTATTCCTGCAGAGACAACAGCAAGAACACGTTAAACGATGAGGTGATTAGCTTTGTTAAAGACTTGCCAAAAATACTGCAGACTATTCAGGTAGGCATGCTTGAAAGTGCCAGAAAAAATCTGTCGGACAATACCGAAACAGTTACTACACTTGACAACTTCAAACAAGCTTTCAAACGCAAGGACAAACTCAATACATTCGTTCTCGCCCCCTTCATCGATGACGAGAAAGTTGAGAAAGCCATCAGCGAACTGGGTGTAACAGTTCGATGCATTCCACTCGCTCAACCCAAGGTTGCAGCCACCTGCTTATTTACAGGTCAGCCCACCAAATCCTGGGCACTGTATGCGAAGTCATATTGATCCTTGATCACCAACAGCCCCGTTTGCCAGGGGCTTTTTTGTTACCGGTTGGATTAACTTTCCCCCTTCTACATAGAAAATCACACCCCCCACCATCAGCAACACCAGCAAGTACAACAAAAAATACAGCGGATTGAAGCCGGCGAGAATGAAACCACACACCACCGGCGTCGACGCCGCGCCCAGGTAAGTGAGGTTTTGCGAACTGTAGTAAGCCCCTGCCATGTGCGCCGGAGCTATCCGGGTGATGTAGAAGCAGAAGCTGGATTTGAGCCTGCGCTACCAGACGCTGAAACCGCCTCTCGATCTTATGCCTTGAGCAACATATAACCCGCCACTACCACGCAAATACTGGCGAATCCCAGCTGCAACCCTCGGGCGGGCACGTGGGAAGACATCCGTCGGCCAATCAGCATCCCGACAATGCTCGCGACGATGAACACGGCGCCGGTGGCGTTGATGGACACTCCCGCATGGAGCGCGCCGATGACACCAGTCAACGAAATCAGGCTGATCACCATCAAGGAAGTGGCGACGATTCCGCGCATCTGCACGTCGGTCAGTTGCTTGAACGCCGGGACGATCAGGAAGCCGCCGCCCACCCCCAGCAACCCGGAGACCACCCCGGTCACCGCACCCAGTGCCGCGAGGGTCGCGGTGCACTTGGCGGTCCAGGAAAAGCGCCCGGTCTGCTGATCGAGCATGCAGTTCTTCTGGCCCCAGTTGGCGTGCCCGTGGTCGCTTGGACCTTCGTCCTGGCGCTCACGGCGCAGCATCCGCCAGGCCACCATGACCATCAGCAGGCTGAACAGGATCATCAGGATTTTTTCCGGCAACTGATGGGCGAAGTAGATGCCGACCGGCGAAAAAACCGCCCCCAGCAGGGCGATCAGCAACGCTGCGCGATAACGCACCAGACCATGGCGCAACCCGTCGATTGCGCCGACAGCCGCCGCACTGCCCACTGCGAACAGTGCGACCGGCGCAGCCTGGGTCATGGTCAAACCCAGCCCCAGCACTAAGGCCGGCACCGCAAGAATCCCGCCACCGGCGCCGGTCAAACCAAGTACCAACCCCATCACTACGCCAAAAAAACTCGCCAGCAACATAAAACTCTCGTGATCTGCAAAAAAGCCGGGAGCGCCCGGTATCGATGACTGACAGGATAGAGCCCGCTCAGCTTTTTTCATTAATTGAATTGATGCAGGCTGGTCAGCGCAGGGAAAATGAAACTACCCTCATGACTTGTCCAGAAAGAAACGGCCACCATGCCCGCCTTGATTGAAGCTTTTTTAGACCCTGCCTCGTCGACCTACAGCTACGTGATCTACGAGCACGATGGCGGACACTGCGCGATCGTCGACCCGGTGCTCGACTACGACCCCGCCGCCGGACGAACCGCCACCGTCCAGGCCGACAAGATCATCGCCTTCGTTCGCCAACATCAGTTGCAGGTGCAATGGCTGCTGGAAACCCATGCCCATGCCGATCACCTGTCCGCCGCACCGTATTTGCGTCGGGAACTGGGCGGCAAGATTGCTATCGGCGAATCCATCAGCAAGGTTCAGGGCGTGTTCAAGACCCTGTTCAACCTTGAGCCGGAATTTCGCAGTGACGGTTCGCAGTTCGATCATCTGTTCGCGCCGGATGAATCGTTTCGCATTGGCAACCTGAAAGCCACGGCCCTGCATGTGCCCGGCCACACGCCAGCGGACATGGCCTATTTGATCGACAGCGATGTGATTCTGGCGGGCGATACGCTGTTCATGCCGGACGTGGGCACCGCGCGCTGCGACTTTCCCGGCGGCAATGCCAACCAGATGTTTGCTTCGATTCGCAAACTGCTGGCCTTCCCTGCCAGCGTTCGACTGTATGTCTGCCACGATTACCCACCCGCAAACCGCGAACCTCAGTGCATGAGCACGGTGGGCGAGCAGCGCAAAAGCAACATTCACATCCATGACGGTATCGACGAAGCCGCGTTCGTCGCCATGCGCACCCATCGCGATGCGGGGTTGGGCATGCCGACGCTGTTGCTGCCGGCCATCCAAGTGAATGTGCGGGCGGGGAATATGCCGCCGGCCGAGGACAATGGCGTGACTTACCTGAAGATCCCGATCAACAAACTCTAAACCGAACACATAACCCGTAGCAGCTGTCGAGCACCGCGAGGCTGCGTCCGCGGTTTACCTGAAGGAACTCGGTTGCAGGGTCTACGACTGCTTCGCAGCCGAACGCTGCCTCGCGGTGCTCGACAGCTGCTACAGGGAGTTTGCGCTTAGTTGTTGAGGGTCAAGCCGTTGGCCGGCAACGGCAGCGCGGTTTTATAGCGCACCTGCTTGAGCGCAAAGCTCGAACGGATGTTGGCGACGCCGGGGACTTTGGTGAGGAAGTCCATCATGAAGCGCTCCAGCGACTGAATGGTCGGCACCAGTACGCGAATCAAATAGTCCGGGTCGCCGGCCATCAAATAGCATTCCATTACTTCCGGGCGATCCGAGATCGCCTCCTCAAAGTGCTGCAACGCCTCCTCCACTTGCTTCTCCAGGCTCACATGAATGAACACATTCACATGCAGCCCCAGCAGGTCGGCATCCAGCAGCGTCACTTGCTCACGAATCAGGCCCAATTCTTCCATCGCCTTGACCCGGTTGAAGCACGGGGTTGGCGACAGGTTCACCGAGCGTGCGAGGTCGGCGTTGGTGATGCGCGCGTTCTCCTGAAGGCTGTTCAAAATGCCGATATCGGTACGGTCCAGTTTGCGCATGAGACAAAAACACCTGTTTTTTATGTTTATGCAGATTTTTTATCCTCAAATGATCGCCAACGCAACGAAACAGAGAGAAATATTCTTCTTGGCCCGGCCTATGATTGTTGTAGGACAAGAATTCTTTCATCGAAGAATGACGGTCAGCTCACTACAAAAAATTCACAAGATCGAGCGTAGAAGCCATGAACCAAGCGTACGAACCGCTGCAACTGCACGTTCCCGAACCATCGGGTCGTCCTGGCTGCAAAACCGACTTCTCCTACCTGCGTCTGACCGACGCCGGCACGGTGCGCAAACCCCCAATCGACGTTGAACCGGCCGACACCGCTGATCTGGCCAAAGGCCTGATTCGCGTGCTCGATAACGAGGGCAATGCCCTCGGCCCATGGGCTGAAGGCGTACCGGCCGAGATCCTGCGTAAAGGCATGCGCGCCATGCTCAAGACGCGGATCTATGACAACCGCATGGTGGTCGCCCAGCGCCAGAAAAAAATGTCGTTCTACATGCAGAGCCTTGGCGAAGAAGCCATCGGCAGCGGCCAGGCCCTGGCACTGAACGTCGATGACATGTGCTTCCCGACGTACCGCCAGCAAAGCATTCTGATGGCGCGAGACGTGCCGCTGGTGGACCTGATCTGCCAACTGCTGTCCAACGAGCGCGATCCGCTCAAGGGCCGTCAGTTGCCGATCATGTATTCGGTCAAAGACTTCGGTTTCTTCACCATTTCCGGCAACCTCGCCACCCAATTCGTACAGGGTGTCGGCTGGGGCATGGCCTCGGCGATCAAGGGCGACACCAAAATCGCCTCGGCCTGGATCGGCGACGGTGCTACCGCTGAATCCGACTTCCACACCGCCCTCACCTTCGCCCACGTTTACCGTGCGCCAGTGATCCTCAACGTGGTCAACAACCAGTGGGCGATCTCCACATTCCAGGCGATTGCCGGTGGTGAAGCCACTACGTTCGCCGGTCGTGGCGTCGGTTGCGGCATTGCCTCCCTGCGGGTCGATGGCAACGATTTCGTCGCGGTCTACGCCGCCTCTGCCTGGGCCGCCGAACGTGCGCGCCGCAACCTCGGCCCGACCATGATCGAATGGGTCACCTACCGCGCCGGTCCGCATTCCACTTCCGATGATCCGTCCAAATACCGTCCTGCCGACGACTGGAGCTACTTCCCGTTGGGCGACCCGATTGCGCGCCTGAAGCAGCACCTGGTGAAAATCGGTCAGTGGTCCGAAGAGGAACACGTCGCCGTCAGCGCCGAACTGGAAGCCGAAGTGATTGCCGCGCAAAAAGAAGCCGAGCAGTACGGCACCCTCGCCGGCGGCCAGATTCCGAGCGCCGCGACCATGTTCGAAGACGTCTATAAAGAGATGCCGGAGCACTTGAAGCGCCAGCGTCAAGAGTTGGGGATCTGACATGAACGATCACAACAACAAAATCGAGTTGGAAACCGCCATGACCACAACCACCATGACCATGATCCAGGCCCTGCGCTCGGCCATGGATGTGATGCTTGAGCGTGACGACAACGTCGTGGTGTTCGGCCAGGACGTGGGCTACTTCGGCGGCGTGTTCCGTTGCACCGAAGGCTTGCAGAACAAGTACGGCACCTCCCGGGTGTTCGACGCGCCGATCTCCGAAAGCGGCATCGTCGGCGTCGCCGTCGGCATGGGCGCCTACGGTCTGCGCCCGGTGGCCGAGATCCAGTTCGCCGATTACGTGTACCCGGCGTCGGACCAGATCATTTCCGAAGCCGCCCGCCTGCGTTATCGCTCGGCCGGCGAGTTCACCGCACCGATGACCCTGCGCATGCCTTGCGGCGGCGGCATCTACGGCGGCCAGACGCACAGCCAGAGCATCGAAGCGATGTTCACCCAGGTCTGCGGTTTGCGCACGGTCATGCCGTCCAACCCTTACGACGCCAAAGGCTTGTTGATCGCCTCCATCGAAAACGATGACCCGGTGATCTTCCTCGAGCCAAAACGCCTGTACAACGGCCCGTTCGACGGTCACCACGAACGTCCGGTAACCCCGTGGTCGAAACACCCGGCCGCGCAAGTGCCGGACGGTTACTACACCGTGCCGCTGGACGTCGCCGCCATCACCCGTCCGGGCAAGGACGTGACCATCCTGACTTACGGCACCACCGTTTACGTGTCGCAAGTGGCGGCTGAAGAAACCGGTATCGATGCTGAAGTCATCGATCTGCGCAGCCTGTGGCCGCTGGACCTGGACACCATCGTCAAGTCGGTGAAGAAAACCGGCCGTTGCGTGATCGTTCACGAGGCGACCCGTACCTGCGGTTTCGGCGCCGAACTGGTCGCCTTGGTGCAAGAGCACTGCTTCCACTACCTGGAAGCGCCTATCGAGCGCGTCACCGGTTGGGACACCCCCTACCCGCACGCACAAGAGTGGGCGTATTTCCCTGGTCCGTCCCGAGTGGGCGCGGCTTTGCATCGGGTTATGGAGGTCTGAATGGGCACGCACGTTATTAAAATGCCGGACATTGGTGAAGGCATTGCAGAAGTTGAATTGTCGGTATGGCACGTCAAAGTCGGCGACATGGTCGTCGAAGATCAGGTACTCGCCGATGTCATGACTGACAAAGCGATGGTCGATATCCCGTCGCCGGTGAACGGCAAGGTGATTGCGCTGGGCGGTGTGCCCGGCGAAGTCATGGCGGTTGGCAGCATCCTGATCAGCATTGAGGTCGAAGGCGCGGGCAACGTTAAAGAGTCGGCTCAGCCTGCACCGGTTAAAGAAGCACCGGTTGCGGCACCGAAAGTTGCCGCCGCTGTTGAAAGCAAACCGGTTGCCGCTGCAGCGCCACGAGCTGCCGTATGCCAAGGCCCGATGGTTGCTCGCGAAGCCGATGAGCGTCCGCTGGCCTCCCCGGCCGTACGCAAACATGCGCTGGACCTCGGCATCCAGTTGCGTCTGGTGCGTGGCACCGGCCCTGCCGGTCGGGTGTTGCACGAAGACCTCGACGCCTACCTGGCCCAGGGTCAGCAGCCGCAATCCACTGCTGCGGCCGCTTACGCCCAGCGTAACGACGAAGAACAAATCCCGGTCATCGGCATGCGCCGCAAGATTGCCCAGCGCATGCAGGACGCCACTCAGCGTGCCGCTCACTTCAGTTACGTCGAGGAAATCGACGTCACCGCCGTGGAAGAACTGCGTGCTCATCTGAACGAAAAACACGGCGCAACCCGCGGCAAGCTGACCTTGCTGCCGTTCCTGGTCCGCGCATTGGTCGTTGCCTTGCGCGACTTCCCGCAGATCAACGCCCGTTACGACGACGAAGCCCAAGTCATCACGCGCCTTGGCGCGGTGCATGTCGGCGTCGCCACCCAAGCCGACATCGGTTTGATGGTGCCGGTGGTCCGTCACGCCGAAACCCGCAGTCTGTGGGACAGCGCTCAGGAAATTTCTCGCCTCGCTACCGCTGCCCGCACTGGCAAGGCCAGCCGCGATGAGCTGTCCGGCTCGACCATTACCCTGACCAGCCTCGGCGCCTTGGGCGGTATCGTCAGCACCCCGGTACTGAACCTGCCGGAAGTAGCGATCGTGGGCGTCAACAAAATCGTCGAACGCCCGATGGTCGTCAAAGGCCAGATCGTGATTCGCAAGATGATGAACCTCTCCAGCTCCTTCGATCACCGCGTGGTCGATGGCATGGACGCGGCGCAATTCATCCAGGCCATCCGTGGCTTGCTCGAACAACCCGCCACCCTGTTTGTGGAGTAGGTCATGCAACAGACTTTGAACACCACGCTATTGATCATTGGCGGCGGCCCCGGCGGTTATGTGACGGCGATTCGTGCCGGTCAGTTGGGCATCTCGACCATTCTGGTGGAAGGCGAATCACTGGGCGGTACTTGCCTGAACATCGGCTGCATTCCGTCCAAGGCGTTGATCCACGTCGCCGAACAGTTTCACCAGACGCAGCACCACAGCCAGCACTCGGCGCTGGGCATCAGCGTGTCGGCGCCGACGCTCGATATCAGCAAGAGTGTCGAGTGGAAGGACGGCATCGTCGATCGCCTGACCACCGGCGTGTCGGCGCTGCTGAAAAAGAACAAAATCCAGGTTATTCAAGGTTTTGCGAAAGTCATTGATGGTAAAACCGTAGAAGTCGGCGACACGCGCATTCAGTGCGAGCACCTGGTGCTGGCCACCGGCTCGAAAAGCGTGAACCTGCCGATGCTGCCAATTGGCGGGCCGATCATTTCCTCCACCGAAGCCCTGGCGCCGACGTCCGTGCCGAAACGGCTGATCGTGGTCGGTGGCGGTTACATCGGTCTGGAGCTGGGGATTGCCTATCGCAAACTCGGTGCCGAGGTCAGCGTGGTCGAGGCCCAGGATCGCATCCTGCCGGCCTACGATGCCGAACTGACGCAGTCTGTGCATGACGAACTGAAAAAGCTCGGCATAAAGCTTTACTTGAAGCACAGCGTCCAAGGCTTTGATTCTATTAACAATACACTGCAAGTTCTTGACCCGAACGGTGACACCCTGAACCTGGAAACCGATCAGGTGCTGGTGGCCGTTGGCCGCAAACCGAACACCCAAGGCTGGAACCTCGAAGGTTTGAACCTGGACATGAACGGCTCGGCGATCAAGATCGACAACCGCTGCCAGACCAGCATGCGTAACGTGTACGCCATCGGCGACGTGAGCGGCGAACCGATGCTCGCGCACCGGGCCATGGCCCAGGGCGAGATGGTGGCCGAACTGATCAGCGGTAAATCCCGCGAGTTCAACCCGACTGCCATCGCCGCCGTGTGCTTTACCGACCCGGAACTGGTCGTTGTCGGCAAGACCCCGGACGACGTCAAGGCGGCGGGTCTGGACTGCATCGTTTCCAGCTTCCCGTTTGCGGCCAATGGCCGGGCGATGACGCTGGAATCGAAAAGCGGCTTCGTGCGGGTCGTGGCGCGGCGTGACAATCATGTGATTGTCGGCTGGCAGGCGGTCGGCGTGGGCGTGTCGGAATTGTCGACGGCGTTCGGTCAGAGCCTGGAAATGGGCGCACGACTGGAAGACATTGCCGGCACCATCCATGCGCATCCGACCTTGGGCGAAGCTGTTCAAGAAGCGGCGTTGCGTGCCTTGGGGCATGCTCTGCACCTGTAATCGCAATCCACTGTGGCGAGGGAGCTTGGCCGTAAATCCAGACAATGCGGTGTATCTGGAAGTCAGCATGGGGCCGCTTCGCCGCCCAGCGGGAGCAAGCTCCCTCGCCACAGGATTTCGAACGATCAAAGGAACGCATTCCGGGCTGCGATTTAGGCCCGGAATGAAGTATTGTTGTCCCCATCCAGAAAAACGTCAGAAGCCTTGAACCGTTTCGGCGGTTGTTAAGTGATAGAGGGTGTCATGGGTAACGAAAGCATCAATTGGGACAAGTTGGGTTTTGACTACATCAAGACAGACAAGCGCTATCTGTCGCACTGGCGTAATGGCGAGTGGGACAAAGGCACCCTGACCGAAGACAATGTGCTGCACATCAGCGAAGGTTCCACTGCCCTTCACTATGGCCAGCAATGCTTCGAAGGGCTGAAGGCCTATCGCTGCAAGGACGGTTCGATCAACCTGTTCCGCCCGGACCAGAACGCCGCACGCATGCAACGCAGCTGCGCGCGCCTGCTGATGCCACAGGTGTCCACCGAACAGTTCGTCGAAGCGTGTAAGGAAGTGGTCCGCGCCAACGAGCGTTTCATCCCGCCTTACGGCACCGGCGGCGCGCTGTACCTGCGCCCGTTCGTGATCGGCGTGGGTGATAACATCGGCGTGCGTACCGCCCCCGAGTTCATCTTCTCGATTTTCTGCATTCCGGTCGGTGCCTATTTCAAGGGCGGCCTGACCCCGCACAACTTCCTGATCTCCAGCTACGACCGCGCCGCCCCACAAGGCACCGGTGCAGCCAAGGTCGGTGGTAACTACGCGGCCAGCCTGATGCCAGGTTCCCAGGCCAAGAAAGCCCACTTCGCCGACTGCATCTACCTGGACCCGATGACCCACACCAAAATCGAAGAAGTCGGTTCGGCCAACTTCTTCGGGATCACCCACGACAACAAGTTCGTGACCCCGAACTCGCCGTCGGTCCTGCCGGGCATCACCCGTCTGTCGTTGATCGAACTGGCAAAATCGCGTCTGGGCCTGGAAGTGATCGAAGGCGACGTGTTCATCGACAAGCTGTCCGACTTCAAGGAAGCCGGCGCTTGCGGTACTGCTGCGGTGATCACACCGATCGGCGGCATCAGCTACAACGACCACCTGCACGTGTTCCATAGCGAAACCGACGTCGGCCCGGTCACCCAGAAGCTCTACAAAGAGCTGACGGGCGTACAGACCGGCGACATCGAAGCGCCAGCGGGTTGGATCGTCAAGGTTTGATTTGACGGGGCCTGGGCCCAAGCGGCATATAACCCACCCATCGCATTGGCGATGGGTGGGTTTTTATTGCCAAAAGAAAGGCAATTCAGGGTCCGTACCCATTCCATAGCTCACTTGTTAAACTCACCCATTTTTCAGAGCCGTAAGGCTAAGGGCTGCGCCGTGAATTTAGAAACTTTGACGATGCATTGGAAGTCGGAAGTTTCAAACAAGAAAAAACCGGGAAGTCGCATCGGCCTGATAACCAACATTATTAAACGAACCAGAAAGAACAACACGCTCAGGTACTTGTTTGTATTTAGACTTGCGCAGTATTTAAATGCTCGAAAAGGTTTGTTCCACGTTTATGCGAAACGATTGGAAAGGAAGATCAATCTAAAGTACGGGGTTGATATAAGTATTGATGCCAAAATAGGGCCCGGCTTTCGTATCGGCCATTTGCCTGGGATCGTCATCACTGGCCATGTTCAGATCGGCCGAAATTTCTTTATCCGTCAAAATACCACCATTGGCATAAAAACCATGGGGTTACCTGAATATGAACTCAAGATCGGTGATAACGTAAGTATTGGGGCAAATAGTTGCATCATCGCCGACACCCTCTCAATTGGCGATAACGTTACTATCGGGGCCATGTCCTTCGTCAATAAAAACATTCCTGAAGGCGCTACTTTTTATAACGCCCGATAATTTTGAGAACCTGCTGGTGTGTGCTCATCCTCAGCAATGCGGGCAAACAACCACTCCACAAACACCCGTGTCTGCGCCGTCACGTCCGGCGCAACGCCGTAGTAATAACGCGGCAACGGCATCCGCAATTCGGGCAACGGGCAAATCAGGCGACCGCTCGAGAGGTGGGTGCCCAGCAAAGAGGTCGGGCACAAGGCAATGCCCTGTCCTTCCACGGCGGCCTCAAGCACCAAATGCATGTTGTCAAACTGCCGGGTGACCTGAGTGGCTGACTGGCCTTGACCAAAATGCAGGGCCCAATTGTGCCAGTCTTCGCGACGCGCCTTGGCGGTCAGTAACGTGTGCTGGCTCAGGGACGCGAGGTCTTCAAGGGCCATGCGCTCGATCAGCGAGGGTGCCGCGACCAGCAACAGTTCGTCTTCGAAAAGCACTCGAGCCTCTATCGCCGGCGCCCAGTCGTCACGACCACGGCGAATGACGATGTCGAACCCGTCGCGTGCATGATCCGGTGCCTGGGTTTGGGTAATCACTTGCGGTTTGATGTCCGGGTGCCGCGCAATGAAATCCTCCAGCCTGGGCATCAGCCAAAGCATCGCAAAGGACGGACGGACATTGATCTTCACGGTTGGCAGCGAGGCATGTTGCTTGAGCGCGGCGGCGGCGTTGGCAATCTGCGCCAGCCCGGCGCTGACCTGCTCATAAAAACGCTGGCCGGCCGGCGTCAGCACCGATTGACGGACACGCCGCTCGAACAACAGCACGCCCAGGTGTTCCTCAAGCAATTTGATATGCCGGCTGACGGCACTGTGACTGACATGCAGCTCTTCGGCCGCCAGGCTGAAACTCTGATGGCGAGCAGCAACGGCGAAGGCGCGAACAGCATTAAGCGGCGGTAGTGGATTTGTCATGCGTCTAATTTAGTCACATATGAAGCGCAATTAAAGCGTTTGTCACGCTCACGTCGCCACGCCAATCTGCCCGCACGCAGCCTGCGCCAACTGACGGAGCAAGACATGAACAGCTACGGACTCTTTCTGCTTTTCGCCACCTTGACCATTTTGAGTCCAGGGCCTGGCGTGGTCCTGACCCTGTCCAACGCAGTACGCCACGGCTGGACGGGGGCCGTGCCGGGCATTCTGGGGATCGCATCGGGAGCGTTTATCGTCGCCGCCATTAGCGCCACCAGTGTCGGCCTGATCCTCAGCACCTCCGCGAACGCCTTCACCGCATTGAAATATGCCGGGGCGGCCTATCTGTTGTACCTGGGTTACAAAAGCTGGGGTTCGGATTGTTTAAGCTCGTTGCTTGAAACACGCCCCTCAAGCCCGGGCTATCGCTTCCTTGAAGCGGCTTCGCTCCAGTTTTTGAACCCCAAGGCTGTGTTTTTCTTTCTGGCGGTGTTTCCGCAATTCATCGACACCTCGGCGCACTTCTCCACCCAGTTCTTCAAGTTGGTGGCCTCCTACGCCGTACTGGTGATTCTGGTGCATGGCAGCTATGCCTTGCTCGCCAATGCTGCCAAAGGCTGGTTGTCCAGCCCGAAGGGTTCCTGGCTGGCGGCGAAAGTCTCGGGCGTGACCTTCGCCGGTTTCGGAGTGCTGATGGCCTCGGCCAGTCGCTAAGGCGCAGAACTGGCGATCGCGCGGCGTCTGGTCTCGGTGGACGCGGGTTGTGCTGCCGATAGCTGAACCGGCAGTTCAACGGCAAACCGACTGCTGAGTTCCCAGTCCTATGAAGCCACCGCCGGGCTGATCGGCATCAATTCCCGGGACAGTTGTTGGCGTTGAGTATTGCCAGCGCCACATTGAGGGAGATTCTGGCAATGAAACCTGCGCTAGACCAATTGGAATGGCACTACCGCCCTTCTCTCAACGGCCGCATTCCGCTCTTCAGCGATTGCCCCTGAGGCATCAAGCGTTGCGATACTCGACGGTCAAGTGAGACAACTCATGAACCGGCGCCAGACGTTCGCGAACGTTATCGGCACTCACTCCCGCTGCCGCCACTACGCTGACAATCGCTGCCCGCGCCTCAGGCCCGACCTGCCAGACGTGAAGGTCGCTGATGTGCACGTCACCCGACGACTCCAGCAGTTCACGAATTTCAGCGGCCACGTGCTCATCGGTGGTGTCGAGCAGCACCGCAGCACTGGTGCGCATCAGGCCATAGGCCCACTTGGCGATGACAATGGCGCCGACGATGCCCATCACCGGGTCCAGCCAGACCCAACCGAGGTAACGGCCGGCCAGCAAAGCGGCAATGGCCAGCACCGAAGTCAAGGCGTCGGCGAGCACATGGACATACGCTGAGCGCAGGTTGTTGTCGTGATGGTGGTGATGTCCGTGGCCATGATCATGGCCGTGATGCCCATGATTGCCCGCCAGCAAAAACGCACTGACGATGTTTACCGCGAGCCCCACCACCGCAATCATCGTCGCCTCCGAAAAGGCCACGGTGGTCGGCTGAAACAGTCGCAAGATGGATTCACCGGCGATACCGAGCGACACCAGCCCCAACACCATGGCCGAGGCAAAACCGGCCAGGTCACCGACCTTGCCGGTACCGAAGCTGTAACGGGCATTGTTGGCATTGCGTCGGGCAAAACCGTACGCCGCCGCCGCAATGCCCAAGGCACCGGCATGGGTCGCCATGTGAAAACCATCGGCCAGCAGTGCCATGGAGCCGGTGATGTAACCGGCAGTAATCTCGCCAATCATCATGACGAAGGTCAGCGCCACCACCCACAAAGTGCGGCGGGCGTTTTCATCATGGGAGGCGGCGAGAAACATGTGGTCGTGAGAAAAATTCGAAGCTTGCGGCGTTTGTGTCATGTGTCCGGATCTCTATTTCGAGTAACGGCGAATGGCTTGCAGCAACTCTTCCAGGCCTTCGGCGCGCTCTTCGTCGCTGAGGCCAGGACGTGCGACATGTTCACGGGCGTGGGCGTCGATGAACTGATCCATCAAACCGTTAACCGCACCGCGGACAGCCGCAACCAGATGCAAGGTCTTCGCACAATCGGCGTCGGACTCAAGCGCCCGCTCTATGGCCTGCACCTGACCTGAAATTCGCCGAACCCGGTTGAGCAAGTCATCTTTGTGTTCGTGGATGTGCGCCATACCTATACCCCCTACCCCTATATGGCGCACATAGTCACTGATCCCGGTAGAACTGGCAAGACGACAATCAGCGAGGGTCTATCGAAACCCCGCTAAAAAATCCGCATCCGCAACAGTCACGCCAGTCGCTGCACAACAAAATCGATAAAGGCTTTCAACTTGGGCAGTGATTTACGCGAGCGTGGATACACCATCTGTACCGGCTTGGGCGGTGGAGCATAGGCGTCCAGGATCCGCACGAGTTCGCCTTTGGCCAAGGCGGCTGACACCAGGAAGTCGGGCTGCATCAAAATCCCCTCTCCGGCCACGGCGGCCTGCAGCAGAACTTGGCCGTCATTGCTTTTCAGCACCGCCCCTTCAGGCCAGGGAACCTCGCTAGCGCCGTTTTGCAAAGGCCAGGCAAACCGGTTGTTCCAGGACGTGTGGGTGAGGATTCTGTGTCGGTGCAGGTCCTCGGGGGATTGGGGTTCCTGCCATTTCTCCAGATACCGGGGCGATGCGCAGATCACCATTCGATACGGTGGCAACGGCTTGGCCAGCAGGTTCACGCCGATCAGTTCGGAAATCCTGAACGCCAGATCGAATGACGTCTCGTACAGGTCCACCACTTCGTTGCTCAGAATCAGCTCGACCTGGATCTGCGGATAACACTGCATGAACTCCGACACCAGAGGACCGACCAATGCCACGCCGAGGGCCATCGGCGCGGTGATTCGCAACAGGCCGCTGGGCTCCGGGCTCGACGCCTCCACCCGGCTGAACGCGTACTTCACCTGCTCCAGCGCCCGCCTGGCTTCTTCATAAAACAACTGCCCTTCGCCGGTGATGGACTGGCGTCGCGTGGTGCGTTGAATCAGTTTGGTATTGAGGGTTTTCTCCAGGCTCTGGATATGCCGTCCCACCATGACCGCCGACATCCCGACGTCACTGGCCGCGTCGGCGAAGCTACCCGCCTCGACCACGGCGACGAAAACTTCCATTTGCCTGAGTTTGCTCATGACCATGCCTTGTGAAGGGAGGAAACGGAACGCTTGATTAAGTACATCAGGTTAAAGGAGTAATAACCGGCAATGCGTTTATCACGAAGGGCTTTCTCCCTAGAGTCACTTAATTAAAGTGAACAACGAGGCTCCATTGATGCAAACCCTACTACTGGACACGTCACTGAGTTCTTTTGCGCGGGCAGACCTTCTGCTAGGCCCCACGCCCATTCAACGCGCCGAACGCCTCGAACAACTGCTGGGCTTGAAGTCGCAGGGAATCGGCCTGTTTCTCAAGCGCGACGATCATATGCTGATTGGCGGTGGCGGTAACAAACTGCGCAAACTCGAATTCCATATCGGCGCAGCGCTGGCGGCCGGAGTCGACACGGTGATCACCGTGGGCGGCATTCAGTCCAACCATGCGCGCCTGACCGCCGCGGTGTGTTCTCGCCTGGACCTTGCCTGCGAACTGATCCTGACCCGCGCGGTTCCCAAAACCGATGTGGATTACGAACTCAACGGCAACGTTCTACTCGACCAATTGTTTGGCGCAAACCTACAGGTGCTTGCCGGTGGCAGCGCCTCACTCGCCGTGGCCGAAATACGGGCCACGCAACTTCGGGATTCGGGGCGCAATGTGCTGGTGATTCCCACGGGTGGTTCAACGCCGCTGGGCAGTCTCGGTTATGCACGCTGCGCGGCGGAGATCGCGCAACAGGAGACGGAACTCGGCCTCACCTTCAATCAAGTCGTAGTGCCCAACGGCAGTGCCGGCACCCACGCCGGGCTCGCGGCGGGCTTCCAGTTGCTGGGCCGAGGCACCTCGATCGTCAAGTCCTATTCGGTGTTGTCCGATCGAGAAACGTCAGCGGCCAGAACCCGGCAATTGACCCAGGACGCACTGGCGCTGTTGGGCAGTAGCGCCATTGTGCAGGCTGAAGAGATCGCCATCGACGGCAGTCAGTTGGGCGACGGTTACGGCCTGCCGACGCCAGCCATGCAGGAAGCCGTGCGCCTGATGGCCCGCGCCGAAGGCCTGTTGATCGACCCGGTGTACTCCGGCAAAGCGTTTGCCGGTCTGTTGGCCGATCTCAGGCAAGGACGCTTCCGTTCCGGGGACAATGTGCTGTTTGTGATGACCGGTGGAACACCGGGTCTTTATGCCTACAGGGAAACCTTTCAGTCTTAGCGGTTAATCGTGGCGGGGCAGCACTTCCAGTAGTTCATAGAGTTTCAGACTCGTCCTACATCTATCAAATGCCGTTTGATATAGCGTCCGCATCGTTTTCAAAAGATGAAACAAGGACGCTCATGGCTCGCAAAACAGGCATACCGAGGATTCATAACCCACCTTCAGGCGATGGGCACCGCGTCTATCTAGATCCATCAATGAGCCATGATGAAGCGACGACGCTTCTTACAAGCGGAGTGGATACGAATGTTACTGCCGCATTGATTTCCATCGGTCTGAATGAAGCAGACAACACCTGGGCTCAGAACACTTGCCTTAAATACCTAGCAAGTGAGACCGAATCAGTTGCAGCATCCGCCATCACGGCTCTTGGTCATCTCGCCCGTCGTCATGGCGAACTGGATAAGAAAACGGTGCTGGCGACACTCGAAAAGGTGAAAAACAAATTCCCTTCCCTTGAAGGAATTATTGCGGACACGCTTGACGATATTGACGTATTCACCTGATCCGCCGGGGACCTCGAACGCACGAACATTATGACGAGGGGGCTGCCCTCGTCATAAAGCTAGTTTCAACTCACGCATCAATCATCGCGCGTCAGCACTTCCAGCAATTCAATCTCAAAGATCAGGTTCGAGTTCGGCGTGATCTTGCCCATGGTCCGTTCACCGTAGGCCAGATGCGCCGGCACCAGCAACTTGCGCTTGCCGCCGACCTGCATGCCCATAATCCCCTGATCCCACCCCTTGATCACCCGACCCGTGCCAATCACGCACTGGAACGGTTTACCCCGGCTGTAGGAAGAATCGAACTCTGGGCCGTCTTCCAGCCAGCCGCGGTATTGGGTGGTAATCAGCGCGCCTTTGACGGCGGCTTTGCCGTCGCCCACCTGGATGTCGATTACCTGAAGCTCATCATTCATTGCATGCACTCGTGTGTTCGTTTGCCTGAAAGGCGTTATGGGCGCCGTTTTCCCAGAAATGCGCCTGATTGGCAACCGATTCGATCTGTTTCTGGCATTAACCGTGAACTAACATAAGCAACACCTAACCCCACGGATCAATACGCCATGATGGCAACCCCTGAATGAATGTGGACTGGACCAGCGCCACCATCGGCTCAATGATGCTAGCCCTGATCGTCGCGTTGATCTGTCGCGAGCGCTCGCTGCAAAAGCAGCTGGCCGAGTATCGCGTGCTGATCACCAGCCTGACGGATGGGCAAAATATCCGCCAGGATGGCGACGCCGAACGCTTCAAGCGCAGCCAGTATTTCGCCCGCATCGGTACGTGGGACTGGGATGTCGACACCGACAAGCTCTACTGGTCGGACGCGATCTACGGCATGTTTGGCTTCAAGATCGACGAAGTAACGCCCTCCTACGCGCTGTTTTGCTCATGTGTTCACCCGGACGACCGGGCCAAGGTCCGGGCCGGGGAATTGCGTTGCCTGGCAACCGGCGACAACCATGACGAGGAATACCGGGTGGTCTGGCCCGACGGCACGATCCGCTGGCTTCGGGAAACCGGCAATGTGGTCAAGAACGACCACGATGCAACGATCAAGATGATGGGCGTGGTACGCGATATCACCGAGGAAAAAGCCTCCGCCAGCTACCTGCAGCACCTGGCCCACTTCGACCCGCTGACCGGTCTGCCCAATCGCCTGGTGCTCGAAGAGCGTCTGTCCGAAGCACTGGAACAGGCGCGCATCAGCGCGACGAGGGTTGCGCTGGTATTTGTCGACCTCAATGGTTTCAAGGCAATCAACGACCATTACGGCCATGCCGCCGGCGACCGGGTACTGATCACCACCGCCACGCGCCTGAAGAAAATCCTGCGTTCAACCGATACCGTCGCCCGGATCGGTGGCGACGAATTTGTGGTCATCCTTCAAGGCCTGCCCCAAGGCAACAGCCTGCAAGACGAAGCCCGCAGCATCTGCCAGAAAATCTTCGTCGAACTGTCGCCACCGGTGACCATCGGTAATGATCAGCGCCACATCGGCACCAGCCTGGGAGTCGCGGTGTTCCCGGACCATGCGCCGAGCATGGACCGGTTGATTCATATTGCGGATCTGGCGATGTATGAGGCGAAGCGCAGTGGGAATAATCAGTATCGGTTGGGCACTGAAAGCCTCCTACGCGCTCACAGCGAATAGCCCTCCGACGGTTTAACGCTCCACTGGCGTGATATCAATAATCGTCCCGTTGGTAATCATCACCATCATGTACTTGTCGTTGATCTGCACCCACTGTGCCTGAGCCTTTGGGGCTTTCAGGCCTTTCTGCTTCCAGTTGCTCAAGGCCTTTTCGCTGCGCTGGAAAACGTCCGGGGCGCGGTCGCCGACCACTAACTCCCGGGTGTTGTTGACCCCGGGCTGAACGGTTTTTTGTGGTGGGTCATCCGCTTGAACGATCGGGCTGATCCCCGCAATGCCTGCGACAAGGGCGAGACTGGCGATAAGGGTCTTGCTGTTCATCGATGAACCTCCAGTAAATTTGTGGTACCCGATCTGGGACCGCAGTGACGCCCAATCATTCGAAAATCTGTCACCCACGGACTGCTCGATGCCACCGCTGCCGGGAACATGACTGATGCTCAACGCCGAAAACGCGAACACTGGATCAATCGGAGCGACCGGCAGCAGCCAAACCCGCTGATTTCAGCTAACATCCCGCGCCCCCACCCGCTCGCTGATAAGGACATCACATGGCAGCTTCCAGCGCCGTTATTCTGGTCATTCTGGCCCTCTTCATTCTCTATGCCATTGGCGTCTTCAACGCTTTGGTCTCCCGCCGCAACCAATTCAAGAATGCCTTCGCCCAGGTTGAAGTTCAGCTCAAGCGTCGCTACGACCTGATCCCCAATCTGGTGGAAACCGCCAAGGGCTATCTGGCCCACGAGCGCGGCACCCTTGAAGCGGTCATCGCCGCGCGCAACACCGCGCTGGCCGGACTCCAGGCTGCCCGGGCACAACCGGGCGATGCAGGCAGCATCGCGCAACTGAGCCTCGCGGATGGTGCGCTCAATAGCGCCATGGGACGCCTGAACGTAACGATGGAGGCTTATCCCGATCTCAAGGGCTCGCAGAACATGCAGCAGCTCAGTGAAGAGTTGAGCAGCACCGAAAACAAGGTGGCGTTCGCCCGTCAGGCGTTCAACGATGCCGTCATGGCCTACAACACGCTTAAGCAGAGCTTCCCGGCCGTGCTGCTGGCCGCCACCTTCGGCCATGGCGCCGACGCCAGCCTGCTGGAATTTGCCGACAGCGCGGTGATTCAGGACGCTCCGAAAGTCTCTTTTTGACGCTCTTTATCCACGGATGGACCCATGAATTTTTTTGAACAACAGCGCCAGGCCAAGCGCCGCACCGTGCTGCTCGTATTGTTGATGACCCTGGCCGTGTTCAGCCTGATCGCCATCACCTGCTTGGCATTGACCCTGCCAATGGAAGAAGTCCCCTACGTCCTGCGGCAATACCTGACGCTGGACTTGCGGCTCGTCACGGTGGTTTCGACGGTCGTATTGAGCATTGTGCTGCTGGGCAGTGTGGCGAAATATTCGGAGCTCGCCACAGGCGGTAAAGTGGTCGCCCGGCGACTCGGGGGCCGCTTGATCAACCACAGTGCACACACCCTGGAAGAACAGCGCCTGCTCAACGTAGTTGAAGAAATGGCCCTCGCCTCGGGCACCGCTGTGCCGTCGGTGTACCTGCTGCCGGAACCCGGCATTAACGCCTTCGCCGCCGGTTTCACGCCTCAGGACGCCGTCATCGGCGTCACGCAGGGGGCGATCTCGCTGCTCTCGCGCGATGAGTTGCAAGGCGTGATCGCCCACGAGTTCAGCCACATCTACAACGGCGACATGCGCCTCAATACCCGACTTATCGCCATCGTGCACGGGATTCTGGTGTTGGGCCTGACGGGCGGTTACATTTTGCGCAAGGTGGAAAAAGTCGACCAAGTGGCGCTCCGCCGCTTGATATTGCTGCCTTTCGTCGTGGGTATGGTGCTGTGTGTGGTCGGGTTTGCCGGAAGCTTTTTTGGCAATCTGATCAAGGCATCCGTCAGCCGACAACGAGAATTCCTGGCCGATGCGACCGCGGTGCAGTTCACCCGAAACCCGCAAAGCATTAGCGGCGCGTTGAAAAAGATCGGCGGGTATGAGCAGGGTTCGAACATCAAGGCGATCCGTGCCGCTGAATTCAGTCATTTGTACTTTGGCGCGGGCGTGTCGATAGGTGGCTTGCTGGCCACCCACCCTGAACTGGGTGAGCGCATCCGGCGCATTGATGCGCATTGGGACGGCAGCTTCCCGACCATCGAAGCACCGGCACTGGCTGCGATGGACGCCGCAACGGTGGTGCCGGTGTCTGACGCCTTCAGTGGCTTGCCCGCTGCCGCCACAGCGGTGCTCTACGATGTCAGCGCCGTGCAGGCATCGATCGCGATGATCGGCTCCCCACAGCCCGAGCACATCACCGAGGCTCGCCGGTTGCTGGAAGACATTCCGCAGGCGCTCAAACTCGCGGCTCGCAGTGCTGACGGCGCCCAGGCCGTGCTCTATGGTCTGCTGTTATCACCTTCCGCGCCGCTGCTGGCGATGCAACTCGAGACACTGCAGCCACAAGTCGACAGCACGGTGTTCAATACCCTGAACCTGTTGCGCGAATCGCTCTCGACCCTCAACCCAGGGTTGCGTTTACCGCTGCTGGATCTGGCGATACCGAGTCTCAAGCAGCTGGGCAAAAAACCCTTTGCGGCGATGAAACGTAACTTGAACCTGTTGATTGAAGCCGATAACGACATCGATTTGCTGGAGTGGACCCTTCTGCGCATCGTCGAGCGTAACGTCGAAGGCGCGCCCGCCGTTCAATTCAAGTTCGGTTTGTTCCAGTGCGCCGATGAACTCACCGTACTGCTGGGCACCCTGGCCAACGCGGGCCAGCCAGCCCCTGAAGACGCTTTAGCAGCCCTTGAATACGCCTGGGAAGGCCTGCCGTTCGAGCGCGGGTACGAACTGCCGAGCGAACTGGAAAACCTCGAAGCGGCACTCAAGCGCCTGCGTCACCTGATGCCTGAGGAAAAACCCGCCCTGCTCAACGCCCTGGTTCGCTGCGTGGAGCATGACGGCAAGGTCACCGTGGCGGAAGCGCAATTGATGCGGGCGATCGCAGACCTGCTGGATTGCCCCATGCCGCCTGTGCTGTTTGCGCAGCACGAAATTGCACAAACGACTACAGCTTGAGCCTCACGCCTGCGCACTCGCATTGATCCGTTTCACACATCAATGCATGCCAACAATGCAATTAACATATCGATCACCCTGCGCCACTATCCGCCCCAATAAGAACCGTGCGCCGCGTCCAGGCGGTGCACGTCATAAAAGCGGTGGAGTACACGTCTATGACAGCATCAACCCAACGGCCCGCGACTTCCGGTCGCTCCCGAGCCAGTGCGATTTTCCGGGTCACCTCGGGCAACTTCCTCGAACAATTCGACTTCTTCCTTTTCGGTTTTTACGCCACGCAGATCGCTGCTGTGTTCTTCCCGGCCAGCAGCGAGTTCGCCTCGCTGATGATGACCTTCGCGGTGTTCGGCGCAGGCTTTCTGATGCGACCGTTGGGCGCCGTGGTGCTGGGCGCCTACATCGATGATGTGGGTCGGCGCAAAGGCTTGATCGTCACCCTGTCGATCATGGCCAGCGGCACGATTTTGATTGTGCTGGTACCCGGTTACGAAACCATCGGGCTGTTCGCCCCGGCCATCGTCCTGATCGGCCGCTTGCTGCAAGGCTTCTCGGCCGGCGCAGAAATGGGTGGCGTCTCGGTGTACCTCTCGGAGATCGCCACGCCCGGCAACAAAGGCTTCTTCACCAGTTGGCAGTCGGCCAGCCAGCAAGTGGCAATCATTGTCGCGGCGGCGTTGGGCTATGGCCTGAACCAATGGATGGCGCCAGCGATGATTGCCGACTGGGGCTGGCGAATTCCGTTTTTCGTCGGCTGCATGATCGTGCCGTTCATTTTTTTCCTGCGCCGTAACCTTGAGGAAACCGAAGCGTTCGCCGCCCGTAAACACCGCCCGAGCATGGGTGATGTGTTCCGCACGCTGGCGCAGAACTGGGTGATCGTGTTCGCCGGGATGATGATGGTTGCCCTGACCACCACCGCGTTTTACCTGATCACCGTGTACGCACCGACCTTCGGCAAGACCGTGCTGCACCTGAGCACGTCTGATGCGCTGCTGGTGACCTTGCTGGTGGGCGTTTCGAACTTCTTCTGGTTGCCGATTGGCGGCGCACTGTCGGACCGCATCGGCCGTCGTCCGGTGCTGATTGCCATGGCCCTGCTGACCTTGGCCACGGCGTATCCGGCGCTGACGTATCTGGTGCAGGCGCCGAGCTTCATCAACATGCTGTTGGTGCTGCTGTGGTTGTCGTTCATTTACGGTTTGTACAACGGCGCGATGATTGCCGCGCTGACGGAAATCATGCCGGTCGAAGTGCGGGTCGCCGGGTTCTCGCTGGCTTACAGCCTGGCCACGGCGGTGTTCGGTGGTTTCACCCCGGCGATATCGACTTTCCTGATCCAGTACACCGGCGACAAGGCTGCGCCCGGTTACTGGATGAGTTTTGCCGCGCTCTGTGCCCTGTGCGCGACGCTGTATCTCTATCGCCGTTCGACCGGTCGCTTGCAACCGGCGATGTCCTGAACCCTGAGAGCACATGACCATGAAAAAGCTATTCAATGTTGCAGCCCTGTCTTTGCTGGTCAGCCTGGGGCTGAGCGCCGTCGCCCAGGCCGAAGAGATCCGGGTGATGACCTCCGGCGGTTTCACCGCCGCCTATAAAATCCTCGGCCCGAAATTCTCCGCCTCCACGGGCAACACACTGGACACCGCCCTCGGCCCCTCGATGGGCAAGGCGCCGGAAGCGATTCCCAATCGTCTGGCTCGCGGTGAAAAAGCCGACGTGGTGATCATGGTCGGCTACGCCCTCGATGACCTGATCAAGCAAGGTAAAGTCGATCCCGCCTCACGGGTAGAGCTGGCTGACTCGCGGATCGGCCTGGTGGTACGTGAAGGCGCACCGAAGCCGGACATCAGCTCTGTCGACGGTCTGAAAAAGACCTTGCTCGACGCGAAGTCCGTGGCCTATTCCGACAGCGCCAGTGGCGTGTACATCGAGGAGCAACTGTTCAAACGGCTGGGCATCGAAGACCAGCTCAAACCCAAGTCGACGATGGTCCCGAAAATCCCGGTGGCCTCGGTGGTTGCCACCGGTGACTACCAACTGGGCTTTCAGCAGGTCAGCGAGTTGCTGCCGGTGCCGGGCGTGAGTTTTGTGGCGAAGATTCCAGAGTCGGTGCAGTCAGTGACACGTTTCGCCGCTGGCATTCCGGTGGGGGCGCAACACCCGGCGCAAGCCAAGGCACTGCTGGAGTACCTGGCCTCCACCGCGGCTCAGCCGGATGTGAAAGCCACCGGGCTGGACTCGGTCAAACGCTGACCTGGACTTTCATTTCCACCACCAGCCGTTCCAGTTCCAGTGCCGCCGGGGTCAAGGTACGACCCCGGCGCTTGATCAAACCGACACTGCGCATCACCTGCGGATCGGTCAGCGGCACCCGTGTCAGGATCGGGTGATCCGCCGCCGGCATCGCCATCAACGGCACCGCTGCCACGCCCAACCCCGCTTCGACCAAACCAATCATCGTCGTCACATGCCGGGTTTCGCAGATGCTCGGCCGCTGCGGCACGATGCCCGTGAGCGCCTGGTCCAGCAGAAAGCGATTACCGGACGTCTTGTCCAGCGAGATATAGTCCTGCTGATAAAACTCATCCCACGTCACGCTGCTGCGTCCGGCCAACGGATGATCGCGCCGGCACGCCACCACATAACCTTCCTGTACCAGCGGCTCGAACTCCACTTCCGCCTCCAGGGTGCCCATGAAACTCAGGCCGAAATCCGCCTCGCCATTGACCACCGCACTGAGCACTTCGTGGGCGCTGGAGTCGAGCACCTTGACCTTGATCCGTGGAAACTGCCGGTGGTAGTGCGCGATTACTCGCGGCATGAAGTAGTAAGCCGCTGAAGGCACGCAGGCGACAGTGACGTGGCCGAGGCGGGTCGAGGCGACTTCGCTGATGCCCAATAGCGCCACGTCCAGGTCGTCCAGCAGACGTTCGACGCTCGGCATAAAACCGCGTCCGGCCTGGGTCAGGCTGACCTTGCGAGTGGTGCGCTCGAACAACCTCACACCGAGGGCGTCTTCGAGTTTTTCGATGCGCCGGCTCAACGCCGGTTGCGAAATGCGCACCGCGTCGGCCGCCTTGCGAAAGCTGCCCTGCTCCACCACGGCGCGAAAGGCTTGCAGGTCGTTCAGGTCGAAGTTGATGGCCATGGTGCGAACTCGGGAACGGACAGATTGATCAGCTTATCCTATGAATGTAACCAATTGATGCGAAATATAACCTTCCGCTGAGCGTTCGTGGCTGACGCATCAAGCGCCAGCCTTTATCCTTGTCCCCCCGCCGTACCGAGTGAATGGAGTTTTTGTCATGCCCCATGAAGGCAACCTGTTGCAAGCCGCTGTCGTGTTTCTGTTCGCGGCGGTGCTCACCGTCCCCTTGGCCAAGCGCCTGCAACTGGGGGCGGTGCTGGGTTATCTGTTTGCCGGCGTGATCATCGGCCCGTCGGTGCTGGGCTTGATCGGCAATCCGCAAAGCGTCGCCCACATTTCCGAACTCGGGGTGGTGTTGCTGCTGTTCATCATTGGTCTTGAACTGTCGCCGCGACGTTTATGGGTGATGCGCAGATCGGTGTTCGGCGTCGGCTTGGCGCAAGTGCTGCTGACGGGCTCGGTGATTGGTGTGCTGGCGTTGTTCGTGTTCGGCCAACCGTTGAACAGCGCGATCGTGTTGGGCTTGGGCCTGGCGCTATCCTCCACCGCGTTCGGTTTGCAAAGCCTGGCCGAGCGCAAGGAACTGACCAGCCCCCACGGGCGGTTGGCGTTCGCGATTCTGTTGTTCCAGGACATCGCCGCCATCCCGTTGATCGCCATGGTGCCGTTGCTGGCGGGCGGCGATCACACCAGCAGCGCTGGCGAAGGTCTCAATCACGGCTTGCGCGTACTGGGCAGCATCGCGGTGGTGGTGATCGGTGGGCGGTATCTGCTGCGCCCAGTGTTCCGGGTGGTGGCCAAGACCGGTTTGCCGGAAGTCTCGACCGCCACTGCATTGCTGGTGGTGATCGGCACGGCGTGGCTGATGGACCTGGCCGGCGTGTCCATGGCGCTGGGGGCGTTCCTCGCCGGGTTGCTGCTGGCGGACTCCGAATACCGTCACGAACTGGAAGCGCAAATCGAACCGTTCAAGGGATTGCTGCTGGGGCTGTTTTTCATCAGTGTCGGCATGGGCGCCAATCTGAGTCTGCTACTGAGCGCGCCGATCACGGTGCTGGGCCTGACCTTGTTGCTGATCGCAATCAAATTGCCGCTGCTGTTTGTTGTCGGTCGGCTGGCCGGTGGCTTGGGCAAGGTCAGTGCGATTCGCCTCGGCATCGTGCTCGCGGCCGGTGGTGAATTTGCGTTTGTGGTGTTCAAGATTGGCCGCGACCAGGGATTGTTCGAGCCGCGCCTGTACGACTTGCTGGTGCTGACCATCACCTTGTCCATGGCGGTGACGCCACTGCTGTTGCTGGTGTGCGCACGACTGGTCAGCCCCAAGGTCCAGCCGGTGGTGGTACCCGAGAAATTCCGCGAGATCCATACCGACACGCCGCGCGTGGTGATCGCCGGCATGGGCCGTATGGGGCAGATCGTTGCGCGGATTTTGCGCGCGCAAAACATCAAGTTCGTCGCCCTCGACACCTCGGTGGAAACCATCGAACTGTCGCGCAGCTTCGGCGGTGTGCCGGTGTTCTACGGCGATCCGATGCGCCCGGAAATCCTCAGTGCGGCCAAGGTCGAGCAGGCGGAATACTTTGTCATCGCCACCGACGACCCGGACACCAACATCAAGACCGCCGAACTGGTGCACAAACTCTACCCGCACATCAAAATCATCGCCCGGGCGCGTAACCGTCAGCATGTGCATCGGCTTGTGGACCTTGGCGCCGAGGCCATTCGGGAAACCTATTATTCGAGTCTGGAAATGAGCCGGCGCACCCTGGTCGGTCTGGGTTTGACCCAGGCGCAGGCCGATGCGCGGATCAAGCGTTTCAAGCATCACGACGAGCAGGTGCTGGAGGCCCAGCATGCGATTTATGACGATGCGGCGAAGGTATTGCAGACGGCACAGGAAGCCCGGGCGGAACTGGCGAGGTTGTTTGAGTCGGATCAGTTGGGGGAGCAGGAATCGGGTAAGGTTTGAGATCCAGCCCCTCACCCTAACCCTCTCCCCACGGGGCGAGGGGACTGACCGAGGAGTTTGGTTGAAATACTGCGACCTGAGATATCGAGTCGAACTCAGGATTTGAAAGCAATGGAGATCGGCTCCCTTTCCCCCTCTCCCCTGTGGGGCGGTCCGACGTTTCGGGAGGGCTGGGGTGAGGGGATGGATCTAACTGACACACAATCATTCGAGCAAACCCATCCCATGACCACCACCCACCAACCCGCCCCCGCCCTGAAGGAAATCTTCAACGCCGACCGCCTCCAACACATCGCCACCGAGATGACCGCGGTCTACCCCGAATTCAATGCCAAGGCCTTCCTGAAACTGGCCAACGACGGGCTTGCCGAGTTATCGATCATGCAGCGCATGGCCCGGGTCAGCGAGTGCCTGCACGCGGTGCTGCCGTTGAGTTATGAAGAGACGCTTGAGGTGCTGCGCGCCCTCGCTCCGCGCTTGAACAGCGGCTTCGTCAGCATTTCATTACCGCATTACGTCGCGACGTACGGCGCACATGCCTTCGAACAATCCATGAACGCCCTCAAGTACTTCACCACCTTCGGCTCCTCGGAGTTCGCGATCCGCCATTTCCTGCGCAGCGACATCGAACGCTCCCTGGCGGTCATGCACGATTGGTCACTGGACGAAAACGAGCACGTCCGCCGCCTGGCCAGCGAAGGCAGCCGACCACGCCTGCCGTGGTCGTTTCGACTGGAACAGATTCAGGCTGACCCGACATTGGCGGCCGCGATCCTCGACAACCTCAAGGCCGACGACAGCCTTTACGTGCGCAAGTCCGTGGCCAACCACCTCAACGACATCACCAAGGATCATCCTGAATGGGTGCTGGACCTGATTGAAGGCTGGTCGCTGGACAACAAACACACCGCATGGATCGCCAAACACGCCCTGCGCAGCCTGATCAAACAGGGCAACCAACGCGCATTGGCGATCATTGGCGCAAGCGGCAAGCCTGAGGTCGAGATCATCGATGTGAAGGTGGAACCGGCGGTGATTCGCCTGGGTGAAAAAATCACCCTGTCCTTCGCCGTGAAATCCACGGTCCAGGACAGTCAGCGACTGGTGATCGACTACGCGATCGATTACGTAAAAGCCAACGGCAGCACATCGGCGAAGGTGTTCAAGCTCAAGGCGCTGACGCTTCCCGGCAAGATGACCGAGACCATTGCTCGCAGCCAGCAGATCAAGGAACTCACTACCCGCAAACACTACGTGGGCAAACACGCCGTGCACGTGCTGGTGAATGGAGAGCGCCTGGCCAGCACCGCATTCGAAATTCTCTCGCAACCTGTAGCAGCTGCCGAGCCTGCGAGGCTGCGTTCGGCTGCGAAGCAGTCGTAAAATCAGGCGCAGAGGTCTATCAAATAAACCGGGTATTCAGGGTTTACGACTGCTTCGCAGCCGAACGCAGCCTCGCAGGCTCGGCAGCTGCTACATCGATTTCCGCGTCGTTGATTCTTGCCCCAACAATAAATCCTGGGCGATGACGCTGGTGCACATCACCCTCATCCCTTTTTGAACGGCTGGCCGATCACTTTTTTGCACTCGCTAAATGGTGCGCAACCAAAGCATTCGCATGACCATGCCCCATACCATGCTCAGTCTTCAGCCACGCCACCATTTCCATATGTTTCTTACCGCTCACTGTTCCGAGCAGATCCAGCCAGTGGCTGATGGGCTGTCCGTACTTTTTCTCGATTGACGGGAAGTACGACGCTGGGCCTTTCACTTTTGTATCTTCGCTCATGCTGCAAGCTCCCTTTATCGCGACGGAGTGTCGGATAACGCTCCTTGTCGTCATCCAATAGACTGGACGACAAACGTTATCCCATCAACAGCCCCTGCTCCGCCTCACACAGCCCCACCACGTAATCCCACAACACCCGCAACCGCACCGACTTGTGCAGCTCACGTCGAGTACTGATCCAGTAGCTGCGCTGGATGCTTTCATCCGGCAACAACGGCACCAGGCCGGGATCGGCGCTGGCCATGTAGCACGGCAGCACGGCAATCCCCAGGCCTGAGCGCGCAGCCTGTTGCTGGGCGATGACGCTGGTGCTGTGAAACACCACCTGCGGATTGCGGCAAAAGCTGTTGAGGAACATCAGTTCCTGGCTGAACAGCAAGTCATCGACATAGCCGATCCAGGCGTGGCGAGCGAGGTCTTCGCGGCTGCGCAGCGGTGGCGAACGATCCAGATACTCTTGGCTTGCATACAGCGCCAATCGATAGTCAGTCAGTTTGCGCGTGACCAGCATGTCGGCGGCCGGGCGTTCGAGGTGGATGCTGATTTCGGCCTCGCGATTGAGGATGCTGACGAACCGCGGCACCGCCACCAGTTCCACTTCCAGCCCCGGATAACGTTCGAACAAGCCGTTCATGCGGCTGGCGAGGAACATGATGCCCAAGCCTTCGGTCACGCCGACGCGGATCTTGCCCAGCGGCGCCGTGGACTGAGTGATTTCTTCCTGCGCCAGCAGCGCGACGTTTTCCATCGCTTCGGCATGTTTGAGCAACGCTTCGCCCGCCGGGGTCAGCTCATAACCCTGGGCATGCTGAACAAACAACGCGGTGCCGAGGCTCTTTTCGATGGCCTCGATGTGCCGGGCTACAGTGGCGTGGGTGGTGTTCAAACGGCGGGCAGCGGTGAGCAAACGCCCGCTGCGCTGCAATTCGAGAAAAAACCGCAGGTCATTCCAGTCGAACATGAACCGTCCTTGAGGTGGGGCTGTTTAAAAACGCACAGCGGCTGCGCAAAAACTAACATTCTTTTGACGAAAGCTAACAACTAGGATGACCGACAACAAGAACAACAAGATGAGGTCACGGATGCAGACTTCCCTGGATGAATACGACTACATCGTGGTCGGTGCCGGCCCGGCCGGTTGTTTACTGGCCAATCGATTGTCGGCCGACCCGCAGAATCGCGTCTTGCTGCTCGAAGCCGGCGGCCGCGATAACTATGCGTGGATTCACATCCCCGTGGGTTACCTGTTCTGCATCGGCAACCCGCGCACCGACTGGTGCTTCAAGACCGAAGCGCAACCCGGCCTGCAAGGTCGCGCCCTGAGTTACCCGCGTGGCAAGGTGCTCGGCGGCTGTTCCTCGATTAACGGCATGATCTACATGCGCGGCCAGGCCGGCGACTACGACGGCTGGGCGGCTCAGGGCAATCCCGGCTGGAGCTGGAACGATGTGCTGCCGTTGTTCAAAAAGAGCGAAAACCATTTTGCCGGCGACTCGGAGTTTCACGGTGCCGCCGGGGAATGGCGGATCGAACGTCAGCGACTGTCATGGCCGATTCTCGATGCCTTCCGCAGCGCCGCCGAGCAAAGCGGCATCGCCAGCATCGATGACTTCAACCAGGGCGACAACGAAGGCTGCGGCTACTTCCAGGTCAACCAGAAATCCGGTATTCGCTGGAACGCGGCCAAGGCGTTTCTCAAACCGATCCGCAACCGCCCCAATCTCACCGTGCTGACCGACGTCGAAGTGGATCGAGTGCTGCTGGAAAACGGCCGCGCGTCAGCGGTCAGCGCGCGTTGGCAGGGTCAGGCGAAAACCTTCAAGGCGCGCAAGGAAATCGTGCTGTGCGCCGGTTCCGTCGGCTCACCAAGCATCCTGCAACGTTCCGGGATCGGCCCTCGCCAGCTGCTGCAAAAACTGGGGATCGGCGTTGCCCATGAACTGCCCGGCGTGGGTGGCAATCTGCAGGATCACCTGCAACTGCGCCTGATCTACAAACTGGAAAACGCCCGCACCCTTAACCAGATCGCCGGCAGCCTGTGGGGCAAGATGGGCATGGGCCTGCGTTACCTGTATGACCGCAGCGGTCCGTTGTCCATGGCGCCGAGCCAACTTGGAGCCTTCGCCCGTTCGGGGCCGGAGCAGACGTCGGCGAATCTCGAATACCACGTTCAGCCGCTGTCGCTGGAGCGTTTCGGCGAACCGTTGCATGCCTTCCCCGCCTTCACCGCGTCGGTGTGCGATCTGCGCCCGCAAAGCCGTGGTCGCATCGAGATCCGCTCCACCGATCCGCAGGAAGCACCACTGATTCAGCCCAATTACTTGAGCCATCCGGAGGACTTGCGGGTGGCAGCGGATGCCATTCGCCTGACCCGCCGCATCGTCGCCGCACCGGCGCTGCAAGCATTCAAACCGGTCGAGTACTTGCCCGGCGACAGCTTGCAGAGCGAAGAACAATTGCACGAAGCCGCCGCCCGCATCGGCACCACCATCTTCCATCCGGTCGGCACCTGCCGCATGGGTAACGACGCGGATGCCGTGGTCGATGCGCAACTCAAAGTCCACGGCATCCCCGGCCTGCGCATCGCCGACGCCTCGATCATGCCGCGCATCACCTCGGGCAACACTTGTTCGCCTACGCTGATGATTGCCGAAAAGGCAGCACAACTGATGCTTACCGCTAATGTTGACACTCCCCCTGTGGGAGCGAGCTTGCTCGCGATGACGGTGTGACATCCAACATCAGTGTTGACTGACACACCGCTATCGCGAGCAGGCTCACTCCTACAGGGGATCGCACTGAATTTACGGACGTTGAAAATTACCCGCTGCAAGGAACACGCAACACCAGTGGAACAAAAAAAACAATCACTGTGAGGGATACCGATATGTCAGAACATGTTCAGCCTCTGGAAGCCGTGCGCAGCGCGGGCACCAGCCGGGAAACCCAGAAAGTCATCTTCGCCTCGTCACTCGGGACGGTCTTCGAGTGGTACGACTTTTTCCTCTATGGCGCCCTCGCGGCGGTGATCAGCAAACAGTTCTTCGCCGGGGTCAACGACACCACGGCGTTTATCTTTGCGCTAATGGCCTTCGCTGCCGGCTTCATCGTGAGGCCATTCGGCGCCTTGGTGTTCGGCCGGTTGGGGGACATGATCGGGCGTAAATACACGTTCCTTGCAACCATCATCCTCATGGGCCTGGCGACCTTCTGCGTCGGGTTGCTGCCGACCTACTCGAGCATCGGCATTGCCGCGCCGATCATCCTCGTGGTGCTGCGCATGCTTCAGGGCCTGGCTCTGGGTGGTGAATACGGCGGCGCTGCCACTTACGTGGCAGAACACGCGCCGATGGGAAAACGCGGTTTCCACACCAGCTGGATTCAGTCCACCGCGACCCTCGGTTTACTGCTGTCGCTGCTGGTGGTGCTCGGTTGCCGCTACTTCACCGGTGACCAGTTCGAAGTCTGGGGCTGGCGGATTCCGTTCCTGTTTTCGATCATTCTGCTGGGGATCTCGACCTGGATTCGCATGAGCCTGCACGAGTCGCCGGCGTTCGTGAAAATGAAAGAGGAAGGCAAGCTCTGCAAGTCGCCGCTGCGCGATTCCTTCGGCAAATGGGAAAACCTGAAAGTCGTGCTGATCGCCCTGTTCAGCATCAATGCCGGGCAAGCCGTGACCTTCTACGCTGCGCAATTCTACGTGCTGTTCTTCCTCACCCAGTTCTTGAAAATGGACCCGGCGCTGGCCAACAGCTTGCTGATTGTCAGCGTGATCATCGGCGCACCGTTCTTTATTTTCTTCGGCTGGCTGTCGGATAAAGTCGGGCGCAAACCGGTGCTGATGATCGGCCTGCTGCTGGCGACTGCACTGTACTTCCCGATCTTCAAGTCCATCGCCCACTACGCCAACCCGGCCATCGACCAGGCCAGCCGTCAGGCACCGATCACCGTGCTGGCGGACCCGGCCACCTGCACCTTCCAGTTCGACCCGGTGGGCAAGGCGAAATTTGATAGCCCGTGCGACAAGGTCAAAACCTTCCTGGTGAAACAGGGCCTGCCCTACAACAGCGAAGCGGCCCCGGCCGGCAGCGCCGTGCAGGTGAGCGTCGGTGAAGTGAAGCTCGATGGTTACGATGAAGCGGCCCTGCGTGGCGCCGTGACCCTGGCCGGGTATCCGTCAAAAGCCGATACACAACAGGTCAACAAACCGATGATCGTGGCGCTGATGGTGGCGCTGATCATTATTTCCGCCATGTGCTACGGCCCGCTGGCAGCGCTGATGGTCGAACTGTTCCCGACCCGCATCCGCTACACCTCGATGTCCCTGCCGTACCACATCGGTAATGGCTGGTTCGGCGGTTTCCTGCCAACGGTGTCGTTTGCCTTGGTGGTGTACACCGGGGACATCTTCTACGGGCTCTGGTACCCGGTGCTGATTACCGGGGTGAGCCTGGTTGTCGGGATGATCTGTTTGCGTGAGACCAAGAACGTGGATCTGGATACCAACTGAGTTCACTACAATCCCATGTGGCGAGGGCGCTTGCTCCCGTTGGCCTGCGCAGCAGGCCTAATCCAGCCGCCTCGGCGTGTCAGAACCATCGAGTTGGCTGGATTTGGGTGGCTTCGCCACCCAGCGGGAGCAAGCTCCCTCGCCACAGGGTAAGCTCGACGAAATCGGCAGCCCCGCCACTCACAGACAGAGGCACCATGATCATTTCATCCGCATCTGACTATCGCGAGGCAGCACGTCGCAAACTCCCGCGTTTTTTGTTTGATTACATTGATGGCGGGGCTTATGCAGAGCACACCCTTAGGGCCAATAGCGCTGATCTGACCGGCATCAGCCTGCGTCAGCGCATTCTGAAAAACGTCGAAACCCTGAGCCTTGAAACCACCCTCTTCGATCAACCACTTTCAATGCCGATCATCTTGGCGCCGGTCGGCCTGACAGGCATGTTTGCCCGTCGTGGTGAAGTGCAGGCGGTAAAAGCGGCGGAAAACAAAGGCATCCCGCTGTGCCTTTCAACGGTTTCGGTGTGCTCGATCGAGGAAGTCTCGGCACAAAGCCAACAGTCCATCTGGTTTCAGCTGTATGTGTTGAAGGACAGAGGCTTCATGAAAAATGCACTGGAGCGGGCGAAGGCCGCCGGTGTGAAAAACCTGGTGTTTACCGTGGACATGCCCACACCCGGCGCCCGATACCGGGACGCACATTCGGGCATGTCAGGTCCTTTTGCATCATCGCGGCGAATGCTTCAGGCCATGACCAAACCCGACTGGGCATTCAACGTTGGCCTCATGGGGCGTCCACACGACCTGGGCAATATCTCGAAGTACCTGGGCAAAGCCGTCACGCTCGAAGACTACATGGGCTGGTTGGCCAACAACTTCGACCCTTCGATCAGCTGGAGCGATCTGGAGTGGATTCGTGAGTTCTGGAAAGGCCCGATGATCATCAAAGGCATTCTCGATCCTCAAGATGCCAGGGATGCGGTCAGTTTTGGCGCGGACGGCATTGTCGTGTCGAATCACGGCGGGCGACAGCTGGATGGCGTGCTCTCCACCACCAAGGCATTGCCGCCCATCATGCAAGCCATCGGCAATGATCTGACGGTGCTGGTCGACTCGGGAATCCGCTCGGGGCTTGATGTGGTACGGATGTTGGCGCTGGGCGCAAAAGGCGTATTGCTGGGGCGTTCCATGGCCTATGCACTGGCCGCCGATGGTCAACGAGGAGTGGAAAACATGCTGGATATCTTCGCCAAGGAAATGCGCGTCGCCATGACTCTGACCGGGGTGACTTCGATCAGTCAGATTGATGAATCCACACTGGTGGATGCTGTTCGATGAGCTGAACAGCTGACCTTAAAACGCCGCGCCAATACGCGGCGTTTTCGTTGACGAAAGCGGCCATCACTCGACGTCTTCGAGAAGCTCAAAGGTCACTTGATCGGGATAAAACGCCAAGTAACCGCGAATCTGCTCTACCGACACTTTGGGGTCTTCATAGCTCCACACCGCGTTAGCGCCCTCATGCCCCGGGACTTGCAGGCTGAAATAGCTGGCATCGCCCTTGTAGGGGCAATAACTCGTGTGGTCGGTGCGGGCAAAGTACTTTTCGTCGATGTCCTCCCGCGGTACGTAATACACCGGAGGATAGTTGGCCTCGAGCAACACCAGCGCCCGTGCGGACGCGGCCACCTGGAAACCGTGAAACTTTACAAGCAGGCAGCCCGGCTGCTCTGCGATGGTGATGACAGGACTAGGACCGGTGCTTTTCATGAAATACGTTCCTCATGAGGCTGATGGGCTGCGCTGCAGCCCCAAAACCTGAGACCACGACTTTCAGGTATAACCCAGATTTTGCACTTATGACGGCTTCGCAGCCGAACGGGACGGTGCGGCGTTCCGATGAGCTTC
Source organism: Pseudomonas silensiensis (assembly GCF_050434865.1). Taxonomy (NCBI): domain Bacteria; kingdom Pseudomonadati; phylum Pseudomonadota; class Gammaproteobacteria; order Pseudomonadales; family Pseudomonadaceae; genus Pseudomonas; species Pseudomonas silensiensis. Next base: position 122,524 of record NZ_JBNDJH010000015.1, read on the forward strand.
CTCGACGACCTGGATAATGCCAAGCCCTGCACCGTGAGGTCCTTTCCTTCCCCCGAATTGAATATTCGAAGTCGGCGAAACATCGTCTACGATCAATAGCACCGTTGTCACCCCTACTGCGCAGTCAGGCAGTCGTGGCGTGGGGGTTCGAGTCTCAGAAACTTGAGGGTCTCCCCATGCCCGCCACGAAGTTTTCTCTCGATCAGAAAATCATCACCCTCGACGCCCGTCCCGATCGCCTCGACCTGCGCGATCGGATCTTCACCCCACGGGTCCAGTCGCTGCCGCCCTCCTGGCCCGCCGACAAAGACATCGCCACCGAACTCTCGGCGTACCTGGGTAAAGGCCTGGCGCTGTACCAAGGCAACGAAGGTGCATGCACCGGGTTCGGGCTGGCGGCAGTGGTCAACTATCTGTTGTGGCTGCGGGATCGGGCGTCCATCAAGACGAGCCCGCGTCAGCTGTATCATCTGGCCAAACTCTATGACGAATGGCCAGGCGAGGACTACACCGGTTCCAGTTGTCGCGGCGCCTTGAAAGGATGGCATAAGCACGGAGTCTGCGCGGAGGAACTGTGGCCCTATACCGTCAAGCCCGACGGATCGGTTCCGGCGTTTGAAGCACCCGCCGAGAATTGGGCCATGGACGCCGTGACCCGGCCGCTGGGGGTTTACTACCGCGTCGAGAAAGACGACATCACTGCCATGATGGCGGCGCTGTACGAAGCGGGTGCACTTTACGTTTCCGCCAATGTGCATCAGGGCTGGGCACTGATGCAGCCCAAAGGCAAAAGACGTTCGCCGACGGTGTTCCAGAGCATGTCTGAGCTACCCGTCATCAAGTGGCCGGCAACCCCTCAGGGCGGTCACGCCTTTGCCTTGATCGGGTACACCAGTCAGGGGTTCATCGTGCAGAATTCCTGGTCCACCGACTGGGGATTTTCGGGCTTCGCCATCCTGACGTTCGAGGACTGGCTGGCCAATGGCACCGACGCCTGGACCGTGGCCCTCGGTGTGCCGATCGAACACGGCGGGTTATCGCACAACGCGCGGCCTTCACGTTCCCGGGCCGATGTTCAATCAGCGTTTCGCAGCGCCCTGTCGAGCTCCAACGCCAAGCGTGAAGGTTTCTCGCTGTTCACCGCCGGTGCCCGCGATACCGGTCGCAAGGGGCTTCCCCTGTTGACCATGGATCAGGCGTATGGCCTGACCATCGTGATGGAAAACAACGGCAGCATTGGCCCCCGTCTCACCGACGTGGAAAACGTCCGCGCAGGCGTCAAGCGAATCGTCTACGAGGCGCCTCGTGCCTGGTACGACAAGCTCCCGGCGGCCAGCAAACCCGCCGTGCTGCGCATCGCCATCATTGCCCACGGCGGGCTCAACTCCGAGCAGGATTCCATCAACCGAATCTGTGCGATGGCGCCCTACTTTCTTGAAAACGGCGTCTATCCCCTGTTTGTCACCTGGCGCACCGGGGCGCTGGAGACGTTTGCCGACATCGTCCAGGACGCCCTCCCAGGTCTGTTTCCCGGGGCGGGTGGCATCAGCGATGTGTTGAAGACGCTCAAGGACAAGGCCCTGGAAGGTTTTGATCGCACGGTGGAACTGGCGACCAAAAAACTCGGCGGAGACCAGTGGAGCCAGATGAAGCAGAACGCCGAAGCGGCCGCAGTCGCAGGCTTTACCCCGCGCGGGCTGGTGGAAATGGCCGAGAACCTGAAAAAACTGATCGCCGACATGGGCAAGAAAAACGTCGAGCTTCATCTGATCGGTCATTCCGCCGGGTCCTTGATCAATGGCCACTTGGCTCAACTGCTGTCAGCCAGAAGCTTGGCCATCGAAACGTCAACGCTGATGGCCCCGGCCTGCACCCTCGATTTCGCCAACCAGACCTACCGCAAAGTCATCGAAGGTGGAGGCCTCAAGCGCAAGGATTTCCATATCTACATCATGTCCGACAGCCGCGAACAGGATGACAACGTCATCGGCGTGTACCACAAGTCACTGCTGTACCTCGTTTCCCGGGCCTATGAAGAACTGCAACGCATGCCGCTGCTGGGCATGGCCAAAAGTCTGGACAAGGACTTCCAGGACTTCAGCAATCCCGATCTGGCGGAGTGGAACATTGCCGCCAAGAACATGACCGAGCAGTGGAACCAGTTTTACTTTGGGAAAACCATTCCGGCCGGGTTTGCCGCAACGGGTCGCGGGCTTCCCGAAGCGTTCGCGCAAACCCTGCATATCTTCAACGATCCGAAAATGAACTATGGCGGGGGCACCAAAAAAGACACCTCCCACGGAGGCTTCGATAATGATGTGAACGTGATTACCGCAGCGTTGCTGACCATTCTCAGGCGAGAGCCCGACGGGAAGCTGGACCAGCCGGTGATTAACCTGAACTACTGAGGAGCCTGTGCAATGAATCGCAACGCATCGACTGTACATCCATACAGATAAAGATTGCCCCATCGCTCATCAGCCGCCATTCTGTGCACCTCTCGACAGTTGATGAGCGATGGTGGTTATGCGGCTGTACCTCTGTGAAAAACCTTCCCAGGCCAAAGACATTGCGGCCGTCCTCGGCGCCCGGCGTCGTGGCGACGGCTGCTGGCTGGGAACGGACGTCACGGTGACCTGGTGCATCGGCCATCTGCTGGAAACCGCGCCGCCCGACGCCTATGACGCGCGCTACAAGCGATGGGTGCTGGCGGACCTGCCGATCATTCCAGAGAAGTGGAAGATGACCGTCAAACCGCGTACGGCCAGCCAGTACAAAGCGGTCAAGCGGCTGCTCGGCGAGGCCACGGAACTGGTGATCGCCACCGACGCCGACCGTGAAGGCGAGATGATCGCCCGGGAACTGGTGGAGCATTGCCGTTATCGCGGGCCGATCCAGCGGCTATGGCTGTCGGCGCTGGACGATGCGTCGATCCGCAAGGCGCTGGCAGCCCTGAAGTCGGGGGCCGAGACCTTCAGCCTTTACCATTCGGCACTCGGTCGCTCGCGGGCGGACTGGTTGATCGGGATGAACATGAGTCGGCTGTTCACGCTGCTGGGGCGTCAGTCGGGTTATCAGGGCGTATTGCCGGTCGGTCGGGTGCAAACGCCAACCCTGCGCCTGGTGGTGGATCGCGACCGCAGCATCGCCGATTTCGTGCCGGTCGCCTATTGGGCCATCGATGTGCAACTGCTGCACGACGGCACCACGTTCACCGCCCAGTGGCGTGCAGCCTCCGAGGTTTGCGACGATCAGGATCGCTGCCTGAATCAGGCGTTGGCGCAAAAGGCAGCGGCAGCCATTGGCAGTGCGGCGAGTGCAAGGGTGATCAAACTGCGCACCGAGCGAATGCGCGAAGTCGCACCCCTGCCCTTCGATCTGGGCACCTTGCAGGAAGTCTGCTCGAAGAAGCTCGGGCTCGGCGCTCAGGAAACCCTCGATATTGCCCAGGCCCTGTACGAAACCCACAAGGTCATCACCTATCCCCGCAGCGACTGCGGATATCTGCCCGTGAGTCAGCACAGCGAAGCGCCGGGCATTCTGGCCGCGCTGAGGCAGGCTGATCCGGCACTGAACGCCTTGAACGATTTCCTGGAGCCTCAGCGCCGCTCACGGGCCTGGAACGACGCCAAGGTCAGCGCGCACCACGGCATCATCCCCACGGCCGCGGCGAAAAACCTCGAGCGACTGGTGGGCAAGCAGCGAGCGGTCTACACCCTGATCCGCGCGCGTTACCTGGCGCAGTTTCTGCCCAACCATGAATACGACCGGACCCAGGCTGATTTCGACTGCGCCGGTGAAGCCTTGCGTGCCGTCGGCAAGCAGATCGTCGAACCCGGCTGGAAGCGCGCCCTGCCCGAGGCCCTTGCCCCGGCCAAGGGCCGCGAAGCACCGGCGCCGCAAACGCTGCCGGCATTGGCCGAAGGACGTGACTGCGCGGTGGCCGACGTGAAGCTCAAGGACCTCTGGACGCAACCGCCCAAACCGTTCACCGAAGGCGATCTGATCAAGGCGATGAAGAACGTCGCCAAACTGGTGGAAGATCCGCTGCTCAAGCAGAAACTCAAGGACACCACCGGCATCGGCACTGAAGCGACCCGCGCCTCGATCATCCAGGGCCTGCTTGACCGTGGTTACCTGATCAAGAACGGCAAGGCCCTGGCCGCCACCCCGGCGGCGTTCAGCCTGATCGATGCCGTGCCGCGTGCCATCGCCGACCCCGGGACCACGGCGATTTGGGAGCAGGCGCTGGACATGGTGCAGAGCGGCGAGATGAGCCTCGAAGAATTCGTCACCAAGCAAGCCGCGTGGATGAGCAAACAGGTCGCCCGTTGCGCCGGCCTGAGCCTGACCATCAGCGGACCGGCAAGCCCCGCCGGGCGCGGTGCCACACCGTGGAAAAACAAACGCAAACCTGCCAAACGCAAGCCCTCGACCGGCACCAAACGCGCGGCAAAACCGGCGAGCAAGGCTTGAGGGCACTTCGAGCAAGCCAAAAGGGTCTAGTGTTCTTCAAGCCCGGCAACAGCCCCATTTTCTGATAAGGCATCGACCATGATTATCGTGCATCACCTGAACAACTCCCGTTCCCAGCGGATTCTCTGGTTGCTGGAAGAACTGGCCATCCCTTACGAGCTGAAATGCTATCAGCGCGACCCGAAGACCAACCTGGCACCGCCTGAATTGAAAGCGATCAATGCCCTGGGTAAATCACCGGTCATCGAAGACGGCGCGCAGAAGCTGATCGAGTCCTCGGCGATCATCGACTACCTTATTCGCCGCCATGGAGAGGGTCGCCTGCAACCCGATCCGTCCACCCCTGCCTATGACGAATACGTGCAGTGGCTGCATTTCGCCGAAGGCTCGGCGATGTTGCCGCTGATGTTGAACCTGTACGTGGGGCGTCTTGGTGAAGCCGGCGCGCCGTTGCATCCGCGGATTAATTCGGAGGTGGCCAACTACCTGGATTACCTCGACACGGCTCTGAGCCAGTCCGATTACCTGCTGGGCGATCAGTTCAGCGCCGCCGACATCCAGATGAGTTTTATCGGTGAGATCGCCAGAGCCCAAGGCAAGCTCGGCAACTATCCTCATATAGCGGCCTGGATTGAACGCTTTCAGGCTCGCCCGGCCTATCAAGCCGCACTGAAAAAAGGCGGAAAATACGATTTCGCCCCCCACTGAGTGCGCCTCAGGAGCCTACGAGCATGCCCTTGATAGAACTGCACGCCGCCCAGCGCGACGAACTGGAAACGATTGAAAACCTGATGCAGTTCTATATGTATGACTTCAGCGAGTGGCTGCCGCTGAAGCTCGGTGAGCATGGCTTCTTCAATGCTCAGCCCAAACCGGGTTACTGGCGAAAACCCGCAACCAGGCCGTTTCTGATCAAGGTCGACGGTGAATTGGCCGGCTTCGTGACGGTGGATGATGAAACCCATGTTCACGGCGCCGAGTACAACATCGGTTACTTTTTTGTCAGTCGACGCTTTCGTGGCCAAGGCGTCGCGACGTTTGTCGTTTCCACCCTCTTGAGCCGGTTCCCCGGTCAATGGCAAATTTTCCACCTCGACGCGAATCAGCCTGCGCGGCGGTTCTGGGCCAGGGTCTTGGCTGACCTCACCCATGGCGAGTTCACCCTGCATCAGCTGCCGGTAGACGGTTATCCCTGCACCGTTTACCGATTCCAAACGTCGTTGCCATCGCCCTGACTGGCGCTTTCCCCTTCCGCTTTTTAATTCCAAACGACTTTGTCCGACAATATGTAGTGACCAAAAATAATCACTACAAAACCGTTGACGCCTCCGATTTGCCCTTGCATGATGCAGACGTCTCCCCGATCGGGAGAACAGGCAACATGTTTGAGCAAGCTCGTCTGACCGCCGAGCTGTTTTTCCCGGATACACGCTGCCCACAAGGCAGATTGAAGAAGCTGACCTGGCCTGAACGTCCAGTACAAGGACGAGAAGCGCTGGCGATCAATCCTCATGAAGCTTGTGGTCGACCCTGAAAACGTCGGCAGTGGCCTGAAGGTTTTCGCTGCTTCTCCTCGTTGTGACGCTATTGCGTAGCAGTTATTCAACACGACTACATGCAACAGACGCGGGACCCCGTCAATTTGGCGGCCGACCGCTGACGTCCTGGTTTCGGTGCCAGGGATCAACTAACCGATGGGCTACTTGTATTAGCGAATCAACTTTGAAAGATCACCAAATGGTCAAGGGGCTTACTATGAATCTGAACAATCAACCTACTATCGATGAACTGGCTCGTATCTTCGCTGCGCAAAAAGACAGCCATGACAGCCATATTCTGTGGATCAGCAAGTCGGGCCAAGTGCATATCGACTGCCTGTCGCCTCACGCCCATGAAGCGGAGTTCGACAAGAACAACCAGAACCTGCTCGCCCGACTGAAGATGTACCGTCGCGGCCAAGGCTATGTCGGCAAGAAAGCCGCGGCAGACAAGGACTTCATCGGTAATGTTCTGCAAACGCTGAAACAGGCGTGGGCTTCGATGCAGAACCACAACGAAGTTCGGGTGATTGACCGGTTCTACTGATACCTCCACACCCCATCCATAAAAAGGCCCCGCTCGTCACATCGAGCGGGGCCTTTTTGTTTGTCTCGCATGCACCAAACAACGCTATTGTTAACCGTGTGCACTGGATCAATGGAGGTTTGTGATGAACATACAACTGACAGGCTTGCTGTTGCTCGTAATGGCCAGTGCTGCCCATGCAAACAGCATCATCGGCGTCCCGTTGTTCGATGCGGACTGCCCCGGCAAAATCATCGTCCACGCGGATCAGGACGGGCCGGTATTGATCAACAGCAAAGAAGCCGAGACCAAAGCCATTGATGACCGTCGATTCGAAGCCAAGGGTTCGGGCGTGGTCATCTCAATCCTCCTCAGCGATGACGACACAGTCACGGTGTCCTCCACGGGCAAGGCGCCTAATGGTGTGTGCCAATTAATAGAAGACTGATGCCGTCGACTCGCCTGCAGCCGCACCCAACACCAGCTCCATAAAAGCCACCGACGCTGCGCTGTGATAGTTGTTTTTACGTCGGAGCAGCGCGGCCCCTCGTTTGGGCGACTCCCCCGACAACGGGATTTTGCGCAACGCGCGGTCCTCGGTGGCAATGGGCTCCGGAAGGATGGTGGCGATGGCCGTGTGCCGAATGACTTCCAGCAAGGTGCTTACCGAGTTGACCTCGATCACCACCTTCGGCGTGATCTGCTCTTGGGCAAAGTACTCATCAATGCGGGTGCGGGTAACGAAGTCCGGGGCCAGCAGCGCAAACTCCAGCTGCGCAACCTCCTGCGCGGACAACGCGACCTGGCTTTCGTATAACGGGTGATCGCGCCCCACCATGACGCCCAACGTCTCGGTAAACGCCGGGATCGACTCGATGTCGGCATTTCTGACCTGGGTAAAGGCGATGGCGATGTCCAGTGAGTCATCCACCAGCCCGGCCTCGATGTCATCCATCGACAGCTCGAAAATTTGCAGATGGATGTTCGGATACCGCGCCACGTAATCACGCACCAGCGGTCCCACCAGGTACGCCATGAACGTTGGGGTCATGGCCAGTCGCAAGGTGCCGCGGGACAAGTCCTTCACGTCATGCAGGGCACGTTTACCCGCCTCCAGTTCCACCAGCACCCGACGAGCACATTCGATGTAGGCCTCGCCCGCATCGGTGGGTTTGACCGTGCGCGAGGTTCGGTCGAACAGGCTGACACCCAGGGTTTCTTCCAGTTGCCGGATCTGTTGGGACAGGGTCGGCTGTGAAACATGAAGCGCCTCGGCGGCGCGGGTGAAACCGCCGTGATCGGCGACCGCCAGCAAATAGCGCAAATGTCGGAGCAGCATGGGGAATCACCTTCTATAGGCTGTGCTTATGCGCTGCATTGTATATCGGTCTTGGACGCTATGGATCGATCAGCAGAAGATTGCTCCACACCCAAGCAACATCACTCCCGACAGGAGAAACACCATGCAACAGTCCCACGCTTACAACGACCCAAGCCTGGCCCTGACCACGTCGATCCTCGATGCAAAAGCGCGCAAAAACCTGTCCTGGCAGGACCTGACCGACGGCACCGGCCTCGGTCTGGCCTACGTCACTGCCGCCCTGCTCGGTCAGCACCCGCTGCCGGAAAGCGCCGCCAAAGTGATTGGCGAAAAACTCGACCTGGACGCGGACTCTGTCGCCCGCCTGCAGATCATCCCGTTGCGCGGCAGCCTCTCGGGTGTCCCAACCGACCCGACCATCTACCGCTTCTACGAAATGATCCAGATTTACGGCACGACCTTGAAAGCCCTGGTTCATGAGCAATTCGGCGACGGCATCATCAGTGCGATCAACTTCAAGCTCGACATGAAGAAAGTCGAAGACCCGGAAGGCGGCTCCCGCGCAGTGATTACCCTCGACGGCAAGTTCCTGCCGCTGCGTCCTTTCTAAGCGGATGCCGGCCCGCATCACCTTTAAACCGCTATATCCGTAGCAGCTGTCGAGCTTGCGAGGCTGCGTTCGGCTGCGCAGCAGTCGCCTGGCCCTGCGAGGACTTCGTCCTCGGACGCAGCCTCGCAGGCTCGGCAGCTGCTACAAAATGATCATTCGACTCACACATGAGGAAGTCGCCATGAAAGCGCTCATCGAAGGTTTTTTGAAGTTCCAGAAAGAAGCGTTTCCGCAACGGACCGACCTGTTCAAACACCTGGCCACCACCCAGCATCCGGGCACGTTGTTCATCACCTGTTCCGACAGCCGTGTCGTGCCGGAACTGCTGACCCAACAAGAACCCGGTGAACTGTTTGTGATCCGCAATGCCGGCAACATCGTGCCCTCCTACAGCCCTCACCCCGGCGGTGTGTCGGCCACGGTTGAATATGCGGTTGCAGTACTCGGCGTCACCGATATTGTGATCTGCGGGCACTCGGACTGCGGCGCCATGACCGCTGTCGCCAAGTGCACCTGCATGGACCACCTGCCCGCCGTCAGCGGCTGGTTGCAACACGCCGAGTCAGCGAAAGTCATCAACGAATCCCGCCCTCACGCTAATGAAGCGGCGAAGGTGAGTTCAATGGTTCGGGAGAATGTCATCGCGCAACTGGCCAATATCCAGACGCATCCGAGCGTGCGCCTGGCTCAGGAGAAAGGCCTGCTGAATTTGCATGGTTGGGTTTACGACATCGAGACCGGTTCGGTTGACGCGCTGGATGCCAACAGCCACCGTTTTGTGGCGCTCGCCGAGTATCCGGACACCTGCGCCCTTCAAGCCCGATCTATAGAAGCAGCCGCCTGAAGTGGGTATCCACTGGCAGAGACGATCGATGTGGCGCTCCCGGCTCGCGGGAGCGCCGCACTAACACAATCGGCAAGGTTATTTATCGTCCCGATTCTCAGGACTCTCTTCCGCGTTGGGTGGTTCTGGATAACTGCCTGGCGTGAACACGTGAGTCAGCAAGTCTCTGGCATCGACTTCGACGACCCCCTGAACCGAACGGGCCAGAGCAACAGCCTGTTCACACTGTTTATGGGTGTTGACGCGACCGCTCAATGCCACCGTGCCCCCGAGGGTTTTCACATGGATTTGCAGGCCGAGGCTGGGTTCGGCCATTGCCAGGGCTGACTTCACCCTCGCGGTAATCCACGTGTCGTGAACGCCCCTTTCCAGGTCATGAGAGTATTGTTGAAAGGAATGAAGTTTCATGGTGTGACCCTCTCTCCGTCATCAGATGCACTGCCCGTCCATTGGCTGTGCAGCCTTGACTCTCAGGCGAGCGTTATCGACATCTGATTCGTTTTGGAGTGCTCGCCACGCCCATACGGACGCACATTAAGTATAGTGCGGCCGTTGACCGGGGTCGTGGTGCTGGATCAGCGTTTGACCGACAGATCCGTCTGGGTCATGCGACTGCGGATCGTGAACACCCCATCGCCCGACAGAATCGCGCTACGAGCAAACAGGCGACCGCTCTCCCAGTTCGAAAGCCCCAGTTCCGGCTTGTTCAGCGCGTACTGTCCATCGACCCAGCGGGTAATCCCGTTGCCGACAAAAGGTGCGTTGACCGCGTTGTAGAAGCGTTCCTGAGCCGCGGCATCTTCACTGATCAACGACACGGTGAACTGCGGGCTATAGCGATTGAACAACGCAATGGCGCTGTCCAGGTCATCGACGATCTTCAGGCTGACTTCCGGGGTTTCCTCCCATTCCCACTCGCGGCCCAACTGATCCTCGGGCAGCGGTTCGGCCAACGCTTCGGTCTGATAGCCTTCGGCGCGGTACACCTCAACGCTGGCGGTCTGCCAATCGGTTGGCAAGTACGGCTCGCTGCCTTCGACGATGTGCAATTTGCAGCCCTGCCCGCGGGCGGTGCCGGCCTGTTGCAGCGCATCGAGGAACAGCGGCAGCAGTTCGGCGACGCGGTCACGGTGGATCAGACAGACGTTCATCGTGTTGCAGACTTTGCGATCCAGCGAATTGCGCACGACAGCGGCAAAGCGCTGGGCATCGGCGTCCTTGTCGGCGATCAGCCAGCCCCCCCCGGTGCCGTGCAGGCTGACGGCGGTGCCGGCCTGTTGGGCGATGCTGCCCAATTGACTGACGGCACGACCCGAACCACGGGCCACCGCCAGCGACAGACGCCGGTCAGCAAACATCGCCCAACCGGCGGCGTGATTGACGCTTTCCACCAGCGACACCGCGCCGGCCGGCAACCCGGCGTCGCTCAGTGCCGGATTCAGCGCGTGGGTGACGATGGCTTGCGCCGTGCCCAACGCATCGCTGCCAATGCGCAGCACCGCCGTGTTACCCGTGCGCAACACACCGGCGGCGTCGGCGAACACGTTCGGTCGGCCTTCGAAGACAAACGCGACGATGCCCAGCGGTGAGACCACTTGCTCGACTTTCCAGCCGTCATGCTCGATGCAACTGACCACTTTGCCGCGCGTGGCCGACGCGTCACGCCAGGCCCTGAGGCCGGCGATCATGTCACGGCGCATGCGTTCATCCGCCAGAAGCCGTGTGGTGGAACGCCCACGGGCCTTGGCCCGCTCGATGTCGGCCAGGTTGGCGGCTTCGATCAACGCCCAGCAGGCAGGGTCTTCCAGACGCTGGGCGAAGCGATCAAAGAACTCGCTAATGGCTTGATCCGAGACTGCAGACATTGCGCTGAACGCCGCTTCGGCACGTTCGATTGCAATGGCTGCCGCTTGCTGGTCAGCCACTGGAATCAGCAACAACTCGCCGCTGACCTGCTCCACCAGCAAATGGTCCCCGGGCTGAAAGCGCGCGGCCAATTCGGGGCTGACCACAGAGACACGATTCCCGGCGAAAGGGATAGGCGTGCCAGCGACTAGACGTTCGAGCGCAAGAGACATGAAGCGGTTTCACCATGCAGTGGGCGGCCGGAAAATGTATAGGAAAATCCCTGGAGCGTCATTAACCGCACGCCTGACCGATGATCGAAAACCCGGCGGCCCTGCACCCGGCGCTCCTACGCTAAAAGAGATACACCAGTGTTTCCTGTTATCCAAGGAGGCCGTCATGAGCGATGAATTCAAAAGCCATGGAGCGGCCCTTGACGAGGAAGGTCTGGCGCAGGCGCTGGATCTTGCCAAAGTCAGTGCCGCGCAACTATGGGCTGTTCTGGCAGTAGAAACTTCCGGCAACGGATACTTCTCCGATCGCCGTCCGAAAATCCTTTACGAGCGTCACGTATTCAGTCGGCTGACCCACCACGAGTTTGACGCACAACATCCCGATATCAGCAGCAAAACCCCCGGCAACTATGGCGCTTCGGGGGCGCATCAATACGACCGGTTGAATCTGGCCATGCGCCTGGACAGGAACGCGGCCCTGCAAAGTACCTCGTGGGGACTGGGCCAAACGATGGGGTTCAATTTCGCGCAAACGAACTCGGCGGATGTCGAGGCGATGGTCAAGCGCATGGTCGCCTCGGAGAACGACCAATTGCTCTGCACCATTGGCGAGTTGATCGGAGGCGGTTCGGTGGCGGCATTGCGGGCCAAGGACTGGGCAAACTTTGCACGCCGCTACAACGGTCCCAACTACGCGATCAACAACTACGACGTGCGACTCAGCGCGGCGTATCAGAAGTTTTCCTATGGAGGGACGCCGGACCTGAGAATCCGTATGGCGCAAACCTACTTGACGTACCTGGGCTGGCATCCCGGCCCTGTCGACGGCATCGTCGGCAAACAGACCCGGGATGCGATGAATCTCTTTCAGGCAAAAGAGCACCTGAATATCACCACGGTGCTGGACGATGAAACGCTGGCGTGTCTGCGCAGCCGGGTCGAAGCGTTACCGATCTGACCCACGTGTCTAGAACACCGACCAGCCAATCCGCTGACTCAGCAACTCCAGCGCGGCCATGCCCGCGAGGGAGTTGCCAGCGGTGTTCAACTCCGGTGACCAGACGCACACCGTGAATTGTCCCGGCACCACCGCGACAATCCCCCCGCCTACACCGCTTTTGCCGGGCAAACCGACGCGATAGGCAAAGTTGCCGGCTTCATCGTAGAGGCCGCTGGTGGCCATGATCGAGTTGACCTGCTGGGTCTGGCGGGCGGTGAGGATCTGTTCGCCGCTGTGCTTGCAGAAACCGTCATTGGCCAGAAAACAGAACGCCCGCGCCAGATCCACGCAGCTCATGCGCAGCGCGCAATGGCTGAAGTAACTGCGCAGCACCGCTTCGACGTCGTTATGGAAATTGCCAAAAGACTGCATCAGATAAGCCATCGCAGCATTGCGCGCGCGATGCTGGTATTCGGACTCGGCGACCTTGCCGTCCACCATGACTTGCGGGTTACCGGACAGCCGACGGACAAAGTCGCGCATCGACAGCGCCGGCGCGGCAAAGCGTGACTGGTTGATGTCGCAGATCACCAGCGCACCGGCATTGATGAAGGGATTGCGCGGGCGTCCGCGCTCGAACTCCAGTTGCACCAGCGAATTGAACGGCTGGCCGGAAGGCTCGTGACCCAGGCGCTTCCAAATGTCTTCGCCGGAATGTTCGATGGCCTGCACCAGGCTGAACACCTTGGAAATACTCTGCACCGAGAACAGCGTATGGGCATCGCCAGCGCAATACAGCTCGCCGTCATTGCCATACACCGCGATGCCCAACTGATCGGCCGGCACCGTACCGAGGGCGGGAATGTAATCAGCCACCTTGCCCTGGCCGATCAGAGGACGTACTGCGTCAAGGATCTCGTTCAACAGCGCTTGCATGCCGGGTTCCGAAGTCACGCCCCATGGGATTGCGGGGACACAGACGCTAGACGTCAGCGGCCGGTAGCGGATCACACTATCTGTAGCAGCTGTCGAGCCCTGGCGAGGCTGCGTTCGGCTGCGCAGCAGTCGTAATCCCTGTGCACGTGATTTACCTGGATTACCGAGTCGATCGATTTCACGACTGCTCCGCAGCCGAACGCAGCCTCGCTGGGGCTCGACAGCTGCTACAGGATTGGGTTGGCTGAGGAGTTTCAGGGTTACGTATCACATTGTGTACAGCGCCCCTCCCGACACACCCCGCCTCTAAATCCCCACACCAAAGACACATCGCAGATACACCTGCTTGATGAACTGTGCCTGTCGATTGGCCACGCCGATCAAAGCGCTCAACTCACTCAATGCTACGGAGTATCACCATGTTCAAGCTCTCGACTTCTTCCTTGACCCTCGGCCTGATCATCGCTGGCGGCCTGGCCCTGTCCAACGTGGCTTCGGCCTCCGAGTCCGAGGCGTTCAGCATGAAACAACTGGCCCACGGCTACAGCCAGGTCCAGGCCGACACGGCATCAAAACCGGCGGAAGGTAAATGTGGCGAAGGCAAGTGCGGCGCCGGCGAGTAACCCACTGTGTGGGGCACCGCGGTGCCCCTCCTCCCTGACTGAATGGAGATCAAGCCCATGACCACCTCACTCTCATCGGCCGTGAAAGGCCTGCACCTGAACCTCGACCGTGCCGGTAGCTGGATCGCGCCGCTGACCCTGCGGCTGTTCCTCGCCTGGGAATTCTTCGAATCAGGCCTGGAAAAATTCAATGGCGAAAACTGGTTCGCCGATATTCAGGACAGCTTCCCGTTCCCCTTCAACCACGTGCCGACCACGTTGAACTGGGAACTGTCGATGTGGGCCGAACTGATCTGCGCCCTGGCCATACTGGTCGGCCTGGGAACGCGGATCTCGGCAATCATTTTGATCGTGGTCACGGTCGTCGCGACCGCCGCCGTTCACTGGCCGGCCGATTGGTCTACATTGAGTGAGCTTGCCCAGGGTTACGCCATCAGCAACAAGGGTCATGGCAATTTCAAACTGCCGCTGATCTACCTCGCGGCCTTTATGCCGCTGTTGCTCTCGGGTGCCGGCAAGCTCAGCCTCGATGCGCTGCTGGCTCGAGTCTTCTGGCGTCGCGATCACCGCTAAAGCGCCAGGGACTCGATAAAGTCCCTCGGTTCAATAGTGGAGCAATCGTCATGAGTCTCACCCTCTATGGTTTTGACGGCAGTAGTTATGTGCGCACCGTGAAGATGCTGCTGGTGGAAAAAGACGCGGACTTCGACCAGGTGCAGGTCAACGTGATCAAAGGCGAGCCGCAGCTGCCAGAACATTTGGTGCGTCACCCCTTCGGCAAGGTGCCGGTTATCGATCATGACGGGTTCCGGGTGATCGAAACCGGCGCGATCGTCGCCTACCTGGACGAAGTCCTGCCAGGCCCGTCCATCACCCCTGATAACGCCCACGACCGCGCTCGCACCCACATGGCCCAAAGCATTTACGATGCCTATGGCTACGCCAACCTTGTGCAAGTGTTCGGCTACCATCTTTTTCCTGACTTTATTGGCGGGCAGAATGAAGATTCGCGCCGCAAAGGCATCGAAAATTCGAAGCGGGTGCTGCGCGAGCTGATGAAAATAAAAGGCACCGATCCCTATATCGCAGGTCTTGAACCCAGCATCGGCGACTTTTACCTGGCGCCGGGCTGCGCCTACATCGCCATGACCCCGGATGCACCGCTGGTATTTTCGGTGGACGGTTTCGACGGATGGTGGAAACGTATGCAGTCTCTGCCAAGCTTCAAGGCCACGCAGCCGAAATAAGCTTCACCCCCCCTCACTTGTGTAGACAGGAGCCACCATGAGCGTGACCACCCAATGGATCGAGATCGACAGCGCCGAAGGTAAATTCGGCGCTTACCTGGCGATTCCGCACACCCGCAAAGGCCCGGGGATCGTGTTGATCCAGGAAATCTTCGGCGTGAATGAACACATCCGCGCGGTTGCCGAACAATACGCTGCCGACGGTTACCTGGTGATTGCACCGGACCTGTTCTGGCGCAGCGGCCAGCGCATTGAACTGACCTACGACGAGGCCGGCTGGAAACGCGCCGTCGAGTTGATGAACGCCACCGACGTCGGCAAGGCACAGACCGACATCGAACTGGCCATCGACGCCCTGAAAGCCCAGCCGGGCCTGGACGGCGGGATCGCCTCGCTTGGTTACTGCTTCGGTGGTTTGCTCTCGTACCTCACCGCCGCGAATGGGCTGGTGGACGTGGCCATCGCCTATTACGGCGGCGGAATCCAGAACCAACTCGACCGGGCCGATGAAATCGAAGTGCCGCTGCTGATGCACTTCGGTGAACAGGACAGCCACATCCCACTGGAAGCCGTGGAGAAAATCGCCGAGCGTTTCGAGAACAGCGATTACGTCGAAATTGTCGTGTATCCGGAAGCGGAACATGGCTTCAACTGCTCGCACCGCGACAGCTACAACCAACGCGCAGCGGCTGAGGCCCATGGCAATACGTTGATCTTTTTGGGTCAGGAACTGTAAGACCGGACGAGCAAAAGGGGACTTTAAAAGTCCCCTTTTTTGTACCTGCCGTTTAACGAGTAATTTCTTCCACCACCTCGGTCACCGCCAATTTCGGATGCGCACTGCGTTCATGCACATGGCTCGTCGGTGTGCGGTCGATCAGCAGGCTCAGCAGTTCCGGACGGCTGTAGTGACCGCGCGAATCCATCATGCGTTTGCGTTTGTCGATCAGACCCATGTCGAGGTCGACGATCACCTCGCCTTCGCCTTCGGTCAGCGAGCCCAACACCGAACCGTCCGGGCTGATGATCGCAGTGAAGCAACCACCGGAAATCGGGCCGATGGGGCAACCGGTGTCGGCCATGATTTGCGCCTGTTGTTCAGGGTTCAGCCACGCGGTGGAGTTGACCACGAAGCACGCGGCCTCCAAGGCATGCTGGCGGATGCTGACCTCCATTTGTGAAGCAAACAACGGCCCCGCAAACGATCCTGGGTACATCGCCGCATGGATCTGTTCGCCGTCGGCCATCAGGGCATAACGGGCCAACGGGTTGTAATGTTCCCAGCACGCCAGTTGGCCGATGCGCCCTACTGCGCTGTCGGTGGCGCGCAGGCCGGAGCCGTCGCCCATGCCCCAGATCATGCGTTCGTGATAAGTCGGGGAAATCTTGCGCCGATGTTGGATCAGGGTGCCGTCGGCATCGAACAACAACTGCGTGTTGTACAGCGTACCGCCGTCACGTTCATTGACGCCGATGGAGACCACCATGCCGGCCTGTCTGGCGGCGGCGCCGATGGCCTCGGTGGCAGCCGAAGGGACCGTGACGGCCTGATCCAGCAGTTTGAGGTGTTCAGCCGCCATTTCGAAAGGCGTTTGAACGAAGGAGAAGTACGGGTAGTAAGGCACGATGGTTTCCGGGAACACGGCGAACTGCACGCCCTGCTCACCGAGTTCGAGAATCTTCTGCACCACTTTGTCGACGGTGCCTTCACGGCTGTAAAGAACGGGACTGATTTGTACGGCAGCGGCTTTTACGAGGGTCATGGCGGTGATCTCATTGAGGGAGTGGACTTCAACGAGATCAAAATTACGCCAATAATATTTAGACCGAAATGTCGAATACACCACCTTTTAGGACATCCCGAACATCACCCGCGATTCGCGCGCTGAATCACTTGCGGCGGCTGGCCAAATGCACGGATAAACGCCCGACGCATTCGCTCCCGATCGCCAAAACCGGTATCGGTCGCCACCACGTCGATGGGGTGTCGACCGGTTTCCATCATCAGACGCGCCGCTTCCACGCGCAGGTTTTCGATGGCCTTGGCCGGTGATTGCCCGGTTTCGGCATGGAACACGCGACTGAACTGCCGAGGGCTGAGGTTGGCGGCGCCGGCCAGTTCCTCGACCGACAGCGCGGACTTCAGGTTCTGCTTGGCATAGGCCAGCGCGGCCTGGATGCGATCGGTCTTGGGCTCCAGTTCGAGCATCACCGAAAACTGCGACTGCCCTCCCGCGCGCCGGTGGTACACCACCAATTGCCGGGCCACCCGCCGCGCGACTTCCGCACCCAGATCCTTTTCCACCAACGCCAGCGCCAGATCGACGCAGGCGCTCATGCCCGCAGCCGTCCAGATGTTGCCGTCGTTGATGAAGATCCGGTCTTCCTCGACCTTCACCTTCGGGTACGCCTTCTGCAGTGCCGGTGCATGGCACCAGTGAGTGGTCGCCCGTCGACCGTCCAGCAAACCGGCCTCGGCCAGTGCAATCGCGCCGGTGCAGATCGAGCCCAGCCGCCGAGTGGTCCGGCTGGCGTTGCGCAAAAACGCCACCATGCCCGGTGATACCGGACGGATCAGGTTGTCGCCCAGCACCAGCAGCGTGTCGAACGAGCGCTGGTCGAACGCCGAGGTTTCCACACCAAACCCGGCGGAGGTCTGCACCGTACCGCCGCGCTCGGACAGCAAGGCAATGTTGTACGCCGGTTCGTCGGTGGCCATGTTGGCCAACTCGAACGTGGCGCACATCGCCAGGCCCAACACCTGAAACCCGGGGTAAACGATGAGTCCGATGGTGTGCATGGTGGCGGCTTCTTTTGACCTTAAAGGTGGCATGACGGATTTTACCGCCACTGACTTTGCACTGAACCCTCTTAATGGGTCTATAAATAACTGTAATCAGTTGGCCGAGAACAAGAGGCACAGGCCATGGGCAGCAAGGGTTCTGGCACTAACCTGGCCTTCTGGCTGCCGGGCAGTGCGGTCATCCTGAGTCTGGTGATATCGATGTTCGCGCTCAACCGCGAACCGTTCCTTGAACCGCGGCCGATCGGTGCACAGTTCCAGGCACAACTGCCCATCGAAGCCCGGTTATGGCAAGACCCTTTTGACGCGGTCGAGCGTTATCGCAAGAAGCTCACGGACAGCAAGAACCCGGATGCCGAGCATGTGTGCAGCCCGGATCTTTCTCCCCTGTCCGGAGACAAACCGGCGCCCGACATCATGGTGGCGCTGGTCGAAGGCGGGCCTTACGCCGACGAAGTCGAACGGCGCCGGCGCATTCGTTATGCGCTGCTGGCAGGGTTCAAGAATTCCCACCGGGTGCCGGATCAGGAACAGTACATCCACTGCTTGAGACTCGCCGCCAACCTGTCGCTGGATACTCCGCAGAAAACCGGTTTCGTCGACGCGCCCTATGAAGTGTTCGTCTCCAATCCTTTCGATCCACCGACAGCCCTTGAAGGGTCACCACCACCGCCTGACCGAACGATCGTGTTCTGGTTCAAGCAGGACGCACTTGGCTCAACGCCACTGCAATCGCTCGAAACGTTACGCGAGACCCTGAAAAATAAAACCGCTGTGGCGTGCGCTCCAAAACCCTGTTCCGAGCCACCCGACACGGCGGTCCTGAAGGTCATCGGCCCTTCTACCTCAACCGTCCTGCGCGACATGTTCCAGGATCAGGACATCGGCCAGGCCACGCCGAAGGTCGAAATCTACTCACCCCTGGCCACGGCCGATAACGAGACGCTGGATCGCGGGTACCAGAAGCGGTCGCCGCCGCTGGCGAGCAGACAATCCATGAAGTTGCTGCGCACCGTCAGCGACGACGGCACCATGACGCAACTGATGCTTGAAGAGCTGAAATTACGCCGCGTGGACCCGGCCACGGGCGTGAGTTGCAGCGAAGACAAGCTGCAACGGATCGGCTCACCGTGTACTCGTGACCTTCGCCGTAGCGGTCATCGCATCGCGTTGATTTCCGAGTGGGACAGTTTCTACAGCCGCGCGCTGATCGAAAGCTTCAAGACACAGGTGGCCAAGGATGCCCGCCTGGGCAGCGACGAAAAAAACCACAGGGATGTGGTCGATCAGTGGATTTTGCGCTTCAGCTATCTGCGCGGCCTTGACGGACGTCTCCCGGAAGAATCCGCGAGCAACGAAAAAAGCCCCAGTACCGATCCCGGTAAAAACAAAGACCCCACCCAACTTGATCTCAGTCCGTTGGAGAAATCCGACGGCAACTCCCAGCTCGACTACCTGCGGCGCCTCGCCGACCATATCGCCAACGAGGACGCGGCTTATCGACGCAATGGCGAAAGCGGCATCGGCGCGATTGGCGTACTGGGCGTCGATGCCTACGACAAGCTCCTGGTGCTGCAAGCGCTGAAGAGCCGGATGCCGTACAAACTGTACTTTTCCACCGACCTCGATGCCCGCATGTTGCAACGGGGCCAGGCGCAAACCACGCGCAACCTGATACTCGCCGCCCCCTACGGACTCACGCTGACCCGCGCCCTGCAACAGGACGTGCCGCCGTTTCGCGACAGCCTGCAAAGTGCGGTGTTCATCTCGGTGCTGGCGGCACTGGCGCCGCAATCCTTCGACGCCAAGCGCGCGAAGTTCGACTATTCCAAATCGGAGCTGCTATCTCCGGGCATCTATGAAGTGGGCATCAGCGGCTTCATTCCGCTGGCGAGTCGGCTGACCGCGTCACGCCCGGCTAGCTGCGAGGCACCGACCCAATCGCAGTCGGAACGAGGCGTACGTCCACACGATTTGATGGCGCTGCGCTGCCTTCAAGACCCCTCGCCACCGCCCTACCCTGAACCCTCAAAATCCATCCGCGACCGCTTCAAGCAAGCCCAATCTTTCTTCTGGGCCGGGCCACTGACAATCACCCTGCTGATACTCGCCGGGTTCATCGTCTGGTGGCGCATCGAGGGCCCGAAAGATGACCATGACACTCGGCTGTCCTGGGTGCGCGGCGTGCCGATGACGCTGTTTATGGTGGCAGCGGCCTGCGCATTCATCGCCACGCGGTTCTGGCATGCGGAGTTTCTCTGGTTCACCTTCGTGCTGATATTGCTCGGTATCATCTCGTCGAACCTGACCCGGCGCTCCGCGCGGCAACTGGCGATGGCCAAGGACTCGACAGCCAGCATGGACACGGGGTTATACGACTCCCGGGCGTGGTACATCGTGGTCCCTCTCGTCATGTTCATCCTCGCGCTGATGCTGGCGTACCAGATGCGCAGCACATTGACGGACAACGGACTGGGTGAGCCGATGTTCCTGTTTGAAGGCATCAGTGCCTGGCCCTCCGTGGCACTGCGGCTGCTGGCCGTGCTGATCTCGCTCTCGGCGCTGGCCTGGGGCTGGCGCAACCTGCGCATCAACCGGACCGAGATCGAAGCCGCGTACCATTTGCGCCTGCACATGCGCAAATACGAGATGACCTTGTGGGGACAGGTTCGACGCTTGATCCGCCGGGGCAAAGGCTGGAGATTGCGTCGCTGGTGCAACGAACTGGGGCACTGCCTGCTGAAGATTTTCTTCCCGCTACTGACTGCCAGCGACGAATGGTCAAAGTCCTGCGCACCGGCACAGGCCGCTTGCACGGACGGACGCAAGATGATCGTCATTGCACGCTTCTGGGGTGAGCACTGCGTCTGCGGCTCCTTCGGCGCCCGAATGCTGCGGGCCATGCTCGCCACGTGGGTTTACGTCGTGGTCACCAGCGTGCTGTTTGTCATCTGGCCCATGGAGGGCATGCCCGTTCGCGGCGCATCGATGTGGTGGATGCTGAGTTGGCTGATCCCCAGCCTGACGTTCCAGGTGCTGGTGTTCTGGGTGGTGGATGCCAACTTGCTGCTGACGCGATTTATCCGCCATCTCAGCGAACATCATGCGATCTGGCCTGGCACCTTGCAGATGGAGCACAAGAAAACCTTTGGCATGCTCCGGCACCCGTGCATCGACGAGTGGGTGGATTTGCAGCTGATCGCCAAGCGCACCTCGGCCGTTAACCGTCTGATCTATGCGCCGACCGTGGTCTTGTTGATCCTGTTGGCGTCGCGCAGCAGCCTGTTCGATAACTGGCCGACACCGCCGAGCCTGATCATTTCCTACCTGCTGACAGCGTTGGTGCTGCTGGTCTCCGCGCTGTCGCTGCGACGCGCAGCGGAAAAGGCCCGCACCATTGCACTGCAACGACTCGACGCCTATCTGCTGCAAACACCCGAAACGACGCCTTGCTACGCCAAGTTCAAGATGATCCGCGAGCGGGTCGCGACGTTCAATACCGGCTCTTTCTCACGCTACTCAGAAGACCCGCTGATCAGGGCATTGCTGCTGTCGCTGACCGGTATTGGTGGCTCGGCCATTGTCGATGCGTTGAACTATGCGAAGTTCTAGCAGCAACGCGTATTGCATTTCCCACGGCCGAAACGGGCCTCCTGACGCTCACGAAAAAACGCCGAATAGCTCATGACCGGCTCACCGGGATGATTGAGCGCCATTTGCGCCACGTAGTTATCGTAATCGGGTACGCCAACCATTAAACGCGCGCTCTGGCTGAGGAACTTCGCGACATGCTGCAGTTTGCGGTACATGGCAATTCTCTCTATGCGTGTGGGACTGGCCCATGAAAGCGCACTGATGTATCTGCACTGTGTCAGCAGCGGGGTGCTTTGTATGTTCAAGTATCAAACGCATCGATGCTCAACGCCCGGCTCGTTCTCACGCTAGGCTGAAGAATAACGACATCGTGAATGGAGGCGTTTGAGATGCAACTCATCACGTTGAAAATCGACAAGCCGGAAGCAACAAACTTCATTTTCGGTCAGACCCACTTCATCAAGTCCGTCGAGGACATCCACGAAGCGTTGGTCAATGCCGTGCCAGGCATCCGCTTTGGCGTGGCGTTTTGCGAAGCTTCCGGTAAATGCCTGGTGCGCTGGTCCGGCACCGATACCGCCATGATCGAACTGGCCCGCAGCAATGCCCAAGCCATCGGCGCAGGCCATAGCTTCATCATTTTCCTCGACGATGGCTTCTATCCCGTAAACGTGTTGAACGCCGTCAAAATGGTCCCGGAGGTGTGCCGCATTTTTTGTGCAACGGCCAATCCGACTGAAGTGATTCTCGCCGAGACGGACCAAGGGCGAGCGATTCTGGGTGTGGTGGATGGCTTCTGTGCCTGTGACATTGAAGGCGAGGAAGACATCCTGTGGCGCAAGAACCTGTTGCGGCAGATCGGCTACAAACTTTGAGCACGCTCCGTTAACCAGGCGCTGAATGAGCAGCGATAACCTCTGTCTGAGCCGTCACGGGTTTCTCCCCTTCGACCTCACCATTCAGCGCCTTGTGCATTTTCACGGTGTCCAGCGCCCCGACCCATTTGGCAATGGCCATTGTTCCGACGCCATTGCCGATGGTGTTGGTGATCGCACGCGCTTCCGACATGAACCGGTCGACGCCCAACAGCAGCACCATGCCTGCCACCGGAATGGTGCCCAGGGACGATAACGTCGCGGCCAGAATGATGAATCCCGAGCCGGTGACACCGGCAGATCCCTTGGAGGTAAACATCAGCACGGCCAGGACGATCAACTGATCCGTCAGGGTCAGCGGTGTGTTCGTGGCCTGCGCGATGAAGATGGCGGCGATGGTGTAGTAGATCGCCTGCCCGTCCGGGCAGGGCCGACATCGGCAAGATCAACGACGTATGACTGGGGAGAAGAATTCAAACAACTCAAGGAATCAGCAGCTCGCGACGACCGTCGGTATGCTCAAGTTGTTCACCTGTCAGGTGCAGGCGACGGTCGTTGAGGTAGTCGTAATCCCGCCGGGACGCCTTGAGCTGGTCAAGGTCAAGCGTGACCACCTGCCGACACTCCTCGCGACCGGCCTCAAACACTATTTGCCCGAACGGATTGACCACTGCGCTGCCCCCCGCGAACACCAGGCCGTCCTCCCCTTTTCCCACCCGATTCACCATGACCGCAAACGCCTGATTTTCCTGGGCGCGAGCCATGATTGCCGTGCGATGGACCGGGCCGTAGGGATCCATGTTGCCGTTAGTGACCAGTATCAGCTCGGCGCCGAGCTGCCCGAGGGCGCGGGCGCTTTCCGGGAGTTCAATGTCGTAGCAAATCAGGAGGCCTACCCGCACGCCCTTCCACAGTGCCGTGACATAGCGATCACCCGGCTGGAAAAGACCCCGCTCCGATGGCCACAAGTGGGTCTTGCGGTAGCGCAAGGCGATACCTTCGGGCGTTACCAGCACCGAGGTGTTGTAAAAGATGCCGCCATCATTCTCCGCAATGCCGACGACGACTGAGACATTACGCTTGCGCACCAACTGCTCGACGGCCTGCAAGGTGGGGCCATTCAAGGGCTCGGCAACACTCGCCAATTGATCGGCATCGACAAATCCCGTCAGGTGGGTTTCCGGGAAGATCAACAAATCCGTGTCAGCCGCGCAGGTAGCGATGGCCTCCATGGTACGCCCGAGGTTGTGAACCACATCGCCGTCACGGCCAGCCAGTTGCACCAATTCAATCTTCATCTCTGTTCCTTGCACCGTTAAGTAAGGGCCCAACCCGCCGGGGTTCGCCAGAGTATGGAGCGCGGTTGAGCGACACGTTATTCCCCCCAAGGGTTAACCACGAATGCGTAGTGACGTGAAAGCGACATTGCAGGAAGGGGTCGGATTTAAGTGATCGGGATCGCCCCGGTTTCTGATGGGTTCAGTCGCCCTGCTGGGATCTACGTCCACATCAGGAATGGCGGCTGCCGGTGGTCGTTGCTTTTCGCTTGTCACCGGCGTTTGACTAAGCTGAACACATCAGCGGCCATCAGCGGATCCGGATGGTTATCAAGACGGTAAATCACACAGGAGACGGACTATGTATGCGGTCATACGAACCTACTCAGGTCCTGGTGCAAAGCAGCTTTTCGATGTTTTAGAGCAGAAAAAGGCCGACGTCGAAGCGGCCCTCCGGAAAGTGACAGGCCTGGCAAGCTACACACTGCTGCCTCTCGCTGATGGCGGTATGTCGGTGACTGTTTGCACGGACAAGGCCGGCACCGATGAGAGCATGAAAGTCGCTCGCGACTGGATTCAGAAGAACGCCTCGCACATCCATGCAGATCCGCCAGTCGTCACGGAAGGTCCGGTCATTGTGCAGATCAATTAGCGCGCCCTGGCGTTTGCGTGAACATTTTTAGCTGCTTGTGCAGCAGAAATCGGGAAGAAGTCTAATATTGAAATGCCATAGGTCGGTCCATCCCCTATCTGCGTAATGATGCGAGGGACCGTTGGCATGCAGATGGCTTTGGAGCCGACACCGGACCGGTGTTGGCTAAATAGATTTCAACTTGGAGGGAACCATGAGCAATCTCATCGCCAGCGGCGAGCCACCTGAAGCCGTGCGCCTCATGGTCAAGGTTTACGCTTATTTGCTGCTCGCAGGATTTGCGTTTGTTCCGGCCTATCTGATTGGCTACTTGTACGTCTTCCAAGACCCCACCCTTATTTTCGAAAACCACCTGTTCCATATCATTGCGATCACGGCGGCCACCTTGGCGGGCCTGTTTGTTACTTACGTCACGTGGCGCTGCTATCAGTCATCGGGAGATCCGCTGCTGCGATGGATGACGCTGGGTTTTCTCGGTTTTGTAGTCATCTACGCGTTGCATGGTGCGTTCACCGGGCAAGCGCACCACAATATCTGGCTCTTCCTGCTGTATGGACCGGCCTCTCGACTGGTCATGTCGAGTTTGCTGTTAGTCGGAATGCTGTCGTACCACCGCCCACCCGATGCCGCGGACCAACGAATGAAGGCCCACCCGTGGTTGACCTGGATAGGACTGTTCCTGCTGGTTGACGTGGCAGTGGCGTATGTCGCGAATTCACCGATCGCCGGCAATCTCGCGGTACGCCTCTCGATGGAAGGTGGCGCCCTCATTCTTTCCACATTGACCGTGGCAATACTCCTGCTGCGCCGTATCCGTTCGCCGCTGATGATGATTTTTGTCGTCTCGGTCACCGCGTTTGCGCTGTCATCGCTTGCCTTCATCCTTGCACGTCCGTGGAACCACATGTGGTGGCTCGCTCATGCGATCTTCGCCGGTGGTTTCTTCATGCTGAGCTATGGGGTCGTGCAAGCGTTCCTCACCACGCGCTCGTTCTCGAAGATCTACAGCCAGGAAGAGCTGATGGTGCGTCTTGCCGAAGCGATGGCGTATACCGAGAGCGCCCTGCTGGAACTCCAGCGCACCAATCAAGAACTCGGGCACCTGGCGTCGACCGATCCACTGACTGGCGCTGATAATCGGCGTCGGTTCATGGAACGCGTCGAAGTCGAAATGGGCCGGACCAAGCGCGGTGGTGAGCCGTTCTCGGTGTTGGCACTCGATCTGGATAATTTCAAGTCCATCAATGATCGCTTCGGGCATCAGGTGGGCGACGACATCCTGAAGGACTTCGTGGAGAAAT
The DNA here is from genome assembly GCF_050434865.1 of Pseudomonas silensiensis. Classification (NCBI taxonomy): domain Bacteria; kingdom Pseudomonadati; phylum Pseudomonadota; class Gammaproteobacteria; order Pseudomonadales; family Pseudomonadaceae; genus Pseudomonas; species Pseudomonas silensiensis. The sequence continues at coordinate 148,165 of NZ_JBNDJH010000015.1, forward strand.
GCCTCGATTCGATCCGGCCGTATGACGGCGTAGCCCGAGTGGGCGGGGAAGAATTCATGATTCTGCTGCCTCAGACTTCACTTGAGGGCGCGCACGTAATCGCCGAGCGGTTGCGAAGCACCGTTGCCAATAATTCTTTTCATGGCCTGCAGCGGTTAACCGTGGTCACCGTGAGCATCGGCGTATCGCAATCCGGCCGCGACGGTGACACCATCGAGGCCATTCTGCGCACAGCCGATCAACGCCTGTATCACGCTAAACACGAAGGCCGTAACCGTGTGGTCACGACCATCAAAACCAGCCTCCAATCCCTGTAAAAGCGTCGGCCTGGAGCGGCTTTTGGAGTACCCGCCTCTACAGGCCAGGCATTACAACACTGGCTTTCTCATCGAACTGGACAGTGCCGTGATCATCGGCCTGTTCAGTGAGATCCAGCGACCGGATTGCGCCGAACATCAACGCCAGACAGATGACTTATCGGGTATCGCTCGTTACCCTTACCTCGCCGTCGCCTGACGGTTTGCAGGTCAAATCCCATTTCATCCAGTCGAGCATGTCATGAAATCCCCCGCAGGTTTGCTGCTGTCGGCCATCGAGCTGGACCGTACCAGTGCCATTCCCCTGTACCGCCAACTGTATCTGCAGATTCGCAAACAGATACTCAACGGCAGAATCCAGGGGGGCGTGCGCCTGCCGTCGACCCGGACCTTGAGCAACGAGTTGGGGTTGTCGCGGATTACCATTCTCAATGCGTTCGATCAGCTGATTGCCGAAGGTTTCCTGGCCTCGCGCACTGGCGCCGGTACGTATGTCGGCACTGAGTGGGAAAGCCGGGGTATCAAGGACGAGCAACAGCGCCAGCCACCGCGCCTGTCTGACCTGAGCCAGTCGATGCTGTCGCTGCGCAGCGATCATTTTCGCGGGGTGTCCTATGCCGACTGGGACCCCGCGACCCCGACCTCCTTCCTGCCCAGCCACAGCACCTATGACGCATTCCCGCAGGCGATTTGGCGGCGCCTGATGAACCGTCACCTGCTCAAGCCGACCAAGGCCATTCTGGGTTATGGCGAGTTGCAAGGCTTGCAGGCGTTGCGCACAGCGATTGCCGAATACGTCTTCGATGCGCGTGGCATCGACTGCAATGCCGGGCAAGTGGTGATCGTTTCCGGCGCGCAGCAAGCGTTCAACCTGCTGGGCATGCTGTTGCTCAATCCGCAGGACAGCGTCTGGATGGAGGACCCGGGGCACATCGCCGCGCGCATTGCGTTGCAGGCCCAGGGCGCTCAGGTGGTTGCGTTGCGTATCGATGAACAGGGGATCGATGTCCAGCAAGGCCTGACCGAGTGCCCTGATGCGCGCCTGGTGTTTTGTACGCCTTCGCGCCAGCATCCTTTGGGTGTCACCCTGAGTTATGCGCGGCGCCAGGCACTCATCGACTGGGCTGCGCAGCATCAGAGCTGGATCATCGAGGACGATTGCGACAGTGAGTTTCGCTACAGTGGCCGCCTCCTCCCGGCGCTGTATGCCATGGACCAGATGGCCCGGGTGATCTACGTCGGCACGTTCAGCAAAGTGCTCTTTCCGTCACTCAGACTGGGTTACGTGATTCTGCCGCAGGCCCTGGTCGAACCCTTTTGCACCTTGCGCGCGGTCATGGATCGCAGTCCGCCCACACTGCTTCAGGCGACAACGGCGGACTTCATGAGCGAAGGCCACTTCCTGGGGCACATCCGCCGCATGCGTGCGCTGTACAAGGCGCGCCAGCAGGCATTGATCGAACAACTCGAACAGCAAATTGGCAGCTTCTTCAGGATCACTCCGACGGATGCCGGCATGCACCTGATCGCTTGGCTGCCCCCCGAACTCAGTGACACTGACATCGCCCAACAACTGGCCCAGCACAACATCCACACTTACGCCTTGAGCGACTACCGCATCAAGCATGCCCTGCCGCCGGCCCTGTTGATCGGCTTTGCCGGCACGCCTGAAAACCAGGCCCGGGAGCGTGTCGAGGCGCTGGCCCGGGCCTTGCGCACATTGGGTTATCTGCCGCCGAACACTTGATGCGAGGCAAGTGGTCCTATCAATTAACTGATAATGGATCTATCGAGAGTTCCTGACTGGCGCGATAAAGGGCGCGCCGGTAGACCCGGTGTCTGAACCAGGAACGACTCTAATGAACAACAAGATCCAGGAACGATTCAACGCCTTGCTGAGCCATAAGGTGGTCGAACACGGGCCAGTTCCCGTGCTGACGGACGCACTGGCCCGGCGGTTACTTGAACGTCTCGGGCAATTGCGCCTGTTTGCCCACGCCTACCCGCTACTGACCAACCTTACCCACGGTCGTGTCACCCCTGCCGACATGCTGGACTTCGCCTACCGCCACGAGCTGCAAGGCCTGAGCCTGCACTTGCTCGACGGCGAGGAAAACAGCCTGAGCCAAATGTCACCCGCGCAGCTCCAGGCGTTTGCCGCCAAGGCCAAAGCGCTGGGGCTGGATGTGCACCTGGAAATCAGCAGCACGCTGAAAAAGGATGTCGACCAGGTGATTGCCATCGCCAAGGCCCTGGGGGTGCGCAACATCCGTGTCTACTCACGTTACGAGGGCACGCTGTCGCGGGTCATGGACGTGATCGAGACCGACCTGCACTACCTCGCGCAACAGGCCGACGCACACGATCTGTACTTTGACTTCGAGCAGCATGAAGAGCTCAAGAGCGGCGAAATCGCGCAACTGCTCAACCGCCTCAACCACCCTCGCCTGCATGCCCTGTTCGACTTCGGCAACATGATCAATGCCTGCGAACAGCCCCTGCAGGCCCTGCGAAACCTGGCGCCGCACATCCGCCAGACTCACCTCAAGGGTGTGCGCATCGTCCCCGAACAAAACGGCTTCGGCCATTACGGCGTATTGCAGGGCAGCGACGAGGACGATCTTCCCAGCCCCCGCATGCTGTTCGAACTGTTGATGCTGGGCGAAACAACCCCACAGGTGATCGCCTTCATTCTCGAGCAGGAAAACCACTACGTGGCCCCGGCCTTCCGCCAGAGCCTTGAGGCGGCCGATCCCTTCATCGCTTACCGGGAGATGAGCGAAACGCCGCTCCCGAACGGCTACTCGCTTGAGCGAATGCTGGCCGATGAACACCGCTGGGCGAACAACCAGGTCGCCTATGTCCGTAGCCTGCTGGCCGAATTGCGCACCTTGGCCGAACTGACCCTGGCCAGCCCTTCCAACGCCTGATCCTGACGACCCGATTACGCCCGGAGAACAATAATGACAATTCAAAACAAGGCCAAATGGCTCAGATTCCTGATCCTCATCCTCGGTGGCGGCACCATCTACAAGCTGGCGAACCTCAAGGACGCCTTCTATATACCCATGCAGGAATTCATGGGCTTGAGCCACACTGAAATCGGTATGCTGCTGAGTGCCAACGCGATCATCGCGACCGCACTGTTTGTGATTGGCGGCCTGCTCGCCGATCGCTACGACACGCGCAAACTGATCCCCCTCGGTCTGATCGGGACCGGTAGCCTGGGACTGTACCTGGCGACCTTTCCGCCCTTCAGCAATTTGCTGATCGTGTTCAGTCTGTTGGCCGTCTGTGCCGACTGCCTGTTCTGGCCATCGCTACTCAAAGCCATCCGCAACCTGGGTGACGATCAGGAGCAAGGCCGGTTGTTCGGCCTGCTCGAAGGCGGGCGTGGCGTGGTTGATACACTGGTAGCCTTTTCAGCTCTGGGTGTGTTCGTCGCCATGGGTTCGGGCGAAACCGGCCTGAAGTCGGCGATCCTGTTCTACTCGGTCATCGACATTCTGGCCGGCACCCTGACCTGGTTCCTGCTCAAGGGCGGCAACGCGCAGTCGGTGGCCAAGCCGAAGAATGGCCTGGTGAACCTGATGGAAGCGATCAAGGTACCGGGCATCTGGCTGGTCAGCCTCAACGTGTTCATGGTCTACATCGTTTACTGCGGCCTGACCTACTTCATTCCCTACCTCAAGGAAATGTACGGGTTGCCTGTGGCGTTGGTGGGCGCCTACGGCATCATCAACCAGTACTTCCTGAAGATCCTCGGCGGGCCTGCTGGCGGTTTCATTGCCGACAAGCAGTTCAAGAGCACCAGCCGCTACCTGAAGTGGGCATTCCTGGCGCTGTTACCGCTGATGGGCGTGATCATGCTGATTCCGAAAAGCCCGGGCTTCATCTATGCGGGCATGGCCGCCACGCTGTCCTTCGCCCTGATCGTATTCTCCATGCGCGGCGTGTTCTGGGCCCCCATGGGTGAAGTCGGCATTCCCCAGCACATCACCGGCTCGGCCTTTGGCATCGGTTGCCTGATCGGCTATGCACCCGGCATGTTTGCCTACGTCATCTACGGCGCGATCCTCGACCACTTCCCCGGTCAACAGGGTTACAACTATGTCTTCACCCTGATGAGCCTACTGGCCGTTGTGGGCTTCATGGTGTCCAGCCTGCTCTATCAAGCGGTGCGCAAAAAATCCATGGCCACTGGCGCGATGAGCGCGGCGCAAGCCTGATCATCGTCATGGATTCCGGGAGGAGGAATCGTCTACCACGCCGATCCCTCCTGCTGGCCACAACGCCGGAATGAACCGAAGCTTGCGCACCATCTGGATAACGCGTTAGCGCGACCGATGGCGATACGAGTCTTTTAACAGCCAATACATTCACTGATCCGCAGCCCCCGTAACGGCGAAAATGTTACAGGGCACTCGATTCAGAACATGCTCCGTCGTACTGCCCACCCATTTGCCCAGTCCCTTGCGATGCGCATTTCCCATGACGATCACATCGGCCCGGTGATGCGCGGCAAAGGCGGCCAGCGCTTTGCCGGGCGGTCCTTCAACGAAGTGTTGTCGCTCAGTGGGCACACCGTAGTGGTCGGCCAATGCGGTAAATGCCTTTTGCAGTGACTTGCGCACCTCGCTGTTGAAACCTGGCATCGTCACTGCACCAGATCTGGCTGCATTTCTGGTAGACCTCGCTCATGCGAACGCCCCTACTTCGCCGCCCCTTCATGCGGCTTATAAAAAAGAAACATCGAAGTCTCTGTGGTCTTGATGTATTTCCTGGCCCAAGCGGGTTTCACCTTCCGGTTGTGGAAATACATCGCACCGTGGGTTCGGTCGTTCAGTTGCTTGTTGAGCGCCTTGCGCGCGATTTCCTTGGCAATCGCGTATTGGCTTTCTTCCTGGACCTGATCCGAGCGTCCATCACACCACCACGAAAACTGACAATTTTTGGTTTCAGAACCCTGCTTGACCACGGCGCATACCGTGTCCGGAAAGCCCTCATGGCCCAGGCGATTCATGACGACGCTGGCGACGGCTTCCATGTCTGCGGGTGATTTGCCTTTGGATTCCCAATAGATGGAGCGGGCCAGACAGGTGATTGCATCGTCCATGGGCGACTGCCCGGCGGGGTCGACTGCCTGAGCCTCGGATGTCGTGATGGTTTCGGACTTGGGCACCGGGACATCGGCGCCCTTCTCCGCGGCTTTCTGCTCAAGGACCTCGGCCTTGTCCTCGGCCACTTCCTTTTTTTGCTCTTGCTCAGACGCCATGGCGTAGCCGGCGAGAAGGGTTATTGCCAAGCAGGTGGCTATCCAGATAACTCGCATGATCGACCTTTCTGACGGAACCGGAAGCACGCCGCACTGGCGACTTTGCTTGATTGTAGTTGCCAAAATTCATTCCAACAGACGGACAAAAAAACTGTCTTCGGGCATGAAAAGTCATTGCGCTCGCGGGGGTGAAATCGCGCATGATGGGCGCAGTCAGCTCAAGGGGATTTCCATGCGCTTCAAATCATCTGCTATGCGTCTTGCCACGGTGTCACTGGGGATGTTGTTCGCCATGAATGCGTTGGCGGCCGACGAGAAACAACTGATTGATTCGATCAACCTGTACCGCAGCCAGGTGCAGCGTTGTGCGGGTCAGGTATCGCAGGAACTGCCACCGCTGGCCGGCGACCCACGGCTGGCGATGAACGCCAACAGTGTCGGCAATCTGCAGCAGGCAATGGCCAGCGCGGGTTATCCGATGAAGAATGTACAGGCGATCAGCCTGTCCGGGCCGCGCGATGCGCCGTCGGCGATGAAAGCGATTCAGGAGAGTTTTTGCCAGATCGTGCTGGACCCGCAATTCGTCGATGTCGGCGTCAGCCACCAGGACCGCGAGTGGCGCATCGTGCTGGCGCGTCCACTGTTGAGCGCTCGCCTGGGCGACTGGCAGGCGGAAGGCCAAAAACTGCTGGCCGAGCTCAATATCGTACGCAGCCAGGCGCGCCAGTGCGGCACGCAATCCTTTGCCGCCGCCACGCCACTGACCTGGAACGCCGCACTGGCAACGGCGGCCGAGGAGCACGCCCGGTCGATGGCCAACAACAATTACTTCGATCATAAGGACCGCGATGGCCGCATGCCGGGTGACCGGGCTGAATTGGCCGGTTACAGCGGCGGACAGGTCGGCGAGAACATCGCTGCCGGCCAAGACACTGTGCGCAAGGTAGTCGATGGCTGGGTGTCCAGCGCCGGTCACTGCGCGAACCTGATGAACCCACAGTACCGGGAGTTGGGCGCGGCCTATGCGGTTGATCCGAAGAGTGATCCGGGGATTTACTGGACGGCGATGTTCGGGGCGCAGTGAGTTCGGGACGACCCATACAAAAAACCCGGAGCCCTGTCATGGGGCTCCGGGTTTCTTTTTGCAGCGATCGTCAGTGGCTACTCATCCCGGCCGCTGAACAGGCGCATCCGACCGCTCGCTTCCCTGATTCAGGTCTTTGTTCGATTGACGGAGAAAGAATATGAACGGGGTTTAAATATTGTCTAATCGCTATTTAAGAGCACATTATCGAGGACATCCATAACGTGTTTTTATCGTTATAAATCAGCTAGTTAATAATTAAAAAAATAACTTTCATCGCCTGAATAAATTCTTCATCGACCCTGTCGATCAGCCGGTCATTAATAGTGATTGGACGCCCTCTGGTGTTGCTCTTAGTCTGCGCTCAACAAGTCCGTTAATAGCGCAATTTTAACTCACGGCGAGAATGTCATGTCAGAGCGAGTCTTGATCGATGGGTTCTCCAGGCGCGTGGACTATCTGCGGATGTCTGTCACCGACCGCTGCGACTTCCGTTGCGTGTATTGCATGGCCGAAGACATGCAGTTTCTGCCCCGCCAACGGGTGCTGACCCTGGAAGAGATCTACCAACTGGCCGAAAGCTTCGTGGCGTTGGGCACTCGCAAGATCCGCCTCACGGGTGGCGAACCGCTGATCCGTCCGGGGGTGGTGCAGCTGTGCGAAAAGATTGCCGCCCTGCCCGGCCTGCGCGAACTGTGCATGACCACCAATGGTTCGCAACTGGGCAAGCTCGCGGCGCCGTTGTTCGAGGCCGGGGTCAAACGGCTCAACATCAGCCTCGACAGCCTGGACCCGCAACGCTTTCGTGAACTGACGCGCACCGGTGATCTGGCGCAGGTCATCAAAGGCATCGACGCGGCCAACGCCGCGGGATTTCGTCACACCAAACTCAACTGCGTGGTGATGAAGGGCCGTAACGACCACGAGATCAACGACCTCGTGAGTTTTGCCATCGAGCGAAATCTCGACATTTCTTTCATCGAAGAAATGCCCCTGGGCACCATCAGTGAACACAGCCGCGCGGAGTCGTTTTACGCAAGCCACCAGGTACGTGAACGGATCGCCGAGCGCTACACTCTGATCGAGTCCGCCGAGTCGACCCAAGGCCCTTCGCGCTACTGGCGCCTGGCCGAGGCACCGCACATTCGTCTGGGGTTCATTTCCCCCCACAGCCACAACTTTTGCGGCACCTGCAATCGGGTTCGGTTGACGGCGGAAGGTCGTCTGCTGCTGTGTCTGGGCAATGAGCACGCCGTCGACCTCAAGGCCGTGTTGCGCAGCCACCCCGGCCATCCCGAGCGCCTGGAAAAAGCCATCATCGAGGCGATGAAACTCAAACCCTATCGGCACACTTTCGAAGTGAACGACGATGTCCAGGTGGTTCGCTTCATGAACATGACGGGCGGCTGAACACCATGATCGTTAGACCCAAACCCAATCTGATCGGCGTCCTGACGTCACTCAAGGGCTCGATCGCCAAACGAATTGCCTGGCGCAGCCTTTTAGTAACGCTGCTCGCTTCGGCCATCGTGCTCATCGAAACACTGCACCCGAGCTATTTTTCCAAGGTCAGTGCAACGCCCTTCACCTTGCTGGGTTTATCGTTGTCGATCTTCATGAGCTTTCGCAACAACGCCTGCTACGACCGCTGGTACGAAGCGCGCAAAGCCTGGGGCGACATGCTGGTGGACATTCGCTCGATGGTGCGCGAAACCCAGGTCATCCAGGACGCGAACGAGCGACACAATATCCTCAGCAACCTCTGCGGTTTCGCCCATGCGCTCAATGCAAAACTGCGCAAGGAAAACGAACTGGCGGCCAGTGGTGAATGGTTGAACCCGATGCCCAAGGACAACGCGGCGGATATCAGCGGGGGGATTCTGCTGCAGGTCGGTCAACAGTGTTCGGCGCTCGCCGAGTCAGGCGCGATCAATGAATGGCGCTATACGCTCATGGCCAACCATTTGACCCGCCTGACCCAGGTGCAAGCGGTCTGTGAACGGATCAAACACACGCCACTGCCCTTCCCCTACACCTTGCTGCTGCACAGGACCATCTACCTGTTCTGCATTTTGCTGCCCTTCGCGATGGCCGAGCCATTGGGCTGGCTGACACCGATTTTCACCGCCATTGTCAGCTATACCTTTTTCGGCCTGGATGCGATTGGCGACGAGTTGGAAGACCCGTTCGGTCGCGATGAAAACGACCTGCCCACCGATGCACTGGTGCGCAGCGTCGAACGGGATGTGCTGGCAGCACTGGGCGTGACGCAACTGCCACCGCAGCTGGAACCGGTGGACTTTGTGCTCAGTTGATGGGCTTCAACACACACCTGTAGCAGCTGGCGAAGCCTGCGTTACGTGTTTCAGAACAGTTCGCTGAAGGGAATAAACCCAACGCACTTCACGCCTCCACCTGCACCACCTCGATCCCGAGTTTTTGATAGTCCTCGACATTGCCCGACGCCACATGACGCTCGGTGATCAGGGTATGAATGCGCTGACACGGCGCGACCACGAACGGTTCCACCGCCCCCAGTTTGTCGGCGGTGGTGACGGCAACGACATGGGAGGCGCTGGCGAGCATCGCCTGTTTGACCGGCACCTCGTCGAAATGCAGGGAGCTGATGCCGACTTCCGGGTGAATCGCGCAAACCCCGGTGAACAGCAGATCAGCCTTGATGCCCTCGATCAGCCGCAGGGTTTCATGGCCGCTGGCCGACATGGTCGCGGGGTTGAGTTGTCCGCCAGCCAGAATCACCGTGATGCCTTTGTATTCGGCCAGGGTGATCGCGATCATCGGCGAGGCAGTGACGGCCGTAATGGCAATGTCCGAAGGTAGAGAACGGGCGATCTGCAGCGTCGTGCTCCCCGAATCGAAAATCACAATCTGGCCGTTGTGTACCTGGCGTGCAGCGAGTTGCGCCAGGCGTGTTTTCACCTCATCGGTTTCGTTGACGCGGGTGAAATAGTCCTTGCCGGTATCCTTGGGCCGCGGCAATGCCCCGCCGTGCACCCGCTGCACCAGCCCGGCGGTGGCCAGCTCCGCCAGATCACGGCGGATGGTGTCTTCGGACACCGCGAAATGCTGGCTCAGCTCGCCCGCCATGACCTTGCCGTCACGTTCGAGAATCAACAGGATTTTTTGCCGGCGCAGATGAGGGAGTTCGGCAGCGGAGTGTGAATCGTGCATGTTTTTGCCCGCTTTTGCGTGTAATTGCGTGTTTGTGCGAGACTAGCCACATCGCGGGATAAACACAAACCACCCAGACATCAATTCTTTCGATGATTCAAATCATGAAGCCGAATTTTTTATTTCTTTGTGACCTATTCAAGATGGCGCCATCACACATGTTTTGGATGGAAACTTCATGAATCTAAATTTTGCCTTTGCTTGCATGATCGTGGTCTCGTTCGCGATTGCGTTGGGTCACGCCTGATCAGCAGAAACCGAGGGCCATTCGCTCCCTCCTCCCTCCAGAGTCAACTCATGCTGTGTTCCCTTGTATCGAACGGCGCGCTCGTCACGCCTGAAAGGCCGGATACAACGGTGCCCTGGTGGAGCTTTACCAAAACCGTGCTCGCGGCTGCCGCACTGTCATTGGTGCGTGACGGGTTGATCAACCTGGACGACACCGTTGCTGAAGGCCCCTTTACGCTGCGCCAGCTGCTGCGGCATGAGGCCGGGCTGGCGGATTATGGCGAGCTCGCCGACTACCACAACGCCGTGGCCCGTCATGAGACGCCCTGGTCGGCCGATGACATGCTGCAACGCCTTGATGCCAGCCGGTTGCGCTACGCACCGGGAGACGGTTGGCGCTATTCAAACGTCGGCTATTTGTTTGTCGTGCGACTGATTGAACGCGTGACGGGGCGCACGCTTGAAGCAGCGCTCACGGAGCATGTGTTCGCCCCCCTCGGTTTAACCCGCGTACGCCTCGCCAAAACGCGAGCCGATCTGGACGGCGTGAACATGGGGAGCGCGCCATCCTACGACCCCGGCTGGGTCTATCACGGTTTACTGGTTGGCCCGCTAGAGGAAGCCACGCTTTGTCTGGACGGCCTGCTGGCCGGGCACCTTCTGCCACACCCGCTGCTGCAAGCGATGCAAACGGCACGCGTCCTCGGCGGCCCGATTCCCGGTCGCCCATGGACGTCCCCGGGCTACGGTCTCGGCCTGATGCAGGGTTTGGTCATGGGCGATCTGACGTTATGCGGGCACACCGGCGCCGGTCCGGGCAGCGTAGTGGCGGTCTATCGCTGCGTTGATGGCGAAAACGCGGCGAGTTGCGCGGTCTTTCATGAAGGCGCCAACGAAGGGGTAGCCGAAACAGAAGTGGTCGAACGCCTGTCGGCATTCCTTGGGAAAAACCGGTAGAAAAGCCGTAACCCTTGCCAACATGGTCTATAACCAATGTCTACATGATTTGGATCACAGAACCTTGAAGGCTCCTTCGCTAAATTGATCTCTTGAAAAAGCCGACAAGTGACTGTCCGCTAGGAGATTCCTCGCATGAAAACCCTGAAAATCGCCGCCAGTGATTCCGCGCTCAATTGTTTCCAGACCGCCCGAGAAGTGATTCCGCTCAATCAAACCGACTACACCGACGTCGCGGTTGCGGTGTTCTCTGTGGAGGATGTGATGGGGGGCGCTTTGGACGTCCTGCAGCGTACCGGTTTCGATATCCCCATTTTCCTCGTCACCTCTCCCGGTTCCGGCAACCGCGCCCGGGAAGTCTACAAGCACCTGCAAGATGTTCTGCTTCAGGTAAATGGCATTTTTGACCCCTCGCGCAACAACGCCGAATACCATGGCAACCAATTGGAGACCGCGGCAAAAGCCTATGAAGAAAGTCTCCTGCCGCCGTTCTTCGATGCGCTCAAGCACTACACCGAATCGGCCAACGCGACGTTCGCCTGCCCTGGCCACCAAGGCGGCCAGTTTTTCCGCAAACACCCGGCTGGCCGTCAGTTCTTCGACTTCTTCGGCGAGACCCTGTTTCGCGCCGACATGTGCAACGCCGACGTCAAGCTCGGCGATCTGCTGATCCACGAAGGCCCGGCACTTCTGGCGCAAAAACACGCGGCGCAGGTGTTCAACGCCGACAAGACCTACTTCGTGCTCAATGGCACTTCGGCTTCCAACAAGGTGGTCACCAACGCGTTGCTCACGCCTGGCGATCTGGTGTTGTTCGACCGCAACAACCATAAATCCAATCACCAGGGTGCATTGATCCAGGCGGGTGCTACCCCGGTTTACCTGGAAACCGCGCGCAACCCATACGGGTTCATCGGCGGGATTGATGCCCATTGTTTCGAAGAAGATTACCTGCGCGAACTCATCGGCGAAGTGGCGCCGGACAAGGCCCAACTGCCACGGCCGTTTCGCCTGGCAATCATTCAGTTGGGCACCTATGACGGCACCATCTACAACGCCAGACAAGTCGTCGATCGCATCGGCAAACTGTGCGACTACATCCTGTTTGACTCGGCGTGGGTGGGCTACGAACAGTTCATCCCGATGATGAAGGATTGCTCGCCGCTGCTGCTGGATCTGCATGAAAACGATCCCGGGATCTTTGTCACTCAATCGGTGCACAAACAGCAGGCGGGGTTTTCCCAGGCGTCGCAGGTCCACAAGAAAGATCGCCATATCAAGGGCCAGGCCCGTTATTGCAACCATGCGCAGCTGAACAACGCTTTCATGTCCCAAGCCTCTACCAGCCCGTTTTACCCGCTGTTCGCCTCACTGGATGTGAACGCGCGCATCCATTCCGGGCGCAGTGGCCTGCGCCTCTGGGAAGACTGTGTGAAGTTCGGCATCGACGCACGCAAGTTGATTCTGGAAGCGTGCACCATGATTCGCCCCTTCGTGCCCGACACCATTGACGGTCGCCCCTGGCAGGACCATCCGACCGAAGACATCGCCAACGACATCCGGTTTTTCGAATTCCATCCGAAGGATCGCTGGCATGCCTTTGGCGGATACGCCGACAAGCAATACTTCATCGACCCCTGCAAGTTGCTGTTCACAACGCCCGGCATCGACCCGATCGATGGCAGTTACACCGACTTCGGTATCCATGCCGGCATCCTCGCCAACTTCTTGCGCGAGAATGGCATCGTTCCGGAAAAGTGCGACCTGAACTCGATTCTGTTCCTGCTCACCCCGGCCGAAGACTGGGCGAAAATGACTCATCTCGCCGCACAGATCGCGCGCTTTGAACGCTTCATCAGTGATGACGCGCCGATGAGCCGGGTGTTGCCGGCCATCTATGCAAAACATCAGGAACGCTATCGCAACTACACCATTCGCCAACTCTGCCAGGAGATGCACGACCTCTATCGCACCCACAATGTCCAGCAATTGCAGAAGGCAATGTTCCGCAAGGAACACTTCCCGAAAAAGGCGATGAATCCGCAGGCAGCACAGTTCGAATTCATCCGTGGCAACATCGAACTGGTGGCGTTGGCGGAAGCGGACGGTCGCATCGCTGCCGAAGGTGCGCTTCCCTATCCACCCGGCGTGCTCTGCGTGGTGCCCGGGGAAATATGGGGCGGTGCGGTACTCAAATACTTCCTGGCGCTGGAGGAAGGTATCAACTCACTGCCCGGCTTCACGCCGGAACTCCAGGGCGTGTATTTGAAACAGGACGGTGGTCGCATTCGAGCCTATGGGTACGTGATCAAGACGTGAGTCTTCACACCTCCAGCGGCGTTTCAGCCCGGGGTTGAGCGTGATGGCGAGTGGATATCTGCGCGAAGCCGATTATGCTTCAGGAAACCTTGCAGCGATGCGAGGCGGTCAGCTTGTGTGCATGCTTCGCGCAATCCGTAATCCGACGACATCAGCCCCAGGGCCTGGGTGCGGCAAAAAAGGTAACGAGGTACTCCGGCCTACAACAAGAACGACGGAGAAGACTCATGGCCGCAATCGACAACACTTCCACGGGCAGCGCGCCCCACCACGGGATCACCAAGGAGGAGCGCAAGGTTATTTTTGCCTCGTCTCTGGGCACCGTGTTCGAGTGGTACGACTTCTACCTTTATGGGTCTCTCGCCGCGATCATTGCCAAGCACTTCTTCGCCGGCGTCAATGAGACAACGTCCTTCATCTTCGCGCTGCTCGCGTTCGCCGCAGGCTTCGCGGTACGCCCCTTCGGCGCCATCGTGTTCGGCCGCCTGGGGGACATGATCGGGCGCAAACACACCTTTCTCATCACCATCGTGATCATGGGTATATCCACCGCCGTCGTGGGCTTTTTGCCCGGCTACGCGACCATCGGCGTGGCGGCGCCGATCATCCTGATCACCTTGCGCCTGCTGCAAGGCCTGGCCTTGGGCGGTGAGTACGGCGGCGCGGCGACCTACGTGGCGGAACATGCGCCAAAAGGCAAACGCGGCTACTTCACTTCGTGGATTCAAACCACTGCAACCCTTGGGCTGTTCCTCTCGCTGCTGGTGATCCTCGCCTGCCGCACGGTCCTCGGTACCGAAGCGTTTGAGGCCTGGGGCTGGCGGATTCCGTTCCTGCTGTCGATCCTGCTGCTGATCGTCTCGGTGTACATCCGCCTGCAACTCAGCGAGTCGCCGGTGTTCCTGAAAATGAAGGCTGAAGGCAAGTCCTCCAAGGCACCGCTGACCGAATCCTTCGCCCGCTGGGAAAACCTCAAGATCGTGATCATGGCTTTGCTCGGCGGCACTGCCGGCCAGGCCGTCGTCTGGTACACCGGGCAGTTCTATGCGCTGTTCTTCCTGCTGCAGACGCTGAAGATCGAAGCGCAGACCGCCAACTTGCTGATTGCCGGCTCTCTGCTGATCGGCACGCCGTTCTTCGTCATATTCGGCAGTCTGTCCGACCGTATCGGCCGCAAGGGGATCATCATGGCCGGCTGCATCCTGGCGGCAGTGACCTACTTCCCGATCTTCCATGCCTTGACCCAATACGGTAACCCCGACGTATTTATCGCGCAGGAGAAGAACCCGGTCACGGTGGTCGCCGATCCCGACCAGTGCTCGTTCCAGTTCGACCCGGTGGGCAAGGCCAAATTCACCAGCTCCTGCGACCTCGCCAAGACCGTGTTGGCAAAGCGGGCCATCCCCTATAAAAACGTGAAGGCCGAGCCGGGTACCGTTGCGCAAGTGCGCATCGGCGACAAGGTGATCCCGAGCTTCGAAGGCACCGGCATGCCGGCCGCCGACTTCAAGCCCAAGAACGACGCCTTCGCCGCCACCCTCGGCACCGCGCTCAAGGACGCCGGCTACCCCGAGAAGGCCGACCCGGCCAAGACCAACTACCCGATGATGGTGCTGCTCCTGACCATCCTGGTGATCTACGTGACCATGGTCTACGGCCCGATCGCCGCCTGGCTGGTGGAACTGTTCCCGGCGCGCATTCGCTACACCTCGATGTCGCTGCCCTACCACATAGGCAACGGCTGGTTCGGCGGCTTTCTGCCCACGGTGGCGTTTGCCATGGTCGCGGCCACGGGTGATATCTACTACGGGCTGTGGTACCCGATTGTCATCGCTGTGATGACGGCCATTCTGGGCACGTTCTTCCTGCCGGAAACCAAGGATCGGGAAATTCATCACCAATAAGACTGGCAGCCGCCCTCTCTCGTATGGGAGAGGGCCATCCAGAGACGATCAGACGGTCTACGCTCATCCAGATGGCTTCGGGGTTCCTTCCCCGTGCACCGAGGGGGCACCGTTATGATCCGCATCCTGTTAAGCGCTTTTATCCTGCTTGCGCTCAGCGTCCCGGCACAGGCCGGGGTGACGCCATTTCCTGCTGCCTTTCGTGTTCAGGACATCCCGGTCGAAGGCGTCACGCTCCATGTGCGCGTCGGCGGCAAGGGGCCCGCCGTGGTGCTGCTGCATGGTTTCGGCGACACCGGCGACATGTGGGCGCCACTGGCCGCCGATCTGGCCAAGGATCACACCGTCGTCGTGCCGGACCTGCGCGGCATGGGCTTGTCGTCGATCCCGGACAGCGGCTACGACAAGAAGACCCAGGCGGGTGACATCCGTGCGCTGTTGGCCGCATTGGGTATCGAACACTCGGTGGTCATTGGCCACGACATCGGCACCATGGTCGCCTTCGCCTATGCCACGCGCTATCCGCAACTGACCGATCGCCTGGTGGTGATGGATGCGCCCGTGCCGGGCATTCCGCCCTGGAACGACATTGTCCGCTCACCGATGCTGTGGCACTTCGACTTCGGCGGAGCGGATGCCGAACGCCTGGTCGCCGGTCGTGAGCGCATCTACCTGGACCGGTTCTGGAACGAGTTCGCGGGCGACCCCACCAAGGTGGATGAAGCCACCCGCCAGCATTACGCCAAACTCTATGCCCGCCCCGGCGCCATGCACGCAGCCTTCGCCCAGTTCCGCAGCATTCGTCAGGACGCGGTGGACAACGAAGCGTCGATGGCGACGCGGCTGACAATGCCGGTGCTGGCCGTCGGTGGGGAAAAATCCTTTGCGGAGAATGAAGCGATCGTGATGCGCAATGCAGCGGACTCGGTGACGCAGGTGGTCATTCCAGGGGCGGGGCATTGGTTGATGGAGGAAGCGCCAACGCAGACCATTCGAGCGATTCGCGAATTCATTGCGCAGTAATGCAACTCGTCCTGTGTAGCAGCTGGCGAAGCCTGCGTTCGGCTGCGGAGCAGTCGTGATGTCAGGCAACGCGATGATTCAGGAAAACCGTGTGCACAGGTTTTACGACTGCTCCGCAGCCGAACGCAGGCTTCGCCAGCTGCTACACAGTCCGGGGCACAATTGTCTATTTGTTCGGCTCGTCAGGAGCGCAACACGCCAATCGCCCGCCGGTATTTTTCAACGCGCTCCAGGTCTTCCCACGACGGCTGCGCGATCCGCGACAAGTCGCTGTTCTCTTCCAGATCCGCCAGTTTCACCACCCGGCCTATCGGGTTCTGTGCTGCGCGTTCGACGAAGGCTTCATAGGACTCACCCGCCACTTTAGTGACCGACTCGATGGCGGTCAGAACGGCTTCGCTGAAGCCTTCCTTGCGCAGGTCATCAAGGCTGATGCCGCAGTCTTCGACCACGTCATGCAGCACCGCGACGATGCGTTCTTCCAGCGTCGTGACCCGCAACATGACTTTCAACGGATGCAGGATGTAAGGGCTTCCGCCCTTGTCGACCTGGCCTTCGTGCGCAGCGGCGGCGATGGCAATGGCGCGTTCCAGTGTCTGGCTCATGTCGTTCTCCCTTGGGTAATCGGCGGTCGCATTGGAGCTCGCCGCAATGACCGTGAAAATCCGGGTTCAACCCAACAGATGCTGTGAGATGAGTTTGGAAATCTCGACCATCGACGTCCTCCCGGTAAATTCAAACTTCACTCTGCCCAGCGCCGAGAAGTAGATTTCCAGCTCAGAATCCAGGTCGAAGGTGCCCGAGGTTTCCACGGAGTAAGCGACGATGTTTTTGTAAGGCAACGAAGTGAAGTCTTTTTTGCTGCCGGTGATGCCTTGCACGTTCACCGCGATGATTCGTTTATTGGTAAACACCACGCCGTCGCGCATGGATTTATAGGCATCAATGACCTGCTCGCCGTCCAGCAGCAGTGCGGTGACTCGCTCCGCGTATTCGTTGTTTTGCTTGAGTTTGAAAAAGCCTTTGTTGTTGAAATCGATCATCCGCCATCCCCTTCCTTAAAGAGTGTTCCCTGGATTGCCAGCGCGTGGCGCGGCGAGCATACCATCGGGCCTGCGCTTTTTGCGCCCCCTCCCACAGCTGAAAAACCAATGGAACCCCGTGCCTCATCGCGTTTTCGAAACCCTATCAGCGCTGATCTTTGATCAAACAAGGACAAGATCAGCACAGCGCTGAGTATTCCGAACAATGCTCAGGTCACTACGTATTACTACGGCGCTGAGCATTTGAGTCAGGCGAAAATTGATTGCGAGTCGGGTGGAGGTCACTGGAAAGCGCAGTAGCCCGCCAGCAGCGTTGGCTAACCCTTAACAGCCGCTTCAATCGCAGCGATGTCGATCTTTCCCATCTCCATCATGGCGTCGAAGGCGCGCTTGGCCGCTGCTTGATCAGGATGGGTGATCGCGGCGCTCAGAACGCGTGGTGTGATCTGCCATGACACTCCCCACTTGTCCTGGCACCAGCCGCATACATTTTCGTGGCCACCATTTCCCACAATCGCGCTCCACAAGCGGTCCGTTTCGGCTTGGTCGTCGGTCGCAACCTGGAACGAAAAAGCCTCGTTGTGCTTGACCCCCGAGCCCCCGTTCAGTCCGAGACAAGGGATGCCCATCACCGTGAACTCGACCGTCAGGACATCGCCCTGCTTGCCTGCCGGGTAGTCGCCGGGCGCGCGAAGGACAGCTCCCACAGCGCTGTCCGGGAAGGTTTCGGCGTAGAACGTCGCAGCGTCGAGCGCGGTGCCGTCGTACCACAGACAAATCGTGTTTTTGCTGATCATCTTGGTTCTCCAGAATCGGAATGGGTACGTGCATTCTGGTACGGATACGCCTTTCGTGCACCTTGGAGGTAGAAAACGCCAAGCGATCACCTAAGCTTTAAGGGGAGATTTTGCGCTGCTGCAAATTGATAGCAGCACGCTATGGAACACGCTCCATTAACGTGATTTCCACGGACTGAAATCCAAGTCATTTGGACTCCAGCCGATGCCAAGAAGCTAGCCATCCATCCGAAAAGGAGCCGATCATGTTCAAGCCCGGTCACCTGAACCGTACTAATGCTCCTGGCACGCCCGGAGTCCCGGAATACAACATTGATGTCTTCTATGAAGTCCGCCGCGACCCGAAGGAAGGCATGCTGATGCACTTCAAGATGGACGGAGCGGTATCAGGTAAAAGCTTTACTGAAGAATTCGATATGCACCGCGACACGGCCTTCAATTTTGCCAGCCACGTGGCCAAGGCTGCGGCCAGGCATGGCGTGCCCACCAGTGCCAGTCTCATCATGCGCGGGCACAAGGAATACGACGCGATGTTCGAGGATATTCGCGACAAACTCGGCGTCAAACCGGGCGATCCAGTCGATCTGGATAACGTTGAAAAGGACCGTCGCTGAGTGACACCAATACCACTCAGCGCGCCGCGTCCTGCCGACCCGCACTCTCCACCGGATGGATCACGAGGTAGCTCTCGACGGCATCGTCGATGGTTGGAAAGAACGCCGATTCGCCAAGCCGTGCAAACAGCCCGAATCGCTTCAGTTTGTCCTTGACCGGGTCTTTCATCTCGGCCACGCACAACTTGATGCCCGCTGCGTGCAAGGTGTCGTCCAGTTCAGCCAACACGTCGGCAGAGGTCACGTCCACACTGGTGACGGGTTCGGCCGCAACGATCAACCAGCGCACGGGCGTTGGCGATGTTGCCACTGCGTCGAGCACTCGCGCATTGAACAGTTCGGCGTTGGCGAAAAACAACGGCGCATCCCAGCGAAACAGCACCAGGCCGGGGATAAGGCTGGCGTCGGGATAACGCTGGATGTCGTGGTAGCCCTTGACCCCCTTGGCTTGCCCCAGCACCGCGGAATAAGGCCGCCAGCCATCCCACAGAAATTCGATGACGGCGATCACGATGGCCAGCCCGATGCCCTCGATCGCACCGAACACAGCTACGCCTACGGTACAGACGATCGACAGCCAGAACTCCCAGCGCTGGATGCGATAAATGCGTCGCAGGTCGGTGACTTCAATCAGGCCGATGGCCGCCGCGATCACGACCGCTGCCAGTGCGCTGCTGGGCAAGCTCTGCAACAGGTTCGGCGCAACCATCAGCAATAAGGCCACTGCCAACGCGCCGACAACCCCGGTCAACTGGGTTTTGGAACCTGCGGCTTCAGCCACGGGGGTACGTGAAGAACTGCTGCTGATCGGAAAGCCCTGGAAAAATCCCGCCGCCAGATTGGCAAGACCAAGCCCCGCCATCTCCTGGTTAGGATCGACATAGGTACGGGTCCGTGCCGCATAGACACGCGAGAGCACGCTGGTGTCGGCGAATGACACCAGGGCGACGGCGAAACCGCCGATGAGCACGGGGACCATATCGGCGCGGGTGATCCAGGGGATGGCGAACGCAGGTAAACCTTGTGGAAGAACACCGAGGACCGACACCCCCGCACGCGCGGCAAGGTCCAGCACACCTACGGCAACGGTCGCACCTGCCACGGCGATCAAGATGCCCGGCACGCGCTTGAAGCGCTTGAGCAGCAGGATCACAACCAAGGTGGCTGCGCCGATCGTGAACGCGGCCCAGTTGGTCTTTCCTTCCATCACCCCGGTGACGATGGCCCAAATGTTTCTCAGCGGGCCGTGGGACTCAATCGAAAAACCGAAAAACTTGGGCAATTGGCTAATCAATACGGTCAACGCGATGCCGTTCATGTACCCGTAGCGGATCGGTTTGGACAGCAACTCCGTAATAAAACCCAAACGCATGATGCCCGCCAGGATGCACACGGCGCCTGAAACGATCGCCATCATGCTCGCAAGGGCGATGGCGCGCTGCGGGTCACCGCCCGACAGGGGCAGGACGACCGCCAGGATAACGGCGGCCAGCGAGGAATCCGGGCCCAGCACCAGAATCCGGCTAGGCCCGAACAATGCGTAAGCGATTAGCGGAACGATGGTCGCGTAGAGGCCATAGATGCCGGGGACGCCCGATGCCACGGCGTAGGCGATGCCGACGGGCACCAACATCGTGGTGAGCACCAGCCCGGCCATGATGTCGTGACGCAACCAGGCAATCTGGTACCCGCGCAACGTGCGAAGCCCAGGCAGCCAGCGGTCCCAGCCGGTTTCGTCGCCGGTATTGCGGCGTGCAATCCGGCCCGGTTCCGGGACGGGTGGCGAAGCGTCCGAATCGCTCATAGAACTGTGCCCTATAGGTAGACAGCGCAGATTCGCTTACATGTGCCCGTCAGAATTTTTCGGGAACCCGCCGATGCGGATAACCCGGGTCGCGATAGCCGGCTGGCTTCTGCCGTTTGGGCAATATCACCTCCTCGCGCGCTACTTCCTTGTACGGGATACGACTGAGCAAATCGCTGATGATGTTAAGGCGCGCCCGCCGCTTGTCGTTGGAGTTGGCCACCAGCCATGGGGCATGATCGGTGTCGGTGGCCTTGAACATGTCGTCACGCGCGCGTGAATAGTCATACCAGCGGCTGTAAGACTTGAGATCCATGGGGGTCAGTTTCCAGATTTTGCGCCCATCCTTGATGCGCTCCTGAAGCCGGCGGGTCTGCTCGTCTTCGCTGACTTCCAGCCAATACTTGAGCAGGATCACGCCCGAGGCGACGATTGCACGCTCCACCAGAGGCGTTGTCTTCAGGAAACTGGCAACCTGCTCTTTGGTGCAAAACCCCATCACACGCTCGACGCCCGCCCGGTTGTACCAACTGCGATCGAAGATCACCACTTCGCCCGCCGCAGGCAGGTACGGCAGGTAACGCTGGATATACATCTGGCTTTTCTCTCGCTCACTCGGCGCCGTCAGCGCCACCACCCGGAAGACACGCGGGCTGACGCGCTCGGTGATCGCCTTGATCGTTCCGCCCTTGCCAGCGCCATCGCGCCCCTCGAAGACGATGCAGATCTTGATGCCCTTGGCTTTTACCCACTCCTGCAACTTGACCAGTTCGACGTGCAGGGTGCGCAGTTGCTCAAGGTAATCCTTGCCCTTCAGTTTCGGGCTTTCAGCAGATTGACTCTTGGGGGCTTTTTTCTTGTCCTTTGCCATGATCGAGACCTCACCAATAAACAGCGTAGGGTTGCAATCTGCTCATCCGCCGAGCGCGATGATCGCAGTGATCAGTACAGCGCCGGTAACTGCCGTCGCCAGACCGCCTTGCCACGGTTTTGCGCCGGCGTACTTCGAGAGCATCCAACCGGCGATGAACAGCACTCCGAGTCCGACCAGGTTAGACAGGCGCACGGCGAGCGCTGTCTGGTCGAGCAACAGAAACGGCACGACAAGCGGGAATGTCGATAACACCACCAACAGGAAAACGCCGACAGCGCCCCTGAAATCATCCCAACCGAGGCGCGGCTGTGCCGGCATGGATGAATAGTCGACCAGGCGGCGACGCAACGATTCCAGCTCTTCAGGGCCGGCCGCTGCGGCGAGACGCGCGGGTAACGCCTCAGCAATGAGCGCTTGCCCGGCAGCGGCATCCTTCGCCCCGAGCAGGTTGGTGCGAAGCGTACGGTTGCGTGTGCGCTCGATCAGGGTTCGCAGCAAATACATCACGGCGTCCGCGAGGCCCCAGGCGAGGTTGCAACCCAGCGCGGCAATCATCATCGTCCGTTCCGCCTCCTGGCCAGACGTGGCCACGCTGATGGTCCCGGTGAAGGTCATTGCCATGAGCAGGCCGAAGATGACCTCCGTGACACGATCGACCGGATCAAGTACACGGGCCCGTTTTTGCTCGTCAGTGCTTTGCATGCGCTCATCCTCGCCACGGCGGCTGCGTCAGCGTGGTCCTGGTTTTCAGCCGTGCCAGGATGGCCTGAACCCTGCATCCGCAAGCACACCGGACAGCTTAGTTCAGACTTTAGCTCTCACAACGGAATGCATCGACAACGACTAAACTTTTGCGATTGAACCTTGTTTCCAAGGAGGTCTCTGTGAGCGCCGCGCCCCTGTCCGAACTCGATGCCGCCCTGCCCGGCCTGGCCCGCAAGATCCGCGTGCTGGAGGCCCTGGCCTGGCCGGATGGGGTCGAGGAGGTGTTCCTGGCACGTTGGCGTGCCGGGCAGGCAGAACTGCCCAAGGTCGAGCTGAGCCCGCGTGACCACAGCGCCGACATCGCCGCCCTTGAAACCTTTATCGGCCGCTGCGATGAGGGCCATCCGGCCGGGCGTCACCTCGCCATGACGGCGCGCAGCTATGCCACGGCGGGGCACATGCTCGGTGCCATCGGCACACCGGCTTTTACTCAGTATTCGTCAGCGCTGTACCGGCGCCCGGACTTCTACTATTCACGCCTGAAACTGAGCATGCTGGACGCGGCCCAATTCTTCCTCAAGACCACCGATGCCCTTCTGGGCGGCGCGCGGATTCCACCGAGCCCGGCCGACATCCCGGCCGATGTCTTCGCCGCCTGGATGCAGCCGGAACTGGACCGTTTCTTTGGCCCCGGCCGGATCAGCGTCGTGCTCGATCCGACCCTGGCCGCCAAGGCCATCGCCGGGGCGAGTCGCATCCGTCTGCGTGCCAGCGCCCTGTTCTCGGAACTGGACAAGAACCAGCTGTTGCAACATGAGGCCTTCGTGCATGTCGCCACGGCACAAAACGGCGCGCTGCAACCCAACTTCAAAAGCCTGGGCCTGGGGGCGCCACGCACGACCCAGACCCAGGAGGGCATCGCCACCCTGGCCGAGCTGTTCACCGGCAGCATGGACATCAACCGCCTGCGCCGCCTCGCCCTGCGCGTACTCGCGGTCCAGCAGGCGCTGGATGGTGCCGATTTCATTCAGGTATTCGAAGGTTTTCTCGCCGCCGGTCAGTCACAAGAGGAGTCCTTCCGCTCGACCCAACGGGTGTTCCGCGGCGCCGACCTGCGCGGCGGCTCGGCGTTCACCAAGGATGCCGCCTACCTGACCGGTTTGCTCGGCGTGCATACCCTGCTTCGCATCGCAATCCGCGACAACCGGCCGGAACTGGTGGGCCATCTGTTCGCCGGGCGCCTCAGTCTGGGCGATACCGTGCGCCTGGCGCCGCTCTTCGAGTCCGGCTGGCTCAAGGGGCCGGTTCATGTTCCGGCCTGGGCCTCCGATCTGCGTCTGCTCGCCGCCAACCTGGCGTTCTCCGCATTTATTTCCCGAATCAAGCTGGATGTACTCGATCTGGAGGTGCTCATGGCCTTCGCCGATGAGCATGAAGCCGATGCCAGCGCCTAGCGTTTAAAGGGAAAACCGCCGAAACAAACGCTCTGCATCAGTTATTTATACTCAAATGCCAGCTTAATAATATTTTACCGATACCAGGGTGATCCCTAGTCTTGACCCCAAGAAATGGCAGGCCGTTACCGACCTAAATCCAACTTCGAAGGGTATAGAGATGACCACTGAAAAAATAAAAACAGATACGCTGATTGTTGGCGCCGGTCAGGCTGGCGTGGCCATGAGTGAACACCTGAGCAAACTCGGCGTGCCGCACCTGGTGCTGGAGCGCAACCGTATCGCCGAGCGCTGGCGCACCGGGCGCTGGGATTCGTTGGTGGCCAACGGTCCGGCCTGGCACGACCGTTTTCCCGGTCTCGATTTCGACGACCTGAGCCCCGACGACTTTGCCCCCAAAGAGCGGGTCGCCGACTACTTCGAAGCCTACGCCAAGAAATTCAACGCCCCGATCCGCACCGGCGTGGACGTGCTGAAGGTCGAGCGCAATGTCGGTCGCCCGGGCTTCACCATTGAAACCTCCGAAGGCGTGATCGAGGCCAACCGCGTGGTGGCTGCCACAGGGCCTTTCCAGCGTCCGGTTATCCCGCCAATCGCGCCGAAAGATCAGCCATTCCTGCAGATCCACTCCGCCGACTATCGCAACCCGGCGCAACTGCCCGAAGGCGCGGTTCTGGTGGTCGGCGCCGGTTCGTCGGGCGTGCAAATCGCCGATGAACTACAGCGTGCCGGCAAGAAGGTTTACCTCTCGGTCGGCGCCCACGACCGCCCTCCTCGCGCCTATCGCAACCGTGATTTCTGCTGGTGGCTGGGTGTTCTGGGAGAGTGGGATCAGGCGGCCATGAAGCCCGGCCGGGAACACGTGACCATCGCGGTGAGCGGTGCACACGGCGGGCGCACGGTGGACTTCCGTGGGCTGGCTCATCGCGGCATGACGCTGGTCGGTTTGACCCAATCGTTCAACGGCGGCGTAGCAACGTTTCAACCGAACCTTGCCGAGAACCTGGCGCGCGGCGACGAGAACTATCTGGCGCTGCTCAACGCGGCTGACGCCTACATCGAACGCAATGGCCTGGACCTGCCGGAAGAACCTGAAGCGCGCATTACCTTTTCCGATCCGGAGTGCGTGACCAACCCGATCCTTCAGCTCGACCTGGCCAAGGCCGGCGTGACCTCAATCATCTGGGCCACCGGTTTTGCCACGGATTACAGCTGGCTCAAGGTTGATGCCTTCGACGACAACGGCAAGCCGGCGCATCAACGCGGCGTGTCGAGCGAGCCGGGCGTGTATTTCCTCGGCCTGCCGTGGCAGTCCCGCCGCGGGTCTTCGTTCATCTGGGGCGTTTGGCACGACGCCAAGTACGTGGCTGATCACATCGCCATCCAGCGTTCATACCTCGACTACCACGACGCCGCGCAACGTGAGGCAGAAGCCGCCCCTGTCGCCCACAAAACAACGGTCAGTGCTTAATTTTCTTTTTCAGGAGCTTCAAATGTCCACGCCAACCCATACCCGTATTCGCATGTTCAACACCAAGGAAACCTACCCGAACCAGAGCCTGGACAATGACCTGTGCCAAGCCGTCCGGGCCGGCAACACCGTTTATGTTCGCGGTCAGGTCGGCACTGACTTCGAAGGCAACCTGGTAGGTCTCGGCGATCCGCGAGCGCAAACCGAACAAGCCATGCGCAACGTCAAACAGTTGCTCGAAGAAGCTGGCAGCGACCTTAGCCACATCGTGAAAACCACCACCTACCTAATCGACCCGCGTTATCGCGAGCCGGTGTATCAGGAAGTGGGCAAGTGGCTCAAAGGG
Organism: Pseudomonas silensiensis; assembly: GCF_050434865.1. Classification (NCBI taxonomy): domain Bacteria; kingdom Pseudomonadati; phylum Pseudomonadota; class Gammaproteobacteria; order Pseudomonadales; family Pseudomonadaceae; genus Pseudomonas; species Pseudomonas silensiensis. The sequence goes on from NZ_JBNDJH010000015.1 coordinate 173,572, forward strand.
GTGTTTCCGATTTCGACCGGGTTGGTGGTGTCGGCGTTGGGCCAGCCGCAGTGGTTGATGGAGATTGATGTGATTGCGGTGATTCCTGAGTAAGCAGGTTTACCGAGTCGCGGCCATCGCAGACAAGCCAGCTCCCACAGGTTATTCGTCGTACACAAATTTTGTGGCCACCGAAGATCCTCTGTAGGAGTGAGCCTGCTCGCGATGGCGTCCGCACAGACACCTCATTCGCCAAGGCAATCCAAGGAGCAAAACCCATGACCTTCTCCATCGCCGCCCGTTGCCCCGAAACCGGTCAGTTCGGCATTGCGATCAGTTCCTCCAGCATCGCCGTCGGCGCCCGTTGCCCCTGGCTGCTGCCGGGTGTCGGCGCCGTCTCTACGCAAAACATCACCCTGCCATCGCTCGGCCCGGAAGTCCTTGCCCTCATGGAACAAGGCCTCGCGCCTGCTGAAGCACTGGACAAAGTCCTGACCCGCAACGGCTACAGCCAATACCGCCAGATCACAGCGATTGACCATCTCGGCCGAACGGCGCACTTCAGCGGCGCGCAAACCTTGGGCAACCACAATGCCGTGTCCGGCGACCAATGCGTCGCTGCCGGCAACATGCTGGCGGACCGATCAGTGATCGAGGCCATGGTCGAGGCGTTCGAGCATGGCGAAGGTCAACTGACCGACCGCCTGCTCGCGGCCATGAAAGCGGCCATCGCGGCGGGCGGCGAAGCCGGGCCGGTGCATTCGGCGGCGGTGGTAGTGGTCGGCGAGCTGACCTGGCCGATCATCAACCTACGGGTAGATTGGGCGGATCACGACCCGATCGGCCAGCTTGAGAAATTGTGGGACGCCTATCGCCCACAGGTTCAGGACTACATCGACCGCGCCCTCGCCCCTGACAAATCCCCTGGCTACGGTGTCGCCGGAGACGACCGATGAGCAACAGCCTCGATTTGCTAAAAACGTTGGTGGCGTTCGACACCACGAGCCGCGAATCAAACCTGCACCTCATCGAGTTCGTCCGCGACTACCTTGAATGCTTCGACGTGCCTTGCGAGCTGGTCTACAACGAGCCGCGCAGCAAGGCCAACCTGTTCGCCACCATCGGCCCGGCTGACCGGCCTGGCATCGTGCTGTCGGGGCACACCGACGTGGTGCCCGTCGACGGCCAGCCGTGGACCGTTGCGCCGTTCAAACTCACCGAGCACGACGGCAAGTTGTACGGTCGCGGCACGGCGGACATGAAAGGCTACATCGCCTGCGTGCTCGCCCTGGTCCCGGCGCTGGTTAAAGCCACGCTGCGGCTGCCGGTGCACATCGCACTTTCCTATGATGAGGAAGTCGGTTGCCTCGGTGTGCGTTCGTTGCTGTCAGAATTGGAGAAGCGCCCGGTCAAACCGATGCTCTGCATCATTGGCGAGCCGACCGAACTCAAACCGGTGCTCGGCCATAAAGGCAAACTGGCGATGCGTTGCGACATTCACGGTGAAGCCTGCCATTCGGCGTACGCGCCGCTTGGGGTCAATGCGATTGAATACGCAGCCGAACTGATCGGTGAACTGGGGCGGATTGGCCACCGGCTCAAAGCGCCCGAGCATCACGATGCGCGATTCGATCCACCGTTCAGCACGGTGCAAACCGGCGTGATTTCCGGCGGCAAGGCCCTGAACATCGTCCCCGCGGATTGCCGCTTCGACTTTGAAATCCGTGCCCTGCCCTCGCATGATCCGAGTGAGGTTGCGCAGGAGCTGAAGGCCTATGCCGAACAGCAGGTTTTGCCGCGCATGCGTGCCGTGAGTGAACAGAGTGAGATTCGCTTCAGCGAGTTGTCGGCGTATCCCGGGTTGGCGACCGATGCGCACAGTGAAGCGGCTGAGTTGATTGCAGCGTTCTCCGGCTCCCGAGAGTTCGGAACGGTAGCGTTCGGCACCGAAGGTGGTCTGTTCGACGCAGCAGGCATTCCCACCGTCGTCTGCGGCCCCGGCAGCATGGATCAAGGCCACAAACCCGACGAATTCGTCAGCCTCGAACAACTCACCGCCTGCGACGCCATGCTGCAACGAATGCTGCAATCGATCTGCTAACCCAATCTCTGTAGCAGCTGGCGAAGCCTGCGTTCGGCTGCGCAGCAGTCGTAAAATCCAACGACGCGGTACCTCAGGAAAACCGCGTGCGCAGGGTTTACGACTGCTTCGCAGCCGAACGCAGGCTTCGCCAGCTGCTATGTATGGACTCGCCCCCACATTCAACCTGCTTTTGAACACTGCTACCCGGTTGC